>NZ_JBQEQR010000080.1:0-342029 GCF_052037695.1 Vibrio sp. WZ-1 | reverse complement strand
GATACGAGATACGAGATACGAGATACGAGATACGAGATACGAGATACGAGATACGAGATACGAGATACGAGATACGAGATACGAGATACGAGATACGAGATACGAGATACGAGATACGAGATACGAGATACGAGATGTCGCCTAAAAACTAGACACAGGGCTTTAGTTAACTAGTTCAAAATCAATGGGGCGGTATGTAAGAAAAATAGGTAATAAGGGTAACAGCGACTATTGACTAGCAGTAGAGATTTAAGAGGTTAGTGGAGGTTACTTAAGAAGCAATAAAGAAAGAGAAGAAAAAAAATATCGTGGTATAGCCGGGGGGACTATACCACGGGTGTCAATGACACCTTCGCTTGCTGCCGGAGTGACATGTTGCCATGCCACCTCTGGAATTCTTTTGAGTGGCTGTTGCCTCTCGATGGGTTAACTATACGAGACCTTACTTATTTTTCTTATAAAAATAACGACACCTTTATGTGAGAAATGCGACAAGTTGAATCTTGTTCAGTAAATTACTGATAAATAAGACTTAATTAATTTTTGAGTTTCTTTTGTTATCAGTTTGTTGTTGTTTTCTGTGGGCTCATTTATTGATTTTGACGAAAATGACGGAGTTTTAATTAACGAACTTGACGACTAATAAACAGGGTAGATTCGTGAAATCTTTGATTTCACACAATGAATAGGAGGGTATTGGGGAGTAGAATCGCCCCATTGAATACTCTTAATAATAATATTTATCATTAGCAATACTCTTAAGGGCCATTATGAAGCTATCAGAGATCAAACCCGGAGAAACGGTAACTATTCGATTACTTGAAGGTCTATCCTCAGATGTTCGAAAAAAGCTCATGGTAATGGGGCTACTTCCTAACACTCTAGTAAAAGTAATTCGACGCGCTCCTATGGGCGACCCTCTGCAAGTTGAAGTTCGTGGTGTTTCTGTTGCATTGCGAGAAGCGATTGCGCAAAACATTGAAGTGGAGCGAGCATAATGCAATATCAAATTCTTACTGTAGGTAACCCAAACAGCGGTAAAACAACACTTTTTAATGGCCTGACAGGTGCTAAACAGCAGGTTGGTAACTGGGCTGGTGTAACTGTTGAGAAGAAAACAGGTCAGTTTAAACATGCAGGTGATGATTTTGCACTGACTGACCTGCCTGGTATTTACTCACTTGATAGTGGTAACGACAGCAACAGCATTGATGAGTCGATCGCATCCCGTGCGGTCTTGACTCACCCAGCAGATTTGATCATCAACGTAGTAGATGCAACCAGTCTTGAACGTAGCCTATATATGACACTTCAACTACGTGAACTTGGCCGCCCAATGATTGTTGTGTTGAACAAGATGGATGCGCTTAAGCGTGAACGCCAAATCATCAATGTAGCTGAACTGGAAAAGACACTGGGTTGCCCAGTAGTAAGTCTATCTGCGACAAACAAAGCACAAGTTGCCGAGTTTAAAGAGAAGCTACACAAATCTGTGGTTCAAGGTGTTGCACTAAAAGAAATGTCTTTGAACTACGGCGAGCAAATGGAAGCGGCGATCAATAACGTTTCGGCTCTTTTTAATGATCAAACCGTTTCTAACCGTGCTCTAGCGATTCGTGCATTAGAAAAAGATGCACTTGTTCTTAACAGTATGTCAGATGCTGACCGCAATAGCGTTGAAAACACTATTACTGAGCTTGAACTGGATGTTGACCTGCATGTTGCCGACACTAAATATACGCACCTTCACGAAGAGTGTAAGAAAGTACGCCGTAGCGAAGGTAAGCTAAGTCGTAGTGTGACTGAAAAGCTCGACCAGTTCATCCTCAACAAGTGGGTGGGCATTCCATTCTTCTTCGTTGTGATGTACCTAATGTTCATGTTCTCTATCAACATTGGTAGTGCGTTCATCGACTTCTTCGATATCGGTGTTGGTGCGTTGCTAGTTGATGGCGGTCACCACTTATTGGATGGTCATTTGCCAGTTTGGGTGGTAACTGTTCTTGCTGATGGTATCGGTGGTGGTATCCAAACAGTCGCGACTTTCATTCCAGTTATCGCGTGTTTGTACCTTTTCCTAGCTGTACTTGAAAGCTCAGGCTACATGGCTCGTGCAGCATTCGTACTAGATAAAGTGATGCAGAAGATCGGCCTACCGGGCAAAGCATTTGTACCGCTTGTTCTTGGTTTTGGCTGTAACGTACCATCAATCATGGCAACTCGTACTTTAGACCAAGAGCGTGAACGTAAACTGGCTGCATCAATGGCTCCATTTATGTCATGTGGTGCTCGTTTGCCTGTATACGCGCTATTTGCCGCTGCATTTTTCCCTGGCTCGGGTCAGAACATTGTATTTGCACTTTACCTACTTGGTATTGTGGCTGCGATTTTCACTGGTCTTTTCCTTAAGCACACGCTTTATCCAGGTAGCAGTGACACGTTGGTTATGGAAATGCCAGATTACGAGCTTCCAACATTACAAAACGTTGTGATCAAAACGTGGCAAAAACTGAAGCGCTTTGTATTGGGTGCGGGCAAAACCATCGTAATCGTTGTGGCAATCCTAAGTTTCTTTAACTCACTAGGTACAGATGGCAGCTTTGGTAACGAAGACAGTGAAAATTCTGTACTTTCTAAAGCAGCACAAGTCGTGACGCCAGTGTTTGCACCAATCGGCGTTCAAGAAGACAACTGGCCAGCAACTGTTGGTATTATTACGGGGATCTTCGCTAAAGAAGCTGTGGTAGGTACGCTTAACAGCCTATACACCACACCAAGTGATGGCGAAGAAGCGGAATTTGACCTAATGGGCAGCCTAGAAGAAGCGGTAATGAGTATCCCTGATAACCTTGCTGGTTTGAGCTACTCAGATCCACTGGGCATTGAAGTCGGTGACCTTACTGATTCAAGTGCAGTAGCAGAAGAGCAAGAAGTAGATGCATCTATCTTTGGTAACATCAAAGCTCAATTTGCTTCTGGTAACGCAGCGTTTGCTTACCTAATCTTTATTCTTCTTTACACACCATGTGTAGCAGCGATGGGTGCATATGTACGTGAGTTCGGCCATAACTTTGCGCGTTTTATTGCGGTGTGGACAATGGGCTTGGCATATCTATGTGCGACGTTCTACAACCAGTTGACACACTTTGCAGATAGCCCTATTACTAGTGGTATTTGGATGGCAGTGATTGTGGCAATCTTCTTTGGCACATACCGCGTGTTCAAGCGAGTAGGTAAGAAGCACCAAGGTGCACTAGAGGTGCAAGTAGCATGATTTTAAAAGAGCTTTATCAATACATTGCAGACAAAGGAACCGTCTCCCAGTCAGATCTGGCTAAACAGTTTGGGATGAGTGAAGATGGCGCCGACGCGATGTTAAGCGTGTGGATCAAGAAGGGTAAAGTTAACCGCTTAGTCGACACCAATAAAGCTCATGACGTTACTCGAGTGCGCTACTCTGTAACTAAGCAAGATGGTTTATCTTTAACAGTAACCATGTAGCAGCAAGAAGTCTCACGTAAAACCGACAAAGCCGCATCAGTAATGATGCGGCTTTTCTTTTTTATCTATTCAATCAGCGATCTTCAGAGTTCTTGGTTGAGCCCAGTTCTAAGAACTTTAATCCAAGGCTTAGAACTAAAATCGAAATTGGTAGGGTTAAGATCGTCCAGTCTAAGCTATCGAAATTAATCAGTACGAGCTCCAAGAACTTCACAAATAAAATCACAATAATGACTTCAGCTAAGATGTTTTTTAGGTGACCAATGTTTGGTGTTCTGATCCAATGCAAAACGGATTGGTCTTGTGTTTTAGCTTTAACTTTATTGGAGATAAACAGAGTAAAGATACCGTGAGCAAAGATAAACAAAACCAGTGCGACAAGAAACGTATCTAGAGACTTGATCAAATAAGCGATCGCGATGTCTGCTTTATCTAAATGTGCGAGTGTTTCTGGAGGTGTTTGATTAAGAATGAAGACCGCAAATGCCGAATAGGTTTTTGCTGCGCCCATAACAAAAAGCAAGAACGAAGCCGCCATAGAACAGATGATGGCAATCCAGCTGACGTATCGGAATGTGTTGAAGACTTGTTTCATGATGACCCTCTCTAATTGAGCGAGCAGTCTAAACAAGTTTGATTTGAGTGATAATCCCAGGAAAATGAGAAAGATTGTTACAAATAAGTATTAATCTTTCTCTGTCTATTTCAGCTGTATTCAAAGACGGATTATTTTCGCTAGCAGTGCTTATGCTTTTTGGAAAATAGAGCTCAGTGACAGCACGTTCTTAATACGACCAAGCAATTCGTTTTGCTCTTCTTCTGTGCGGAATTCACCTTTGGTGTTACCCCAAACTGGTCCCGGCCATGCCACATCGTCTTCGAAGCGAGCAATATGGTGAATGTGCAGTTGTGGCACCATGTTACCTAGCGCGCCAAGGTTTAACTTATCTGGACGGAATGTTGCTTCCAGTGCTTGGCTTACCGCTTGAGACTCTAGCAAAAACTGTTGCTGTTCTTGCATTGGCAAGTGGTGAAGCTCTTTTAGGTTTGCACGCTTAGGTACCAAGATAACCCATGGCACGGCATTGTCTTTATGCAGAAGTGCCACGCACAGTGGGAAGTGGCCGATAACGGTGGTGTCTTTTGCCAGTTGAGGGTGCAGTTCAAAACTCATGATCTTTCCAATTAATTGTTTTAGTTGAGTATAAGGTTGGAGAGAGGATGTGGCTAGGTCTTAAATACTAAACGAGAGATTCCCTATCACGTTCGTCCCTCACTGTAGGGAGTGACGTGTTTCTACCGACGCTAGTGGGGAAGTGGTTGGTCTCACGCAAATGAGATATGCGGAGCAATAAAAAAGGCTGACGCTTTCACGCCAACCTTTCTAACTTGTCTCGAGACTCGAATCGTTTACATACGCTCTAGAGTATCGATACCTAGTAGAGATAGACCTTGCTTGATGGTCTTCGCCGTTAGCGCTGCTAGTTTCAGACGGCTTTGTTTCACAGCTTCGTCTTCAGCAACTAGGATAGGGCACGCTTCGTAGAAGCTAGAGAACTGACCTGCTAGTTCGAATAGGTAGCTACACATGATGTGCGGTTGACCTTCGCGAGCAACAGATTGAACCGCTTCTTCGAATTGCATAAGTTTTGCGATAAGCGCTTTTTCTTTCTCGTCAGTGATCTTAATTTCACCTTGTAGATCATCCATAGAAACGCCAGCTTTAGCGAATACAGATGCTACACGAGTGTAAGCGTATTGCATGTAAGGTGCAGTGTTACCTTCGAACGCTAGCATGTTGTCCCAATCGAACACGTAGTCTGTGGTACGGTGCTTAGAAAGGTCTGCGTACTTAACCGCTGCCATTGCAACTGTGTTAGCGATCGCTTTCTTCTCGTCTTCTGCTAGTTCTGGGTTCTTAGATTCGATCAGCTGTGCTGCACGAACTTCTGCTTCATCAAGAAGATCAGCAAGACGAACCGTGCCGCCTGCACGAGTCTTGAATGGTTTACCATCTTTACCTAGCATCATACCGAATGCGTGGTGTTCAAGAGAAACAGATTCTGGGATGTAACCCGCTTTACGAACAATAGTCCAAGCTTGCATTAGGTGCTGGTGCTGACGAGAGTCGATGAAGTAAAGCACACGATCTGCGCCTAGCTCTTCGTAACGGTATTTCGCACATGCGATATCTGTTGTTGTGTATAGGAAGCCGCCGTCACGCTTCTGAACGATAACGCCCATCGCTTCGCCGTCTTTGTTCTTGAACTCTTCAAGGAACACAACTTGCGCGCCGTCATCTTCAACCGCAAGACCTTGTGCTTTAAGGTCTGCTACGATCTTAGGTAGCATGTCGTTGTACATGCTCTCGCCCATTACGTCATCACGAGATAGAGATACGTTTAGACGATCGTAGTTGCGTTGGTTTTGGATCATGGTTACGTCAACCAGCTTCTTCCACATTTCTGCGCAGAACTCGTCGCCGCTTTGCAGTTTCACAACGTAGTTACGTGCTTTAACTGCGAATTCTTCGTCTTCGTCGTACAGTTTCTTAGACTCACGGTAGAAGCCTTCAAGGTCAGCCAGTTCCATAGAAACTTCGCCAGACTCTTGTTGTACACGCTCAAGGTTTGCGATAAGCATACCGAACTGAGTACCCCAGTCACCGATGTGGTTCGCACGGATCACTTTGTGACCTAGGAACTCAAGAGTACGTACTACCGCATCACCGATGATGGTTGAACGTAGGTGACCAACGTGCATTTCTTTTGCTACGTTTGGTGCAGAGTAGTCAGCAACGATAGTTTGAGCTTCGTCTGCAGCAACGCCAAGGCGTGAATCAGCCAGTGCTGCTTCCGCTTGCTTCGCAAGGAACTCTTCGCTTAGGAAAATGTTGATGAAACCAGGACCAGCGATTTCTGTCTTGCTCGCAATACCGTCTAGGTCTAGAACATCCAGTACTTTCTGTGCAAATTCTCGTGGGTTAGTACCCAGTTTTTTAGCAACGCCCATTACGCCGTTTGCTTGGTAGTCACCAAATTGTGGCTTTGCTGATTGGCGAACTGCTGCAGGACTGCCTGCAGGTGCGCCAGCGGCTTCTAGAGCCTGAGATACTTTGTCATTAATAAGTGCTTGGATATTCACACGCGTTTCCTTCAATTCAAGGACGAAGAACTCGGCGATATAAGTGCCGAGTTCTGTTGGAGTTCACAAAAATGGGGCTAATGATAACAACTTTATTGCTTTTCATACAGAGAGGATTAGGGGAAATTTATACTTTTTCGATTGAATGGAAATGTGGCTTGGTTTGCGTTTACTATTGCGCTCAGAGTAATGAGATAAATCGCCCCAAAAGAGAGCCACAATGACGACTCAACTAGTTGAAAAACGCCTAGCGCCTGAATTGATGATCCAAGATCTGGATGCATTTATGGCGAAGATTGAAGAGCTTGCATCCCTGTTAAAACTGGATCTGAGCTTTGCTCAAGCTGACCATATTGCGCTGCGTATTAACGATACTGAAACCGCAAAAGCTGCGCATGAAGCATGGAATCAATACGGTAAGGTGATTTCACAAGCGAAAATCAACGGTCGCCCGATTATTGTTATTGAATTCGACAAAGCGTTGGAAAGCCGTGGCTGGAAGATTGAATGTTTGGAGCTGCCATACCCTGCGGAAGGCAAAATCTACCCAACTGAAAGCTGGGAACATGTGGAGTTTGTGATTCCATCTCATGCCGAAACTGCAGACGACTTTCTAGCTGATTTGAAACACACTTATCCAGCGTTTGGTGCACGCTTTGATGAGTTGGAACAGCTGGGTGTGAAGATCAAATTGTCCAGCCCGAAAGGGGAAGGCGAACGCTTGAATAACCCAACCGTGGCGTTTAAGTATCAGGGTATTTGTATCAAGCTGCATCCGCATTCACTCAAGCGTATTGTGGAGTCTGAGCAGGCTTAATTTGTTTTACGTGCGCTGAGCTTTGTGGGCAAACTGGAGCTGACAGTGCGCGGATATGAGATTCCTGATCTCGCTTAAGCTCGTCGGAATGACGCGTTTGAGTTGTTTGCGCTTGGTTAAGTGGTGCGTATTAATGCGTTTTTATGCCTATGTCCCACTTATGTCATTCCTGACATCGAAGAAAGAGTGCTGTCGTGAAGGCTAGCGTTAAATCGCAGGATTCCTGATCTTGGCTAAGCTCGTCGGGCTGACGAAGTTCAAGTCGTTTGTGTTTGGTCAAGTGATGTGCACTAATTAGCTTTCATGCTCATGCTCATGCTCATGCTCATGCCTCAATTACGTCATTCCCGAAAGCGACGAAGGAGCGCAGTCGGGAATCTCTTAACATGCACTGCCATAAAACATCCAACGACTGATACAAAAAACGCGTAATGAAAAGGCAATACCTTCTCTAATTACGCGTTTTTAATAGTTAACAGTCAGTCGCTAACTCAAAGAATAACCGTCTTATTACCGTAAACAAAAACGTGGTCATTGAGCACTTTGTTTAGTGCTTTACTCAACACGTTCTTTTCTACATCACGACCCGCTTGCGCCATATCTTGTGCGCTGAAAGTGTGATCGACAGGAATTACGTCCTGTTTAATGATTGGCCCTTCATCTAGATCATTGGTAACAAAGTGTGCGGTTGCACCAATGATTTTCACGCCACGATCAAACGCTTGTTGGTACGGTTTTGCACCGATGAAAGCGGGCAAGAAACTGTGGTGAATATTAATAATCTTGTGATGGTACTGCTCTACAAAAGCTGGGGTTAGCACACGCATGTACTTCGCCAGAACTAAAAAGTCCGCATCGTATTGAGCGATAACTTCGAGCATCTTTTGCTCATGCTCTTCGCGGCTCAGATCTTCGTGAGTAACATGGTGATAAGGGATATCGAAGCGTTCAGTAAGGCCTTGTAGTTTGTCGTAGTTACCGACAACGGCGGCGATCTCTACATCCAAACTTCCGTCGTAGTTCTTCATTAAAATATCGCCTAAACAATGCGCTTCTTTGGTGACTAAAATAACGATACGCTTACGGCGGGAACTGATGAGCTTTCGCTTCGCACCTTGAGGCAGTGCTTGGTCTAAATCTGCTAGAAAAGTCTGATCATTGAAGTAGCCTTCTAGCTCGGTACGCATAAAAAAGTGACCACTGGCATTATCTACAAACTCATTATTGTGGACGATATTCAGTTGGTGCTTATAACAAATATTGGTGATTTTTGAGATCAGGCCTGGGGCGTCTGAACAATGAGTAAGTAGTGTTTTCTTTTCCATAAATAGAATACTTCCATGTTTTATTTTTTTTAGCGTACGAAAAATTGTTTAGCCCTAATAGGGTGAACTATGCCGCAATTTGACCACCATAAATAATCTATTATCAAAATGGTTTCAACAAATTATCTAGGTGAATTTAAACAGTCACAAGTTTGTTGACGTAAGACAAAATTAAAAGGCTAAGGTGGTGCGTATGGATAAAGAACTACTAGCACGCAAACTGTACCAAGAGCGAGTAAGTGCATTAGTGGGGGAACAAGGCATTGATGAGCAGGTGCTCAGTCTAATGTGGGAAAATAAAGCCACTCCTACCGAAGCGGCGAAAGCCATGGTATCGGACGATGCATTCCAAGGACCAGCTTGGCTAAATCGCTACTTAAATCGTAAATAACTTCACAAACACCTTCCGGGGCGGGTCTTATTATTGGCTCGCCCCGGCTCACTTTCTGCACTTTTGTCACCTCGTGATCCTTTCCCGTTCTTTGGTATACTCTCGGCAATTTTTCTCGCTCAGGCAAAAAGTGGATGATCGCAAAAACCTTTTCCTCTGATGGTGCGCTAGGTAAAGCTATACCTGGTTTTCAAGCTCGTCAGCCCCAAATCGATATGGCAGAAGCCGTCAGCAGTGCGATCAAAGACCAAACTCAGCTGGTGGTTGAAGCTGGGACGGGAACAGGTAAAACCTTCGCTTACCTTGTGCCGGCGTTATTGAGTGGCAAAAAAGTCATCATCAGTACCGGATCTAAGAACTTACAAGAGCAGCTATATCATCGTGACCTGCCGTTGATGGTGAATTCGCTGGGATTCTATGGTCAAGTGGCATTGTTAAAAGGTCGCTCTAACTACCTTTGTTTAGATCGCTTAAGCCGACAGATGGTCGAAAGCCACACCAACGAAGCAGATCCAACACTGCTGACTCAATTGGTTAAGGTACGCTCTTGGTCTTCGGAAACGAAAACGGGCGATTTAGGAGGTTGTGAAGATCTGCCTGAAGACAGCATGATCATCCCAACCATTACCTCAACCAACGACAACTGCTTAGGCAAAGAGTGTCCGAGCTATACTGATTGTTTCGTCTTAAAAGCACGTAAACGTGCGATGGATTCGGACATCGTTGTCGTAAACCACCATCTGTTCCTCGCCGATCTTGCGATAAAAGAAACGGGTTTTGGCGAGCTGATCCCTGAGGCAGATGTATTCATCTTCGATGAAGCCCACCAGCTTCCAGATATCGCCAGCGAATACTTCGGACAGTCGATCTCCAGCCGTCAGATCCAAGAGCTTGCCAAAGACATTGAAATTGCCTACCGCACAGAAGCGAAAGACATGCGTCAACTGCAAAAAGTGGGGGATAAACTGATGCAAAGTGCCATGGACATGCGCATTGTATTAGGTGAACCCGGTTTTCGTGGCAACTGGCGTGAGGCTCTGCAATCGGAATCGATCAAGTGTGAACTGGTACGTTTAATTGATAGCCTAGATCTTGCCATCGATGTACTAAAACTGGCGTTGGGTAGAAGCCAATTGCTGGATACCGCGTTTGAGCGTGCCAACCTCATCAAAGGTCGGATCGACAGAGTGTGTGACGTAGACATCACCGGTTATTCCTACTGGTACGATACTTCTCCGCGCCATTTCGCCCTGCACATTACACCGCTTTCGGTGGCGGATAAATTCCATGAGCAAATCGAAATCAAACAAGGTGCGTGGATTTTTACCTCAGCAACCCTTGCTGTCTCTGGTGACTTCAAGCACTTTACTGAACGCTTGGGTCTGAAGCCAAAACAACAGTTTTCCCTGCCTTCTCCGTTTGATTACGAGCAGCAAGCGCGTTTATGTGTACCTCGTTATTTACCTGAGCCAAACAGCCCAGGCTTAGCCGACAAACTGGTGCGAATGCTCGCGCCTGTCATTGAAGAGAATGACGGACGTTGTTTCTTCTTATGTACTTCGCACAGCATGATGCGTGAGCTAGGAGAACGCTTTCGTGAAGTGCTGGATTTGCCAGTACTCATGCAAGGCGAAATGAGTAAACAGAAGACCCTAGCCGAGTTTATGGAGCTGGGTAATGCACTGCTGGTGGCCACTGGTGCATTTTGGGAAGGGATAGATGTTAGAGGTGATGCACTGAGCTGTGTTATCATCGATAAATTACCGTTTACAGCCCCTGATGATCCATTGCTTAAGGCACGTATTGAAGATTGTCGGTTACGTGGTGGTGAGCCATTTGCAGAAGTGCAAATTCCTGACGCCGTTATTACGTTAAAACAAGGGGTAGGGCGTTTGATTCGAGATCAGAAAGATCACGGTGCATTAATCATTTGTGACAACCGTTTGGTCACACGAGATTATGGTGGGATCTTTTTAGCAAGTTTACCTCCGATCCCAAGAACACGAGATCTAGAACGAATCAAAACATTCCTAAAAGCCGAACAAGGTAGCCAGTCATAGAGTGGCCTTAATTACATTTAGAACAGAGTTATAGAGAGTCAAATGAGCGCAAAAATTCTTGCTATCGATACTGCTACAGAAAATTGTTCTGTTGCATTATTAGTGGGTGATAAAGTGATTTCATGTAGTGAAGTTGCACCTCGCGATCACACCAAGAAAGTGCTACCAATGGTAGATGAACTTCTGAAAGAAGCCGGTTTGACCCTTCAAGAGTTGGATGCGCTTGCGTTTGGTCGTGGTCCGGGCAGCTTTACTGGTGTTCGTATCGGTATTGGTATTGCACAAGGTTTAGCATTTGGTGCAGACCTACCAATGATTGGCGTTTCAACACTTGCAGCCATGGCGCAAGGCAGCTACCGCCGACACGGTGCGACTGATGTTGCGGTTGCAATTGATGCACGTATGAGTGAAGTTTATTGGGCTCGTTATACTCGTCAAGAGAATGGCGAATGGGCTGGAGTGGATGCAGAATGCGTGATTCCACCTGCGCGTTTAGCCGAAGAAGTACAAGCTGACGATAATACATGGACAACCGCAGGTACAGGTTGGGATGCATACCAAGATGAGTTAGGTCAACTTCGATTGAATCTAACTGCTGGTGAGGTACTTTACCCCGATTCGCAAGACATTGTTATTTTAGCGAAACAGGAGCTGGATAAAGGCAATACTGTTCCAGTCGAAGAGTCGAGCCCAGTTTATCTGCGTGACAATGTGACTTGGAAGAAGCTACCAGGTCGCGAATAATCCTTATTGAGTTAGGGCGAAGTTTACTTCGCCCTAAATAAAGATGGAGCGTTATGGCATCGATAAATGGTTTACCTCCTGCGTTGGTTCCCGGTGCAAATCGAACGACGAAAACCAACAAAAAAAGTCAGGTAAAGAAAAGTCAGCAAAAGCAACCCGTTGGCCAACCATCAAAGGTGGCGAATGCGGTCGCGCACTCCATCAAACAGGTTGATGAATCACAAATACATCGGGCTCAAATTCAATATGATTTGCCTGAAGGACGTGCTCGCAAAGCCATGGAAGAATATATGGGTGTAATGAACCAAGCGAAAAAAGAGGAACTCGCTCAATTGCTTGGTGTCGATATTTACATCTAAACTGCAACACAACCTTTAAAGGGGAAACATGAACCTATCCAAACGAATTTTATTTACCCTTCTTGTTACGATTGGCTTGTCCGCGTGTAGCTCCCTACCAGAAGAGCTTAATGCGTCAACAGAACAAGTCATGACAGATTACAAAACCTTCGCAGAATCCCAAGGTCAAGTTAAGGAAGACGTAAGACTCGGCGGCGTTATTGCTCAAGTCGACAACTTGAAAGATAAAACCCGTTTGGAAGTTGTGAACCTCCCAATTAGTAAAACTGGTAAACCAAATATTGATAAAGAACCTATTGGCCGCTTTGTTGTATATATGGATGGATATTTAGAACCAGTATCGTTTAGCAAAGGCAGGCTAATTACTGTTGTTGGTAAAAGTGCAGGGGAAGAGCAAGGCAAAATCGGTGAGCACCCTTACATTTTCCCTGTAGTGACAGGCGATGGCTACCGCTTATGGAAGATTGAAGAGCGCGTACGCATGTACGATACGCCAACTTACTTCTACCCTTGTTACTCCATTAACTGCCGCATGATGAGAAATGACTTCCCACAAGACGGCAAGGTGATCAAAAAGGTTAAATAGTCTGTGATTAATGAGCGCCGTTTTGAACTCCCATGTGGGAGCATGGCTGCCCTAGAGATCGGAAACGAAAAAACGACTGCTTGTTCAGTCGTTTTTCTTCATGGGTGGATGGATAATGCGGGCAGTTTTAAGGCTCTGATGAATGCTATTCACCAGAGAGCGCCGGAGCTTCACTTGTTAGCAATAGACCTATTTGGTCATGGTCTCTCCAGTCATAAATCCTCCGATAATTACTATCCTTTTCATGACTACATTGCTGATTTACACCAACTATTGGATGAATTATCGCCAAACAGACTGGTGTTAGTAGGGCATTCACTAGGCGCATTAATCGCAAGTTGCTATAGTGCTGCTTTTCCAGAGCAAGTCGAAGCATTAGTGCAAATTGAAGGGGCGGGTCCACTCGCTGAAAACCCTTCAAATAGCGTTAAACGTCTGCGTAACGGTGTCCTCAGTCGACAACGTCAACGTAACAAACCGGAGCGAGCCATCGCTTCTTTCGATCTGGCGTTAAAGCTACGCATGCAAGCGAATCAGCTGACTGCCGAGCAGTTGATGCCTATCGTAGAGCGCGGAACTGAATGTCGTGATAACCAATGGTTTTGGCGACATGATGCCAAATTAAAATGCGAGTCTCTTTATCGTATGGCGCAGGATCACGCGAATGCGATCACCAGCCAAATCTGCTGTCCGCACCTGATCATTTTAGGTGACAAAGGATTTCAGCATTTACAGTCTAACCAAGTCGATTGGGGAGAAAATCCACCGAATGTGGTTTCTGTCGCAGGTGGGCATCATTGTCATTTAGAGCAAAAGCTCGAGGTCGCAAAGCGAATTCTTGGTGTAGTTAACAAAATTTAAACAAGTGTTTGAGAGTTACGTGCTCAAGCACGTTTGCTGTGCTGTAATAGTGCTCAAAATAAAAAGGACGCTATTTTTTAGCCAGTTATAAACGAGGAGTAACATCGTGGATAAACCATGGCTTTCACGTTATCCAAGTGACGTACCTGAAACCATCAATCCAGAGCAATATGAGTCTTTGGTAGAAATGTTCGAGCAGTCTGTACAAAAATACGCAGACCAACCGGCATTCATGAACATGGGCTCGGTCATGACCTTCCGCAAGTTGGAAGAGCGTAGCCGCGCATTTGCCGCATACCTACAAAACGAACTAAAGCTGAAAAAGGGTGACCGCGTTGCTCTTATGATGCCAAACCTGCTGCAATACCCTGTCGCGCTATTTGGTATTTTGCGTGCTGGTTGTATCGCGGTGAACGTGAACCCACTTTACACTCCCCGTGAGCTAGAGCATCAGCTAAACGATGCTGGCGCAACGGCGATCGTTATCGTTTCTAACTTCGCGAACACACTTGAGCAGATCGTTGAAAACACGCCTGTTAAGCACGTCGTTCTGACCAGCCTTGGTCAAATGCTGCCACGTGCGAAAGGTACGCTTGTCGACTTCGTAGTTAAGTACGTGAAAGGTATGGTACCTAAGTACGATCTACCGGGTGCAATCTCAATGCGCAAAGCGCTGCACAAAGGTCGTCGTCTTCAGTACGTGAAGCCATTTATGTCTGGCGATGATATTGCGTTCCTTCAGTACACCGGTGGTACAACGGGCGTAGCGAAAGGCGCAATCCTGACGCACCGCAATATGATTGCGAACGTAATGCAGGCGAAAGGCGCGTATGGCCCCGTTCTGTCTCCGGGGCGTGAACTGGTTGTGACAGCACTGCCGCTTTATCACGTATTTGCGCTGACGGTGAACTGTCTACTATTCATCGAAATGGGTGGCAATAACCTACTGATTACCAACCCACGTGACATTCCAGGTTTTGTGAAAGAGCTGCAGAAGCACCAGTTCACCGCTATTACCGGTGTAAACACGTTGTTTAATGCATTGGTAAATAACGAAGATTTCCATGAGCTAGATTTCAGTAACCTTCGCCTAGCAGTAGGTGGTGGTATGGCAGTACAACGCGCGGTTGCAGAGAGTTGGCAGAAAACAACCGGATGTTACCTACTCGAAGGTTACGGCCTAACAGAATGTTCTCCGCTCGTGGCGGCTTACCCGCATGACCTAGTGGAATATAACGGCTCTATCGGTCTGCCTGTACCATCAACGGAAGTACGTATCGTTGATGAAGAAGGTAACGGTTTACCAAACACTGAAACCGGTGAGCTTCAAGTTCGTGGTCCTCAAGTTATGCAGGGCTACTGGCAGCGTCCGGAAGCGACCAAAGAAGTGATCAACGAAGATGGTTGGTTATCGACCGGTGATATCGTTAAGTTTGATGAGGAAGGCTTCCTACACATCGTCGACCGTAAGAAAGACATGATTCTTGTGTCTGGCTTCAACGTTTACCCGAACGAGATCGAAGACGTGGTTGCTTTGCACGGTAAAGTGCTTGAGGTCGCTGCTATTGGTCAGCCTCACGAAGTTTCTGGTGAGTTAGTGAAGATTTACGTGGTTAAACGTGATCCAAGCTTAACTAAAGACGAAGTCATTGCACATTGTCGCCAACACCTAACTGGCTACAAAGTACCTAAGTTGGTTGAGTTCCGTGAAGATCTACCTAAGACCAACGTAGGTAAGATCCTTCGACGCGTATTGCGTGAAGAAAACGACGCAGAGCTCGCGAAGAAGAGCGCATAAGCGGATTTCTTTGTGCAACAATCATTTATTGATAATTAATGTTAGAATGCCAGCGTTTTGCTGGCATTTTTTTATAGCGAGAAGCATGTGAATTATCAAATTATTACTAAAAACAAAGACCTAGAACAAGTTTGCGCTCTAGCTCGAGAAGCAGATGTCGTTATGTTGGATACTGAGTTTGTCCGTGTAAGGACTTACTATCCGCAGCTAGGCTTGATTCAGCTTTTCGATGGCAAGCAACTTTCCCTAATTGACCCAACTGAACTTACCGACATGAGTTCATTTGTTGAGTTACTTAAAGACACCTCAGTACTTAAAGTTCTACACGCATGCGGTGAAGATCTAGAAGTATTCCAAAATGCCTTTGATTGCACGCCATTCCCAATGGTGGACACTCAGCTTATGGCGGCGTTTCTTGGCCACGGACTTTCAACCGGTTTTGCAACGCTAGTCGAAGAATACCTTGGTGTGGAACTGGATAAGAGTGAATCTCGCACCGATTGGATGGCACGTCCATTAACACAAAAGCAGCTTGATTATGCCGCAGCGGATGTTCACTACTTGCTGCCTCTCTATGAGAAGTTGTTCGATAAGGTGACGGAAGCAGGCTGGTGGGAAGCTGTTCAGCAAGAAAGCGACCTACTGGTTTCTAAACGTATTCGTAATACCAACCCAGACAACGCCTACCTTGATATTAAAGGCGCTTGGCAGCTAAAACCTCGTGAGTTAGCCGTTCTTAAGCCTCTGGCAACTTGGCGTTACCGCGAAGCACTAAAGCGCGATCTTGCGCTGAACTTTATCTTCAAAGAAGGGGACTTGCTCACAGTGGCACGCCTTGGCCTGACGAGTTTCAAGAAGATGGAAGCAGAAGGTATTGATATTCGCGCAATCAATCGTCATGGTGCGCGTATAGCGGCTATCGTCAAGCAAGCGAAGCTCACTCCAGCCGATGAGTACCCTGCTACTATTGAACGTTTGATGGATTACCCTGGCTACAAGCAAATCTTCAAGAACATGAAGGACGTAGTGAAAGTAGCGTCTCAAAAATCTGGCTTAGCGACCGAGTTTTTGGCTTCGAAAAAGCAGATTAACCAAATCATCAGTTGGGTTTGGAAGAAAGATCGTGATCCAGCGAGACTACCGGACGTGATGCAAGGTTGGCGTCTAGAGTTGCTAGGTGAGAAGATGGATAAGATTCTCAAGTAAGCGTTGCTCAAAACAAGATAAACGAAAAAGGTTGGCAAATAAGCCAACCTTTTTTGTAACACGCATTTTTATTTTGCCTGAGACTCTCATTTTGGCGATACCAAGCCACCGATTCATACAAGCGAAGCTGGGTGGACCGTAAGAACCTAAGTGAGACTAGGAATCTACTTCTAGTCTGCCTTGAAGCCAAAGCTATCTCTCAACAATCCGAATGCTCTGGCAATAGATTCTGAATCGCGCAGGTCCCTCGCGGTCCAGTATGACGATGAGAAGGTCACTCAAGCAAAGTCGAAAAGTAATTACTTCTCGTCTTCTGGTAACTTCACGTTGAGCTCAAGAACGGAAATATCATCGTCTTTGTGTTCAAACGTTAGGTCAACCATGTTCGGGTCAATAGCCACGTACTTACTGATCACTTTAAGGATATCTTCCTTAAGTTGCGGTAAGTATGAAGGCGCAGGATCATCTTGGCTACGACGTTCCGCCACGATAATTTGTAAACGCTCTTTCGCTAGGCTTGCTGATGCTTTCTTCTGAGGTCGGAAAAATTCCAATAGTGACATTATTAGCCTCCAAATAGTCGTTTAAAGAGTCCTTTCTTCTCCTCAGTAAGGAAACGAAATTCAACTTGCTCACCCAGTAGGCGGTCAACGGTATCTGAGTACGCCATACCAGCATCTGTATTTTCATCAAAAATAACAGGAACACCTTTGTTTGATGCGTTCAATACAGCTTGGCTTTCAGGGATAACACCAAGTAGGGAAATATGCAGGATCTCTTCTACGTCTTCAACACTCAGCATTTCACCTTGGTTTACACGGCCAGGGTTGTAGCGAGTCAGTAGAAGGTGCTGCTTCACTGGCTCTAAACCTTGCTCAGCGCGAAGTGATTTAGAATCAAGAATACCAAGAATACGGTCTGAATCGCGTACTGAAGAGACTTCAGGGTTGGTCGTTACGATAGCTTCATCGGCGTAGTAAAGCGCCATTAGAGCACCTTGCTCGATACCTGCTGGAGAGTCACAGATAATGAAATCGAAACCCATCTCACCCATCTCGTTGAACACACGTTGTACACCGTCTCTAGTCAGTGCATCTTTATCTCGAGTTTGAGAAGCAGGAAGAATAAACAGGTTATCGGTACGTTTGTCTTTGATCAACGCTTGGTTTAGCGTTGCCTCACCATTAATAACGTTAACGAAATCATAAACAACGCGACGTTCGCAGCCCATGATTAAATCGAGATTACGCAGGCCGATATCGAAATCGATCACCGCTGTCTTTTTACCCTTGAGGGCAAGACCAGAAGCGATGGCTGCGCTAGAAGTGGTTTTACCCACGCCACCCTTACCAGACGTTACAACAATAATGCGTGCCATTTTATTTCCTTTTTAAAACTTAAATCGTGAGAGTCTCAAGATGTAATGACTCTTCTGCTTTACTGATCATTACTTTTTGTTTCCAGAACTCACTCGCAATTTGATCACTAAGCCAATAGTCACCCGCTATGGAGATTAGCTCAGCTTGTAAATTGTGGC
Organism: Vibrio sp. WZ-1; assembly: GCF_052037695.1. NCBI lineage: Bacteria > Pseudomonadati > Pseudomonadota > Gammaproteobacteria > Vibrionales > Vibrionaceae > Vibrio > Vibrio sp. WZ-1. Next base: position 323,700 of record NZ_JBQEQR010000080.1, on the reverse strand, counting down.
AGATAATTCGAGCTTCGCTTTGTCCGCTTGCTCCTGCGATTGCACGGCCACGTAGTGTTCCGTGGATATGAATAGAGCCATCGGCAATAACTTCAGCCCCTTCGCTAACATGCGCGAGTACGACTAAATCGCCATCTTTGGCGTATACCTGTTGGCCAGAGCGAACAGGTGTGCGCACCACCTTCGTTGGTGCCATTTTCGCTGGTGCTTTTGCAGGAGATTTACTAGCAGACATGATGGCGAAGCCCGCTTCAGAGGCAAGGTTTTGTATGCGTTTGTCTTTGCAACCCGTTACGCCAACCGGAATAAAGCCGGCGTTAGCGATGCCTTGCTTCAATGCGCTAAAATCAATATCGCCTTCAACTTTTGCTATATTGATCACCAATGGGGCGGACGCAAAAAAAGAAGGCGCTTGAGAAACCTTTTCTTGCAAAAATTCGACAGTTTTGACGATCTCATTGTCAGAAAGGTGTAAAACAGACAATGTAAAACTGCTACCTTTAAGGTCAGGTGAATGGGTCATCGTGGACTTCTTGCCTCTGTTGAAAGAGCGTTGCCTTAAACTAGGTATGTCATGTTATATTTCATCCCTTGACGCAGCAAGTTATCTTAAGGGCAAATAAGTGATTTAATCTCATTTTTGCTATCAAGTTTGCGAGAATTTTACGTTTTTATTTAAATCCGCCCCAAAATGGCGGAAATCAGCACAAAAGGCTTGTCATGCTTTGTTCTATTTATAAAAGTTCCAAGAAAGAAGGCGCTTACCTCTACATTCCGAAAAAAGACGATTTTTCACAGGTGCCTGACACACTTATGCAGATGTTCGGTAAGCCTATGCCGGTTATGACGATCAAACTAGAAGGTCGTAGCCTAGCTCAAGTGGATGTCGAGAAAGTGAAAGCTTCATTACAAAATGAAGGCTTTTTCCTTCAGTTGCCACCACCACCAGAAAACTTATTAGAAAAATACAAAGAACAAAAAGCTCAGCAGAAAGACGAACAATAAGTCGGTTTTCTATTGAGTGATCTGCCTTGCTCAAGGAGGGCAATATGAAAAAAATACTGGCAACGATGCTTAGTTTAGGTGTTTGTACTTCGGCTTTTGCTAGTAGCGAAGGGTTTGACGAATACCTTAATAAACTGCGAGCAGAAGCTCGTGATAAAGGTATCTCTGAGCAAGTCATCAGCGCTGCGTTTGCCGATGTTGAATACAAGCCTCGAGCGGTAAAAGCGGATCGAAACCAGCCAGAGAAAAAGCTGACGTTGGACGAGTACATTCCTCGAGCTGTTCCTGAATGGAAGGTTAAACAAGCGAAGCAGTTATACAAAGAGCATTACGCAGAGCTAAAACGCATTGGTGATGAATTTGGTGTTCAACCACGCTTTATTGTTGCGCTTTGGGGCGTGGAGAGTAATTTCGGTAAGTTCACAGGTAACTTCCGTGTTATCGATGCTTTGTCGACCATGGCGTTTGAAGGCCGACGTGAAGAGTTCTTCCGCAAAGAGACCATGGCCGCGCTACAAATTCTTGATCAAGGCCATATTGAGCTAGAGAACTTCAAAGGATCTTGGGCTGGTGCGATGGGACAGTGTCAGTTTATGCCTAGCTCATTTTTGCGTTTTGCCGCGGATGGCAATGGCGACGGTAAGAAAGACATCTGGCAATCAGAAGCAGACGTATTTGCTTCAACCGCTAACTACTTAGGTGAGTCTGGTTGGGACGACAAATACACGTGGGGTCGTCAAGTAAAAGTGCCGCATGGTATTGATCATAACCTTGAAGGTCGTGGTGCCGAAAAAGGCAAATACCTGCAAGAGTGGAGCAAGCTTGGTATCACCAAATACGATGGCAGCCCATTGCCTAAGTTGGACGAAGACATCAAAGCTTGGCTAATCATGCCAGATGATGAAAACGGCCGTACTTACTTGGTGTACAACAACTACAACGTATTGATGAAGTGGAACCGCTCTTACTACTTTGCGCTGGCGGTAAGTCACTTAGCTGACCGCATTACTTTCTAAGTGCTTAATTCTAATTAATCAGTCAATATGAAAGGGGCTCTTCGGAGCCCTTTGTTTTCTCAAATTTTATCGAGGTTTTCGTGTTATCTGAACGTGCTGCACAAATGGTGATCTTCTCTGCGTTGATCAAACATAAGAACTTTACCGCTGCGGCTAAGAGCTTAGGTGTGTCCGTGTCTCACGTCAGTAAGCAGCTCAGTCAATTAGAGGCTTCGTTAGGCATTAAGCTTGTGCAACGTACCACTCGTAGTTTCACCCCAACGGAGGCTGGTCGAACTTTCTATCACCATTGTGAGCAAGTCGTACAAGCGGTTGGCAATGCGACCCGAGAAATGGAAAGCCAAAGAGATGAAGTGGCAGGCCTCGTTCGATTAGGACTATCGCAGTCATTTGGCACCTTACACATTATTCCAGCGATTCAAGAGTTGCGTGAACAGTACCCACAGTTACAAGTAGAAGTTCACCTATTTGATTACAAAGTGGATATGTTAGATGAGGGATTAGACCTTTGGATCACCAACAATGAGCGTCTACCAGAAGGCTACATTGCACAGCGATTAACAGATTGCCAGTTTATTGTAGCGGCCTCACCAGAATATTTGTTAAAGCACACCACACCCACGGAACCTAATGAACTCTCTCAACACAATTGTTTGATATATAGAAGTTGGGAGCGTGACTACACCAGTTGGGCTTTCACTAAAGGCGAGCAAGAGCTTAATGTCAAAGTTTCGGGCAACTATTCGGTTGATTTAGCAGAAGCGGTTCGTGATGCTGCGATATCGGGGTGGGGGATTGCTTACTTAGCAACTTACCTGCTTGGTGATGAGTTCCGAACCGGTAAGTTGATTCAGTTGTTACCAGACTGGAAAGCAAGTCAATCGATGCCGTTTTATGCGGTCTACCCAAGCCGCCAACACATGCCGAGAAAGATCTCTGCAGTGATCGATTTTATTAAGCAAAGGATTGGCACACCTTGTCACTGGGACCAGAAATTAGCACCATACATCTCTTTACCAAAGTAGTGGTTACAGAAGGTGATTTAAGTCACAAAATTTTTCTGGTTTCAGAAACATCTTTTCCAAATGGAAATAATATAAATAGGCAAACGTTTAAGTTTAAATATTTCAATTGGTTACATTTAAGGTCAAATAGTAACCAGCCTGACTTTTCACACTGTTAACATACCCAACTTGCAGCTTTTTCTTCTCGCTATAGAATCCGACGCCTTTCCTGTCCCCCTTTTGTCGGAACCACTTTATGAACTCAATTATTGGTATCGTAGCCATTCTATTCGTAGCATGGCTGCTTTCTACAAACAGAAAAAATATCAAGCTCAGAACGGTATCTTTAGCGTTTGCTCTTCAAGTGCTGTTTGCATTGTTGGTGCTGTATGTACCAGCAGGCAGAGAAGCGTTAAGTTCAGTAAGTGGAGTCGTCTCTAAACTGATCAACTACGGCCAAGAAGGTATCGCATTTCTTTTTGGCAATCTTGCAACGGGCGGGTTCACATTCGCGATTAATGTTCTTGGCATCATTGTCTTCTTCTCTTCATTAATCTCTGGTTTGTATCACCTAGGGGTAATGCCGAGAGTCATCAACTTCATTGGTGGCGGTATCCAAAAGTTATTGGGTATTGGCCGCGCAGAATCGCTTTCTGCAACCGCGAACATTTTTGTTGGCACGATTGAAGCTCCGTTAATGGTGAAGCCATACCTTAAGCACATGACGGATTCACAGTTCTTCGCGGTAATGACGGGTGGTTTGGCTTCTGTGGCTGGTGGTACCTTGGTTGGTTACGCTTCTTTAGGGGTGGATTTAAACTACTTGATAGCTGCGGCATTTATGTCTGCTCCTGCTGGTCTTTTGATGGCGAAAATGCTGATGCCAGAAGATGAGGTAAAAGCACCAGATATCGATATCAGCCAAGTAGAGATTCCGCGTGCAACCAATGTGGTAGAAGCTTTGGCAGATGGTGCCATGGCAGGTGTCAGCATTGCTATCTCTGTTGGTGGGACTTTGCTGGCATTCATCAGTGTGATTGCACTGCTTAACGGTGTGCTAGGCTGGGTTGGTGATTGGTTCGGTGTTCAACTGAGTTTTGAACTAGTCCTTGGTTACGTGTTTGCTCCTGTTGCTTGGTTGCTTGGTATTCCTTGGAATGAGGCGATCACTGCAGGCTCATTAATCGGTAACAAAATCGTAGTGAACGAGTTTGTCGCTTTCATTCAATTGGCTGACGTGAAGTCTCAACTGAGTGCCCATTCACAAGCGATTGTTACTTTTGCTCTGTGTGGCTTTGCGAACATCTCAAGCATGGCAATGCTAATTGGTGGCCTAGGCTCACTTGTTCCGGAGAAGCGCGCTTTCGTATCTAAACATGGTTTCAGAGCAATTATTGCTGGTGTGATGGCTAACCTGATGAGTGCATCAATCGCTGGCGTGATTTTGAGTTTGTAACAGAACCCCTCCCTAACCCTCCCCTTCGAAAGGGGAGGGAACTAGACCCGAGTGCGCTTATTATGAAGCGTCAATCGACAGTTAATATAATTTCTGTGACGATTGCATTAGTTGAATCGAGCTCTTTCCGGTCCTCCCCCTTTCTAAGGGGGGAGTTAGAGGGGGTTGCTGCTCTGAACTAAACAGAATAATCTTTTCTAAAACAGACTCGGTTTGCTTCATCACTTCTTCGTTGGTGAATCGCAGAACCTCAATCCCCAATGCTTCCATGAATGCATCCCTCATTGAGTCTTTTTCTTTCCCCTCAGTAGAGAAATGACTATCACCATCAATCTCAATAACCAAGTTCAATTCCGCACAATAGAAGTCAACAATATAGCGACCAATGCCATGTTGCCTACGAAATTTCATGCCAAGCTGTTTATGCCTGATTCTTTGCCAAAGTACTTTTTCAGGTTTTGGCATATTTGCACGTAATCGACTTCTGATTGGCTTTTGGTACTTTAAATTAAAAGTTCGTTGTGGCACTTGTACTTCCTTTGCGTTCTCAACCCCTCCCTAACCCTCCCCTTAGAAAGGGGAGGGGACTAGACCTGAGCTCGCTTAGTGTGAAACACCAACCGACAATTAATATGATGTTCGCTGTAATTTCATGAGTAAAAGCGATCTCAGCCCGATCCTTCCCATTTCTAAGAGGGAGTTCGAGGGGGTTGCTACTCCGCACTAAATCCAGCTTCGGCATTTGAATTAGTCAGGGAACCAAAAGCGAATGCAGCCCAGTCCTCCCCCTTTCCAAGGGGAGTTAGAGGGGGTTATTACTCCGAACTAAATCCAGCTTCGGCATTTGAGTAAGTCAGGAAACAAAAAGCGAATGCAGCCCAGTCCTCCCCATTTTCAAGGGGGAGCTAGAGGGGGTTATTACTCCGAACTAAACTTAGCTTCGGCATTTGAATTAGTCAACGAACCAAAAGCAAACTCAGCCCAGTCCTCCCCCTTTTCAAGGGGGAGTTAGAGGGGGTGTTGCTCCGAACCAAATCCAGCTTCGGCATTTGGATAAGTCAGCGCACCAAAAGCTAGCTCAGTCCAGTCCTCCCCCTTTTCAAGGGGGAGTTAGAGGGGGTTGCTGCTCTGAACTAAATCCGGTTTCGGTATTTGAATCACTCAGCGATCCAAAAGTTAGCTCAGTCCAGTCCTCCCCATTTTCAAGGGGGAGTTAGAGGGGGTTATTACTCCAAACAAAAAGGGCTCCTTGCGGAGCCCTTTTAGTATCGGTAATTCTTTATTTCTTCGTATGGAACTGCTCGCAAGCCAGCATTGTGTTCTCAATCAGGCTTGCTACCGTCATCGGGCCAACGCCGCCCGGTACTGGGGTAATGAAGCTCGCATTCTCACGTGCTTTATCGTATTCCACGTCACCGACTAGCTTGCCAGACTCAAGACGGTTGATACCCACATCGACCACAACTGCGCCTTTCTTAATCCACTCACCAGGAATGAAGTTTGGTTTACCAACTGCAACCACAACTAGATCAGCTTGGCGAACGTGGCCTTCTAGGTCTTTTGTGAAGCGGTGACAAGTCGTTGTTGTACATCCAGCAAGAAGCAGCTCAAGCGTCATTGGGCGGCCAACGATGTTCGATGCGCCAACAACAACCGCGTGCTTACCACGTAGTTCAATGTTGTAACGGTCAAGAAGAGTGATGATGCCTTTTGGTGTACAAGAGCGAAGCTTAGGAATGCGCTGCGCTAGACGGCCCACATTGTAAGGGTGGAAACCATCTACGTCTTTTTCTGGGTGAATACGCTCAAGAACGTGTGTTGCATCAATGCCAGCAGGAAGTGGCAACTGAACAAGAATGCCGTCGATTTCTGCATCGTTGTTCAACTCATCAATCAGAGCCAACAACTCTTCTTCTGAAGAGGTTGCAGGAAGGTCAAAAGACTTAGATACAAAGCCAACTTCTTCGCATGCACGGCGCTTACTGCCAACGTATACCTGAGATGCTGGGTCTTCGCCAACTAAAACCACTGCCAATCCTGGCGCACGTAGTCCTGCTTCTTTGCGAGCTTTCACTCGAGCCGCAACTTCCGAACGAACAGTTTGGGAGATAAGGGTTCCATCAATATTTTGAGCAGTCATGACTTTCCTTAATAAATTGAGAAGGCAAATTAATCGCTGCGCATTGTCGCAGAAAAAATGTGAGACATCCATACGCAAACGTTTGCTTTGTGGTGTTTTTGAACATTTCTCATTTCAATGCCCTTTTTTTAGGCACTCAGATCAGAATGTTATGAAAACCCGTTGATTTAAGCGTTTGAACTCGTATAATCCTGTCCCTGTAGCGCGCCCTTAGCTCAGCTGGATAGAGCACGTCCCTTCTAAGGATGTGGTCATAGGTTCGAATCCTATAGGGCGTGCCATTTATTTAGAAACCCCGATAGCTCCTCGAGTTATCGGGGTTTTGTCGTTTTTAGACTGCAGAATTTTTAACGCAACCTCCCCTACAACTTCTGCACTACCTGCTAGTCTTTGCAATCAATAGCACTTACTATGTGTTCACTTCAATTGCAGTCTTATCTTTATGTCCTCAACTTCTAATTTCTATAACCAAAATGCGAGCTCATTAGCGGAGCAATACAACTCGACGACGTTTGAGAACGTTCATGCGAGCTGGCAGGCTTTTTGGCCTCATGCTGGCGGTCGGGTATTGGATGTGGGAGCGGGGTCTGGGCGAGATGCAAAATGGATGATGGAGCAAGGTTGTGAGGTGATTGCTCTTGAACCAGCGGCAACTCTACTAGAGCTTGGTAGAGTTAAGACGGGTGATTTGGTTACTTGGCTTGATGATGCCTTGCCTGCACTTGAGAAAACGACCAATTTAGGGCTTCGCTTTGATCTGATATTAGTGAGTGCGGTTTGGATGCATCTTGCTACTTCTCATCGTGAACGCGCTTTCCGTAAGCTCTCTAATCTACTGGCACCCAATGGTCGATTGGTCATAAGCCTTCGCCATGGTGAATTCACTGATGGGCGTAAAGCTTATCCTGTCTCTGTTCAAGAGTTAGAACAGCTGGCAAAGAACAGTGCGCTTATGGTTAGGCATGTTTCTGAAAGCGATGATCAGCTTAAGCGTGATGACATTCATTGGCAGACGGTTGTTATTTCAAAGTAAGAGAAGGAGAGGTTGTGTCTCTTCAATATTATGTGAATAAATTCTGTAACTTGAACGTAAATAGTTCAAATGGAAAAAAGAGTCCCCACAAAGTGTGTATGTTACTCGCTGTTATGGACTTAATTCGGGCTGGCCATATCGCTACCAACAAGATTGAATTTAACTCTATCCTTAAAGAGCGGTTCACATACCATTTTGAAAACCTAGCAGTAGGGAATGATCGAAATACGCCAGAAAACCCTTACTTCTTTTTGAGAAGTGAGGGTTTTTGGCATCACTCTTACAATGATGGGTATTATCCAGAAAATACAAAGAGGTACTCACCTAAAGCCATCTCATATGCTTACGTCGACGATGAGTTATTTGAATACATGAGTAGCAGTATTGTCTCAAATGAATTGAAAGAAGCGCTTGTATCTAACTTATCAGACCTATCTTCATTATTTCATCGGTGGCTACTTGATTTGGGTAAATCAGAGAAGACGGCAAAGAACTATGTAGGTGCAGTCCGTGGCTCGATATCAAACTGGTTAATGGATGCCGAAAAAATCGAAAAGCCGCTAACAGACCTTAAATCATACTCCGACTTTAAGAGCTATAGGCTTAAAGCTGAGCATCTACCCGAATTTCAAGTTCGCGATATCAAAGGTAAAGGTATGTATAGTGCTGCGCTGTCCCACTATGACACCTTCCTGGCTGATTTATCACAAATTGATGTCAACGCTGATATTCGAAAGGTAATGAATGACCAACAGCTGAGTACTACTGAAAAGACAGTTTTAGTTAATACTAGAATGGGACAGGGGCACTTTCGAAGTAAGCTTATTGATATGTGGGGAGGCTGTGCTGTTACTGGATTCAAGAATACACAACTGCTATTAGCATCTCATATTAAACCTTGGCGAGACTCTAATAACGAAGAGCGATTAGATAAGTTCAATGGACTGTTATTGTTACCAAATTTGGATAAGGCATTTGATCTCGGTTTCATTTCATTTGACGATAAAGGGAAGGTGCTAATATCGCGTTACCTAGAGAAACCGGAAGTTCTAGGATTGAATGAAGATATGTACTTTCATGTTCATCGAGAGCATAAATATTATCTTGGTCACCATCGAGGGTTGTTATTTAAAGGGTTGTAAAATTGGCTTGAATTCTATTCACCCAAACCCTGAAATATAATTGCTCAAGATATTTATTAATCGCAATTAAATCAAAATCTTAGAAAGGTTCTTTTCTTCGATTCTAAGTGACTTGAGTTTGCGCCAAAATCGTAAGATTTTTAGATTTGATTCGTGTATAAGGCATATTCGTAGCATTCGCTATACCATCCCTTCATAAAAGACAGAGACCTCACTCGATTTCGGGTGAGGTCTTTTTCGATCCAAAAATTCAATAAAGGAAACAATTATGGCCGTTATTACACGACACACGATCACGCCTGAAAAACTGACTTTCACGCAATTAGCAAAGGTGATTTTACTGTTTAAAGGAATCTCTCCGGAATACAAAGAGGAGTGCTGCCCTAGTTTCAAAATTCGTGAAACTGCTATCCAACAGCTGATTGGGCAATCTCTATCGTTGGAAAACCGCGCAGATTTAGTCAGGGAGTTCAACCTATTGGGGTGGGAAGTTGCCATTAACCCAGAGTATTGGTTGGTATTTACAGTGCCAAATGTCCATAACTGGCACGAAGTTGGACAGTGGCTACCGTACAGCGTGACTGAGAACTTCCAGCGCGGCATTGCTCCTTGCTCACGAGACTTGTGCCAACAGTTGGGCATATCTGTGAATGAAGTTGCTAAGTTCTATGGCTACAGCGAGGAAAAGATTCGTGATGAGCTAGTTTGTGAGGCTTATGACTGTGCAGATGAAGAAACACAAGAAGAGTTTGATGAAACAGGTGATGAGTCACTGTTCGATATCGAAGAAGGTACTCAGTTACCGATAGATACCTTTTCATATTGGCAGTATTTGGATTTCTATTTGGCCACTAAGGGCTTAAACAGAAAAGCGCCATTGTTCTAATTGTCGATAGCCCCGCTAGTCGGGGCTTATTGTGGAGATAAGCGATGAACATTAATCACATATTGGGTATTCCAGAAGAAGTAAAACACCATTTGGAGAATATAAATGCGATGTTTGAGCAAGGAAAGTACAACGCTGAGCACTTACATGAACAGGTTTTGATACTGGAGTGGCAGTTGGAGTTGCTCGCTATCAGTTATTTAGCTCGTGATATTCAATTGCTGCCAAGCAACAAACGATCGATGAAAAGAGAGCAACTTATCAGGCGATTGCTATTGATGAATCATCAAGTAAATACCGTCGTTGCCGCGGGTAAATGGCATAACCAAACTATCGCTGAGCGAGTTTGTGATGCGTTGGCTGAGTTAGTGCAGATCACTGCACGTTGAGATCGCACGGAAACACAATATCGTTATCCACCAATCAACACGGTTGGCATGCCCATCACTATAGTTCCGCCATGGGCCGTTAGATCGCCCATGCGCGCTGCAGGCTTATTGTTAATCAGCACGGTTGCACTTCCTTTAACTACGCTATCTGGAGGGCCAACACAAACACATATCTGCCCTAGAGTGGCGGCTGGTAGGTTGCCGATCAATACTGTTGTTGGGAGAGGGAGCAATGGCCCACCCACGTGAGGGATTGGCACCACGGCTGGTGTTTGCATCGGACACATGTGCATGTCTGTTGCTCTGGCTGCTGGTAGCATGTTTTTTCCCTATTGTTGACCGTTTCCGCCAGAGGCGATGTTTAGACCCATTTCTATAAACTGTTGATAGCGTTCTTTTGCTTCTTCACCGTCAGGTAAAACGGCTGAAAGGTTAATGCTTCCTGCGACCGCTTGTGCGTACAAGTATGGGGGAGGGGGAACGGCAGGATCCTCTGGCTTAATCATACTGCCACCACTCCAAAAAGCCGCTTGAGCTGCCCAGCCTGCACCGGTTTCTAATCCCGCTTTATTTGCCATTTGTTCTGCAAATCGGCGGCTTGTTTCATCAGGTGTATAAACCCAAGCCTTTGCTGCGCGAATGGCATTGGCTTCGTCTTCTTTCCAGTGATGCAGAGAGGCGGCGCAGGTTACGCTCCACCAAATAGATTCACGAACTGGGAGAGCATGTGCAAGAAAAGTCACAGCATCGGCAAACAGCTCTTGATCCATCGCCACAGAAATCAAATCGATAGGCGTAGTGTTCGCGTCTGCTAACTCTGCGAATGCGGCATTTGGCTCGTAGACACTTAAGATCTCTTGCGCGGATTGGTGAGGAACCTTTATCAACATCATCAATTTACCTTTGTAATTGCGCCTTGAATTTGCACCATGGCCCCGGCTTTTATTTGTGTCATGGCACTGCCGTTAACCGACACTAACGCTGCTTTTACATCGGCCTTACCTTGGCCTTCAATATTGATCATTGCGGCTTTCATCTCTGCTTTTGCTTTACCTGAAACAGAGACTTGAGGAGCGTCGATCTTAATACCACTAGCGCTGATCTCGATTTTACTCGCGCCCACTTTGAGTTCGATCTTCGATTTACCGCAGATCGACACTTGGTTGCCATCAACGCTGACTGTCGATTTAGCCGCAATATTGATGTTGGAAGCGGCACTGAGATTTAGATCCTTCTCACTGTCACCCGTCCAGTTGTCTTTACTTTTGGCGGTAAGCGTTTTTTCACTTTCGACTTGTATGTCTTCTTTAACGTTTAAGGTGGCACTCTTCTCAACTTGGGTCTTTTTCATGCCTTTAATCGTTGACTGGCTGTCGTTATTTACGTCCAGTAGCCAATCTTTTTCAGCATGTAAGTACACTTGTTCTTTGTCTTTTTGATCTTCAAAACGCAGTTCGTTTCCTTGCTTGCTGCTGCCCTTAGGCGTTGAACGAGTTTTGATGCCATTTTGAGTATCCGAGCTGTAAGGAGCCGCGCTGTTTTTGTTGTATAGAGAGCCAGTCACGATAGGGCGATTGGGGTCACCATCAATGTATTGCACAATCACTTCATCACCAATGCGTGGTGTGAACTGAGAACCAAACCCCTTACTGGCGAACCCTTGTGATACTGGCAACCAACATGAACTGTTCTCGTCATTTTTGCCACCTCTATCCCAGTGAAATTGCACTTTTACTCGACCCAATTTATCTCGGTAAATCTCTTCTCCCTTTGGCCCGGTGACGGTTGCGGTATGTAAGCTATGGACACGCGGTTTATCTAATATCTCTGGGCGAAAAACCAGTGACGAAGGGATGCAAGAAAACTGATTCTGATAAGCGACGTCGTTGTTCGATTCTTCTCTGGATATGCGGTGTGATAGATGAGTAACGATGTACTCTTGGTTCATTGAACCGAGAGGATGGTTCGTTAGTTCAAATTTATAGCCACAAGCAAGCGTCGCTAAACTTGATGATGAGTGAGAGCCTGACTTCTTAAGATCCAGCGCTTCCATATGCATTTTAGCTGCGTCACGGGCTTCATTTTTATTCTCGTGACCAAATGCAAAGAGTTCTTGCGTCAATGAAGTTGACGCGTAACTTTCGGTGCTTTTTCGGGGGCCGCTATCAAAGAATTCAGCCAGATCTTGAGTATGATCGGCGACAGATACCTTTCCGCTGCCAACATGATGGGATTGGCTCCACGTTGTTAGTACGTGCTGCTGATTGTTGCCACCTATTTGATAGCTCAACTTTGGAGCGGATATTTTCTCAAATCGTTGATTCGAATCGCCAATGCAGATTGTCGACTTATTGGATTGATGGCGTACGTGGTAGTGCCAACCTTCGCTTGCTAACAAGCGCTGTATAAAAGCTTGGTCGGTTTCATCAAGTTGAACACAGTACTCATGCTTTTTCCCATTTCCGGAAAGGGAAAAGTGAAAATAGCTTTTGAGATCAGCTTGTTCTAGAAGCTTTTCAATGATCTGTTTCGTCGTCATGTTTTGAAAAATCTGACGACTGCGTTTGTATTGCAGCAAGCTAAGCGGATCCAATATCTCTATTTGATAGTAAAATTGGTGCTTGTCTTTGCTATACCCTGTGAATTGCAGAGTGCTACATATGCCCGAAAAAAAGCGCTTTCCAGAGTCAAACTCATAAGACACACAAACAGCTTTGCCTAGGTTTTTGGTATCGATCTCCATGTTTGCTGCTATGGAAACGGAAAATTGACAACCGCCGGATATGCTTTCTTCCCCAATTAATTGGGTGACGATATAACTTTTGTTATCTGAAAGCTTAATGGTGAGGGAGCGGGTTTGGTGCTTTAATTCGTTACTGCTCATATTCACTTAATTCACTATTAAATAAACAGTTCTAAAAGGCTGTTTATTGGATGAACATTCGAAATTATAACATAATAATTGATATTATTATTACTTGGTGTATTGGTATCAACTTTCATGCTCTATACATTTAATCTATTTCGAGTTAGACCTTAATTCAAGGTAATTTGTCTATTTAATTATTACCTGAATAATATGTAATCGATTACTTTGCAGTTATTTTTATTATAAAATATGTTTCATTTTTAAGACGCTGAGCTAGTGCTTTCATGTTTTTATGATGGTGATATCTTTGAGGTTATATTTAAGACATTGTTAATATATAAAGACTCATTGTGTCTTGTTTATTTTAATTTAAATTAAATCAGTAGTTTATCGAATTTCTCTTCTTTTTGTAGTGTTATTTTTAAGAGGTTGGATGACCTAAAAATCACCTAAATATGGCGTGAATAGGTCTTTCTATAATTCATCTCAAAGATATACTCTTGGCAATTAATAAATGTGTCACTTCGTATGAAACAATATTAGTAAAGTGTTATTTTTGCTGCGCAAATAAGAATTTAACAGGTTGAACTAACTCAATGCCTCTACCGTTTTTCCTTATCTAAAAATACAGAAAATAGCGATTGAACTTAATGGGCACTTAAGCGAATAGTCGGCTGATTAACCCAATAGAGCAGGAACCTATGCCTTTTTCAAAGCATCAAATTGAGCAACTTTCTACACCTCTGAGTGATGATTCTATCTGTGGCGTTTATCTTAAACTGGATAAAGGTGCTTTTCGCCCGTTACGTAATGAATTTAATGTCGCGCAAACAGCGCTGCGTAAGCTAAGTCAAAATCCCAGTGCTGACGAGAAAGACGCGTTACAAGAGGCATGTCTAAATAGCTGGAAGACTCTTTCAGACAGTTTGTTCGAACAGTTTTCAAATACAACCAGAGATATCGAGCTCATCTCATGGTTTGTTGCCGCTCAGTTCCTTCTCGATACCACGTTAGAAAGCGCTGCGAATAGCCTTGAGTGGTTAGCCGATTTAAGTGAGAAGCACTGGGATCACCTCAACCCTGTACTGCCAGTTGAAAAGCTCAAATCTGATGATGATAAGGGCAAAGAGAGGGAGCAAGCTGATGCGAAAGTTAAAGCATTTTTCCAATTAGTTGGTGATAGCGAGGAAAGCTCGATTCTCTATGCACCGATGCTGCAATTGCCCTTAGTCGGACAAGTAACGTTTTTTGATTTTCAAAGTGCAGAGAGAAAAGGCGAAATCAGCCAACTGAAATCTACGCTTACCACCACGGTGGCTCAAGAGCGTTCCGCGATTCAATTCAAGATGGAAAATGCCAAACGTTGTATCTCCCAGTTGGAGCGTTTGTCTGCGTTAGTGAGCACTCATTGTCAGTCTGTAGGCAGTCAAAGTACCAACTTTGGATTTGCGAAGTCACTGCTTACCCGCGTTGAAAACGCTTTGGTTCATTTAAGTGGAATTAAGTTGGCCCCGAAAGCGGAGGCCAAGGCAGTAGAGCAAGAGGTTGCCGAAAGTTCAGTTTCTGAAGGTGATCAGCCAAGCCATATGGATGCAAAACAGATAGAGCCAATACCTATGGCATCGGAGCAGGCTCAGACCGTAAGCCAACACTTACACGCAGGAAATCTCTCTGAACTGGGTAACCTAAACAACATGAACCGAGACTTAGCTTTCCATTTGCTGAGAGAAGTCTCTGATTATTTTCGCCAGAGCGAACCGCATAGCCCAATTTCATTCTTGTTAGAAAAAGCGATTCGATGGGGATATTTATCCTTACCTGAGTTGCTGCAAGAAATGATGTCGGAACAAAACGGTGACGCTCTTAGTACGATTTTTAATGCCGCCGGATTGAATCATCTCGATCAGGTTTTGCTGCCGGAGGTGAGTACTCCAACGGTGGACATTGAAAGCCCCCAGACACCTCAAGCGACGCCTCCCGTTTCGGAGCCGCCAAGTGTCGAAGAGCATGTATCTCAGACTTCCCCTGTAGATACCCAATCTAAGCAAGATAAAAAACCACAATCATCCGCTACGTCGGCTCTGAGTTGGTAATTGTGTTTAAAAAATAAGGAAAAATCATGGCAAGTATTTACATGCGTGTAAGCGGTCTTCAAGTTGAGGGCGCAGCGACTATCGGTCAGCTAGAAACGGCTGAAGGTAAAAATGACGGTTGGTTTGCAATCAACTCTTACTCTTGGGGTGGCGTTCGTAACGTTGCTATGGACATCGGTAACGGCACCAATGCGGATTCAGGCATGGTTGGCGTAAGCGAAGTTAGCGTAACTAAAGAAGTCGATGGTGCTTCTGAAGATCTATTGTCTTACCTATTCAACCCAGGTAAAGAAGGTAAAACAGTTGAGATTGCATTTACTAAGCCTTCTAACGATGGCCAAGGTGCAGACGTTTACTTCCAAGTTAAGCTAGAAAAAGCACGTCTAGTTTCTTACAACGTGAGCGGCACTGATGGTTCTCAACCGTACGAAAGCCTATCTCTTTCTTACACTTCTATTTCTCAGAAACATCACTACGAGAAAGAAGGTGGTGAACTACAAAGCGGTGGTGTTGTGACTTACGACCTACCGACCGGAAAAATGACTTCTGGTAAGTAATTCTTCCATTAGACATGCCACGTTAAGTGGCATGTCTATTTCATGAATATCTCATTTTAGGACACCGTTATGGCATTGAACTCACAACATAAGCGCGTTAGTAAGAACCGTGTCAGCATCACCTATGACGTTGAAACGAACGGCGCTGTAGAGACGAAAGAGCTGCCGTTTGTTGTTGGCGTAATTGGCGACTTTTCAGGCCACAAACCAGAATCAGAAAAAGTTGATTTAGAAGAGCGAGAGTTCACGGGTATCGATAAAGACAACTTCGATACAGTGATGGGTCAAATTCACCCGCGTCTTTCGTACAAGGTTGATAACAAGCTAGCTAATGATGATAGCCAGTTTGAAGTGAACTTAAGCTTCCGTTCGATGAAAGATTTCCACCCAGAGAACTTAGTTGATCAAATTGAGCCGCTTAAGCAGTTGGTTGAAACACGTAACCAGCTAAAAGTACTCCTAAGCAAAGCCGATCGTTCGAGAGATCTTGAGCGTCTACTGAAAGAAGTTCTGCAAAGCGCAGATGCCATCAATGGTTTAGCTCAAGAACTAGGTTTGAGCAAAGAGGGAGCGGAATAATGTCTGTAGAACAACAAGCAGTACAAGGTGCTACTGAAGCAGAAGCAACGCAGAGCTTTCTTGACCGAGCGATCAGCGCAACAGCACAAACACCAGTAGATACGACAAAAGAGCTATTGAGCATCATGGCTTCTCAAGCGCTGGAAGGTACAGTGACTTGGGATAAGAACCTAACGTTGACGATTGAAAAAGCAATCAGCGCGCTAGACAGCAAAATCTCTGAGCAGCTTTCAACGGTGATGCAAAACGGTGAGTTCCAAAAAATGGAAGGCTCATGGTTAGGTTTGCAAAAGCTTGTGAAAAACAGCGAGCTAGGCCCAGATCTGAAAATCAAACTGGCGGATTACACCAAAGACGAATTGCTAGAGCAGTTTGAAGATGCACCAGCGATCGATCGCAGCCGTTTCTTCAATATGGTTTATCAAGAAGAATTTGGTACAGCGGGTGGTCAGCCATACGGTGCACTGCTAGGTGACTACGAATTTGGTTACGGTGATGAAGACGTTGCGCTGCTACGTTACATGGGTGAAGTTGCTTCCGCATCTCATGCACCTTTCGTTGCTGCTGCGAATGCAAGTATGTTCGACTTCAACGCATTCAGTAGCTTTTCTGAAGGCAAACCAGTTGCAGCAGGCTTTGATTCGCCAGCATACGCAAGCTGGAATGCATTCCGTGAAAGCGATGACTCACGCTACGTTGCTCTGACTCTACCGAAAACGATGGCTCGCCTTCCTTACGGTGCAGAAACTGTTCCAGTTAAATCATTTGCATTTGAAGAGCTTCAAACTCGCGACAACGGTCAGCAAGTTGTGTCTTCAGACGGCGATTTTGTTTGGAGCAATGCGGCGTATGAGTTTGGTCTTCTGATGACTCAAGCTTACACCAAGTACGGTTGGTGCACGGCGATCCGCGGTACTGAAAACGGCGGTAAAGTTGAGAACCTGCCAAACTTCACTCACTACTCTGATGCCGGTGACTTGCTACAGCAATGTCCGACCGAAGTTAACCTAACGGACGAGCGTGAAAAAGAGCTGAGTGATCTTGGCTTCTTGCCACTGGTTCACTACAAAAACACTAACTACGCGGTGTTTATGGGTGCTCAGACTGCGCATAAACCAAAAACGTACACAGACCCAGATGCAACGGCAAACGCGGCAATTTCAGCACGTCTTCCATACACAATGGCAAGCAGCCGAATCGCACAGTACCTAAAAGTAATGGGCCGTGATCGTATTGGTTCAAACCTAGATCCAAATGACGTTGAGAAAGAGTTGAACTCTTGGATCAACCAATACGTTAACCCAAATGCGATTGGTAACGATGCGAAAGCAACACATCCATTGGTTGAAGCGAAAGTGACAGTAGAAGAGCAAGCTGGACGCCCAGGTGCTTACTCTGCAGTGGCTTACTTACGCCCTTGGCTGCAAATGGAAGAGCTAACCACTTCACTACGAATGGTTGCGAACATTCCTGGCTAATTCTATTCGGGGGCACTGTCCCCGAATGTTTTGAACTGAGTCGCTGATGTATACAGATTCCGAATTTGACCGCATTTTAGCTGAGAATCCTGCCTGGCAGGAGCTGTTACTGTGCGCGAAAAGTCAGTCGGTGGCTCAATTCAAAGCATTGTTGGTTCGTTTGATCTCCGAGATTGATACGTCAATAAGTGAACAGCTGTCGGACGTTATCCAACATCCTAACTATAAGCAGTTAGAAGCCTCTTGGATGGGGCTCAAATCGTTAGCGCAGCTGCAGGTATCCCAGCGTCGAGTCAAAATCAAAATGCTCGACTTGAGTTGGAGTATGGTTTCGGCAGATCTCAATTACTCTTTCGATCTAAAGCAGTCATCCCTATACCGAAAACTGTATTCAAATGAGCTGGATACCGCCGGAGGTAGCCCATTTGGCATGGTGATGGTCGATCACAAGGTCTCGGCTGATTACGCCGATGATCAGGAGTATGACGATCTTTACACCCTTCAACTGCTCTCTGAGCTGGGGGAGCTCTCTTTTTGCCCAATGGTGCTCGGAACCGACGAGTTTTTCTTTGGTGATGAACCAAGAAGGCTGCTTCACGACAGCGCGAGAATTGATCGCATTCTTACTAGTCGAGATTTTGTTTCTTGGCAGCTGCTACGAGAAAAAAACTCATCACGATTTTTGCACTTGGTGATGCCAGAACATTTGATTCGTCAACCATATCGTCAATATCAGGCTGGGTTTGTTTTTAACGAGCGCCAGCAAGAGAAATATGCCTTATGGGGCAGCAGCGCTTACCTCTTGCTAGGTAATGTGATGCGAGAGTTTGACCGAATCAGTTGGTTTGGATTCCTGCGTTCTTACGATGAGACAGGTTCGTATGGAGCTATCGTTCAGGACTCAAAAGAGCTTAAGACCAAGGTAGACATCTACAGTGAAGAAGATGGCTTTTGGTCGTCTCAAGGGTTCATGCCTTTAACCAGTATTTACTTAAGTGGCCATAAAGGTTTCTTTAGCAATCAATCTGTTTGGCAAGCGCCTGATGAAGCTCAACGTCAGCTCGGAATGCTCCAAACCAACCTAATGGCTTGCCGATTTGCCCATTACATCAAGGTTCAAATTCGTGACCAAGTTGGTCGATATGACAGCGCAGAAAGTTGTCGACGCAGTCTAGAGCGATGGCTAGAGCAGTTCATTAGCAACGTCAATTATGGTGAGGATGCCGTACTTGCCCGATACCCGCTGCGGTCTTGCTATGTACGCATTGAAGAGGCTCCTCATGATAAAACCCGCTACCTATGCGAGATCATGCTTCAGCCTCAATATCAATACGAAATGATGGATGCGAAAGTGGTGTTAACGACTTCGGTATCTGGTACTGAGGTTGGAGAGACATCATGAGCTTAATGGCTAAGTTAACCCGAAGCTGGAATGACGATATCGACAGCGTTCGAGATGCGATTGTTGATAACGTCTGTGATCTTATTTCCAGCCGAGCGCCTCTGTGTTCAGAGATATTTTTATCGGAAAAAGGAACGATTGCCGAGTTCGGTATGCGCAACATGGCTCGCGCTCAAAGTAAAAACAACACCAGTGACATTGTCGCAGAAATTGAAGTGCTGATCCGAAACTTCGAACCTCGCCTGAGCCAGGTAGAGATTGATGTTCAAGAAGGGGAATTGGGTAGCAACCAATTGAGCTTTCGCCTTTCCGCCGTGGTGCATTCAGAGCTCGGTGATGAGGCGATCGTACTGGATTCTTTTTTGGATTTGAGCAGCAACAAACTAGATGTAAGGAAGTCGAATTTTGTCTGATTCATTGCTTTCCTATTTTGAACAGGAACTGCGTTTTATTCGCAATGAAGCCTCTCAGTTCGCGGAACGTCATCCGGGGACTGCTTGTGCATTGGGAATGCGTAAAGACAGTATTGATGATCCTCAGATCGCGCGTTTGATTGAAAGTGTTGCCTTGATGAACGGCAAACTGCAGCAGCGCTTGGATGAGTCTTACCCAGAGCTGACAGAAAGCTTGGTGAACTTGTTGTTCCCGCATTACCTAAGGCCAGTGCCGTCATACAGCATGTTGGACTTCGCTATTTTTGAAGAAGCTAATGCAAAGCACAGTATTCCTAAAGGCACTGAGTTCGATGTCGCGAGCGAATCTGGCGAGCCAGTGGTGTTTCGCACTTCCGAAAATATAGCACTGCTTCCAATTCAAGTTGCTTCGGCAGAAGTGCTGTTTGCGCCATTTGAACTGGCTAAGCCTGTGGGTGCAGAGAACGCAAAAGCGATGCTGGAGCTGACGATTGAGGCAACCGATAGCGGTATCGAGTTGCGTGATCTGGATATTGACCAGTTGAAACTGCATCTCAAAGGTGAAAGCCACTTTGCATTGCGTTTGTATGATGTACTCGCCCATGGTCGCTGTCAGGTGTGTATCCAGAATAATGGCAAGAGCTACTCATTAGGTAAGTCTGCGCTACAACCAATCGGCTTCGATGTGAACGACACTATTTTACCGTATCAAGCAGCAAGCTTTGGTGGCTTTAAGTTATTGACCGAGTTCTTCATGTTCCCTGAAAGATTTCAAGGATTCAAATTAGACCTTGGCAACATCATGCAACACGCAATCGGCTCAGAGTTTCGTATTCAGATTTTCTTGAATGAGATGAGTGTGGTGCAAGCTCGTAGCATTCAAGCACAGCATTTTTCTCTGTTTTGTACGCCATTGGTGAACCTACAAACCAAAGTGTCAGAACCTCTGCAAATCGACTTCACCCAAAAGCAGTACCCAATTTATCTTGATGCAAGCCAGGGTAATGATTTGGAAGTGTTTTCTGTTGATGAAGTGCTAGACGTGACGGAAGGTGAACCGTTTAAGGTCTGTCAGATCTACGGAGACAAGTACAACAGTACAGAGACTGCACTTCGTTGGCAGCTCGTACAGGATACCCACGAAAGAGGCGTGCTTCGCAGTGGCTTAAAAGTGGCTGATATTGGGCATGTTAGTGCCACGACGTCGTCCAGAGTTTGGTCGGTGACGACAACTGCGACTGACGGCATTCGAGCAGGTTCATTGCCTGTAAACAGCCAAGTGACATGTCGGGAATCTCTTACGATTCCAGCGACTATGAACTTGCTGCGCCGCCCAACCTTGCCACTGCGCAGTCGTGATGCAAATAAGAATGTATGGGCACTGCTTTGCCATTTGCACTTTAACTATCACGCAATTCTAGGGACGGATGACCCAACCGCTACGCTGAAAAATGTGTTTGATTTGTATAACCACAACCAAGCGGTGCAAAACCACATCTATATCGAGTCCCTACAAAATATCGAGCAGGAGCAAGTGGTGGCTCCGATCCGTGTGTCAGGAAAAACATGTTTTGCTTACGGCACAAAAATTTCGGTGACGTTAGACGCAAGCAATGTCAACGGAGGCGTATCCCTCTTTGGTCATTTGCTTGACCACTTCTTTGCTTATTTCGCAGGCTTCAACAGCTTTACTCAAGTGGATATTTATTTGGAAGGCCAAGACGGTGTTTACCTGTCCTTCCCGAGGAGAACTGGGTGCAAGAGTTTGTTGTAAGCCGTTTCGCTTATGGTGCGTTTGAGGGACAGCTAGAAAAAGCGTGGCAGATCTTCAAGCATCAGGCTCATTTAAAGGGTCAGCGACCTGAGGTGAGGTTCAGTGCGGAAATTCTCCCAGCTTACTATCAAGCAGAAGTTTCTATGGTTACTTCGGAGCGAGAGGGTGAATTTACGGTAAAGACATCATTGGCGGCTTTGTCTGGTAACTCTGGAGCGATGCCAAGAGCGATGTATGGCGATGCACTAAAAGCGCGTTTTGAACTTGGCGATGAAGCGCCACTCGACTTCTTCGACATGTTTAATAACCGTTACTACCGCTTGTACTGCGAAACAAAGCAAAAGCACGAGCTGACGTATCAGATTGAGGAAGAGGCGTTTCATTGGAATCGTGACCGTCAATCTATTACTGAAATGCTTTCCAGTTTGGCTGGACAGACTGGAGATAAGGCACCAATGCCGGAATCTCACTTGGTGCAATACACCGGCTTATTAGGGTTGAAATTAACCTGCCCATTGGCGCTTAAGTCGATGCTAGAAGATTACTTCGAGTCGGAGTTTGAGGTTGAACGCAGTGGCCTAGAGTATTTGCCTTTAACAGAGTGTTCGTTAACTCAAATTGGCCAAGCCGGAAACAATCATCAATTGGGAATGGGCGCGTTGGTCGGGATGTCGACGCCAATGACGGGGCAGAAACTCAACATAAAAATTTGCCCTCAAGACTATCAGCATTACTTAAAAATACGCAGTGACAAAGAGATGGTTCTTGCGCTGGACCATATGGTTAGAAGCTATATGGGAGTGAATACCAAGTATGCACTCTATATGAAGGTAAATAGCCAGTATCTGCCGAGAGTGAAGCTATCAGGCAGTCACCAAAAAGCGTTAAGAATTGGCCAATCCGCGTGGATGAGTCATCAATCAGATCGTCAACAGTTTGTTGAAATGCCGCTGACGAAAAGTTAGGAAACAGAATGATAAATATTGAACTACAAAGCTTGGTCAAAAGGCTTACTCCGTTACTAAAAAGTGCCCTGGAAACGGCTGCTGGAGATTGTGTAAGTAAAGGACACTTTGCGATAGAAGCTGAGCATTGGTTTGTTCAGTTGTTACAACAGTCCAAAGGCTGGGAAGCCGCTTTGCAGCAAGCATCAATGGCCAAAGAGTCGATGTTGGAGCGTTGCAATGACCGTCTGATGCACTTGGCTCGTGGTAATGACTCTTCACCTTCTTTGTCCCCTGAGTTGGTTGAGTTACTTAAAGATGCATGGATGCTTGCTTCATTAAACAATCAGCAATCGGTGGTGAATGAATTTCATCTGCTTATGGTGCTGAAGCAACGCCTGGACCAAAGCGCTTACAACGGCGTGTTGAGCTCGTGGGTGTCAGTATTGTCTTCTGAATGGTTACGCAGTCAGTCGATGGTGATCAGCGGACCCAGTGAAGTCTCATCGTCTACCGAGAGCATGGTCCCAACCGGTGGTGACTCAGCGACGCCAGCTTTGGACAAATTCTCGCAAAACCTGACAGAGGCCGCGCGTAAAGGCGAGTTGGACCCTATTACAGGACGCGGAGATGAAATTCGCAAATCCATTGATATCTTGTGCCGCCGCCGTCAAAACAGCCCGATCCTCGTCGGTGACCCAGGTGTAGGTAAAACGGCCATTGTTGAAGGTCTTGCCCAAGAAATCGTGAATGGCAATGTCCCATCTGCGCTTGCGAGCGTTGAGCTGCGCAGCCTTGATTTATCCCTTTTGCAAGCAGGCGCGAGCATCAAAGGTGAGTTTGAAAACCGCCTTAAAGATGTGATCAATGAGATCAAGCAGTCAACGACGCCGATCATCATGTTTATCGATGAAGCACATACGCTGATTGGGGCGGGTGGCACAGCGGGCCAGAATGATGCAGCTAATATTCTGAAACCAGCGCTTGCGCGTGGCGAGTTTCGTTCACTTGCAGCGACCACATGGGCAGAATACAAACAGTACTTTGAATCGGATGCCGCGTTGACTCGTCGTTTTCAAGTTGTTGCGGTTAATGAACCTAATGAAGAAGATGCTATCCACATGCTTCGCGGCGTGAAGCGCAGCCTTGAAAAGCACCATGGCGTTAAAGTCATGCAAGAAGCCATTGATGCCGCAGTCGCTCTCTCTATTCGTTACCTTCCTGAGCGTAAGTTACCTGATAAAGCAATTAGTCTGTTAGATACAGCGTGTTCACGCATTGGATTGAGCCAAAGTGCGGCACCAAGGCAGTTGGAAGCCATTGCAGAAAAAATCCGCTACACCAACAACGAGATCGAAACGTTACATCATGAGTCGGCATTGTGGTCGATTGAAAGCGTACGCTTGGAAGAAGCAAAACAGCGATTGGCGGCTTTAGAACAAGAGCATCAGTCACTTGAGTACTCTTGGAACGCAGAGCGCCTCTTGGTGGAAGAGATCATTGAGTTGCAGTCTGGCTTAGACGCTGAGCTAAAAGAAAATGGCTCGGTGATATCGTATGAAGCGAAAATCCTGTTAGCAGACAAAATGGCAGCCCTGCGTGAGATCCAGGGTGAGCAGCCATTAGTATTGCCACAGGTAACAGAACAAACCATCGCTGAAGTGGTGGCGCTATGGACGGGTATTCCAGTGGGCAACATGCTTAGCCAAGAAGTTGAGAAGTTGATGCACCTAGAGACTCGTATCGGTGAGCGAGTGATTGGTCAGACAACGCCGATAGCAGAGCTTTCACAAGCAATTCGCTTGTCGCGTGCAGGTTTAACCGACCCACGCAAACCTGTTGGGGTATTCCTGATGTGTGGTCCAAGTGGTGTGGGTAAAACCGAAACTGCATTGGCGCTTACCGACTTGCTATACGGTGGTGAGCGAAATATCACCACCATCAACATGACGGAGTTTAAAGAAGAGCACAAGGTGTCGATGCTTTTAGGCTCTCCTGCGGGTTATGTTGGCTACGGTAAAGGCGGTGTCTTAACAGAAGCGGTACGTAAGAACCCATATTCTGTACTACTGCTGGATGAAATGGAAAAAGCCCACCCTGGTGTGCACGACATCTTCTATCAAATCTTTGATAAAGGCTCTATCTCGGACAGTGAAGGTCGACACATCGATTTTCGTAATACGATCATCATCATGACATCAAACGCGGCAGACAGTGCTGTTGTTAATGCATGTGAAAATGGTCGACCGGATGTTCCGACGCTGACTCAGTCTATTTTCCCTGAGCTGCAAAAACACTTTAAACCCGCATTTCTTGGTCGTGCGACCATCGTGCCTTATTTCCCTTTGAACGATGAAGAAATGGCGCAAATTGCAACCTTGTCTCTGAACCGCATTCGTAAGCGCGTTCAATCCCACTACAAAGCAAGTTTTGAATTTCACCCTGATGTGATTGATCTGCTGGTCAATATGAACGATTCACCTGAAACAGGCGCTCGTGCCGTTGAACAACTGATCAATCGTCAACTTATGCCGGATTTAGCGAATCAATGCATTGTCCGCATGAGCGAGAGCAAGCCGGTAGAAGCGGTCACTGTTCACGTTGAAGAAGGCAAATTTAAGATTCAGATTCAATAGCATTAAGAGGCGATAGACCTCAAAAAAAAACAATGGGTTGTATATAAACCCAACTAAAACAATAACGTAATTTTATTAACGCTTTTTGTTGCAGGCCGTGTTTAACGCGCCCTTTTAGCAGCACAACATTATGAGTACTAACAGATGATGCATTCAGTCTTTTCTACGCAACAATTGGAATGGATTCGCAAGAACTTAAAAATCGCAGTGATTCACGGTGGGGATAAAGAGCAGGACGGCAGTTTTATCTTTGAAAACTTGAGCCCTCGCTCAACCAAAACGTATGCACCTGTTGCACACGATATTGCTAATGCACTGCGTGAATCTAATTTCCAGTTCGTGGAGGTGTTAGCAGAAGACATCAACTTAGCGCAGTGCCTGAAAGATAAAGGCATTGACTTGGTGATTACGAACAGTGGTGGTTTGCAAGGTTTTGACTCCATGTGTCATTTGCCTTCTACATTGGAAATGCTAGGCGTGCCTTATGTAGGGCACTCGCCAATGACGGCAGGGATCTTGGATAACAAGCACCTGTTTAAGCATGAAATTAAAGCCGCTGGACTGCCGACTGCACCATTTATCACCATTGGTATTGATGAACATTTTGAAGACGCAGCAAAGCAAGATGCGATCGATCAAATTGAAGCGCAGTTCAAAGATGGTTTCATTGTTAAGCCAGTGTCTGGCCGAGCTTCAATCCATGTTTATCCTGTTTTTAATCGTAGTGATCTCGCGGGTGTTGTAGAGCATGTGCGTCAAGCGACGGGGAACACAGTAATGATTGAGCCTTTCCTTGGTGGCCGAGAGTTTGTTGTTGCTGTTGCGGGAGAGTATGTCTTTAAAGAAGGCAAACTGACGCAGTCTGAAATGCCGATGGCTTTCTCAATTACTGAACGTGTACTGGATGCTGACGAGCCTATTTTTACTTCCATGGATGTAAAGCCGATCACTCAAGACCGTTTGGTTGCTGTTAATGAAGAGGGGCTACGCAATCAGTTAGCACTGATCGGTCAGAAGATTTATCGCCAGCTTGGTCTTCAAACCTTAGTGAGAGTGGACTTACGCATGGACAAAGAAGGCAACCTTTATGTGCTGGAAACCAATCCAAAACCGGATCTAAAACGTCCGGAGGGAGAGAAGGTAAGTTTGGTTTGCCATGATCTGGCTCGTGAAGGTATGGATTACACAGACCTAGTTCAGTCGTTGGTGTTTAACCGATTATCTTTCCTTAAGCAAAAACGACCAATGTCGGTTGCGCATTGCCTCAATGAGCAATTCGACGCTCTAAGCGTGTGTTAGGAGTGAACTTTGAACTCTTTTAAGCAATATAGCCGCTTGTTGCTCGGAGCATTACTGGTTCTGTTATCACTAATGCTGATCTTTGTTGTTGGGTATGCACAAGCATTGAAAAGCTATCAACAGCAGAGCCGTGATGCGATTTTAGCCCAAACAGAAGCCGCCCGAATCGGTATAGAACAAGTTCTCAGTTCCGGCGTGCCGCTTCAGGACTTTGCTGGTCTTGAGAAAGTGCTATCGCCAATCGCGAAAGCGGATTCTTCTGTGGTTGATATCCGAGTGATTTCTGGGCAGCAAGAGCTATATCGCTACACCGATGACAACTTTGTTGGCAGCTTAGTCACCATCCCTTTGAACAATAAATTCGCTCAAGTTGGTGCTTTGGAGATTTGGCTGAGTGATGAAGAAATCGAAAGGAGCATCGATAGGCACTTCCAGCCGATGGTGCTGCTGGTGGTTTTACTGACCGCTGCGTTTATCTTCTTTGTGTTGCGTAGCCAAAACCCCAAGATTTATTTCACTGCATTTGGTGGGGTGTTCTTAGCCATGTCGGCGAGCGTGCTGTTGATGGTCGGTGCATTGTACAAATCCGGCTTGGAGCACAAGGCGGATTCCATGGCGAACATTGTTACTCAACGTTTGGCTCCAGTACTGAATGCAGGGATCAGCTATCGTCAAGTGAGTGGCATCAATGAGATGCTAGACAGTTTTCGTCAGTCAAACCCAGAAGTCTCTTCCATTTCTGTTGCTCAGGGACCTGAGTTGATCGCCAAAAGTAAAGCGCAGAACAGTATGTCAGTCGATGAGATGGCCGAATTTCTGGTCAGCGATGCGAAAGGAAACAAGGTGACGGTCGCTTTTTTCCCTAAAGTACTGTTTGCGCAGTTGGTACGTACACTAAAGAACTTTGCCATTCTATTTGCTGGTTGTGCGTTCATTTGCTTTGCTTTTATTCGCTTGCTGAGCCACTCAGAGCAACAGCCAAAAAACGATATCGTACTAGCACAGGTTAAGCCGTTGCTTTTGGTTACGGTGCTGATGGAATCGTTAATGGCGCCGGTTTTACCTCAGTACTTAACGCAAATCGCGGTAGAGAATGGCGCGGGTGAAAGTTGGTCGTCTTACTTCTTTACACTCTACTTTGTCGGCTTTGCTGCGACGCTATTGCCTGTTTCGCGCCTAGTTGAAGTGTTTGATATTCGCAAAGTACTTGGCGTGGGTATTCTGTTATCTGCGGCTGGCTGCCTGTTGCTAGCGTACGAGTCCCAGTTAGCGATGGTGCTGATTGCGCGATTCACCTCTGGCGTTGGGCAAGCGACGATCTTTATTGCCGTTCAAGGTTATATTCTGCGTTGCAGTGATCAATCTAACAAGACACAAGCCGCAGGCATCATCGTATTTTGTTTCAATGCTGGATTCATCTCTGGTGCGGCAATCGGTGCCTTGTTGGCTGATACCGTAGGCGTGCAAGGTATTTTCATGTTGTCGGCTTTAGTTGGTGGCCTGATGTATCTGTTCGCGTTGTCGCTGCCGTCGATGATTCCTCAGGGGAATGCTCAAGGTTCACTCAAAGAGAACCTGACGATGATGCTAAAAGATTCCGCTGCTTTGATGCGTGTACCGTCATTCATGCGCACCATGCTGCTTGTTGGTATCCCAACCAAAATGATGCTAACAGGTGTCGTATTCTTTGCTGTGCCAATCCTTCTTTCTGATGTAGGTGTCGAGCGCGAAAGTATCGGTCAGGTGCTGATGGCTTATGCATTCTCTGTGCTTTTCATTAGTGGCAAGGTCTCGCCAATGATTGACCGTATTGGCTCTGCAAAATGGGCGCTTTGCTTAGGAAGCATCGTTGGCGCTGTTGCTTTGGCCATTCTTTCTGCTGCCTTCTTACTTGAAGATATAACCTATCTTGTCCTCGTCGCAACGTTCGCAATGCTAGTCATGGGCGTTTCACACGGCTTTATTAATGCCCCAGTTGTGACTCATGTGGTGACCACCACTCAAGGTGTGAATGCCAACTCAGTTGCTTCTACTTATCGCTTTCTGGAAAGGCTAGGTCATGTGTTGGGTTCGGTCGTTGTCGGTGCTTTGCTTACTCACCTTGGAACGGACTACGCATTCTTTGCGCTTTCAGCATTCTTTACCTTAGCTGGCTTGTTGATGTGGTTGTTTGACCGTGGTGCACAAAAGGAGGCGAAAGCATGATTCGATTGATTTTACTTTTGGTACTGGCTGCATCCTCATCGGTGAGTTTGGCGGATTGGCCTGAGTGGTTGGGTGAACACTTACAAGCTGAGAAGGCGGTACAGTGGGAAATCAATGCTAATGACAGCGATGTATTGTTCGCCCCACGTGGTGAACATCCGATGGTTTGGGTTTTAGTTTCTCGAAAAGCGGACTCGTATGATGTTGCGTTGTCGACCATCTTAAAAGTGTTTCGCAGAGAAATGCCTAACGTTTCATTTCGCGCTTTCCTTTTACCTAAAAGCCAAGAGGAACTGGTCGCTTGGACGAAAGCTGCCGATATAAAGGCAAACATGATCTACACGGTCGGATCTCGTGCGACCGTCTCACTGCATAAGGTTTACGCTGGAGGTAAGCTGCCGGTTGTATCGGTGAACGCAAAAGATCCGGTGTTACTGGGCCTGACGGATAACTATCACTCAAGCGGCAACAACTTTGCTTACACCTCCTTGAATTTGCCTGCTGATATTACGCTGAGCTTTTTACGTCGCTTTAAACCAAGTCTGACTCAAATTGGTGTGCTGTACGCCAAGTCGAACACCAGTGCTTATCTCACTCAGTTCTTGCCACTTCAGAAAGAGGCTGAGAAGCAAGGAGTGACAGTCTTTCCTATCGAAGTTGACGAGAATAACCCTGAGCTTGCCCTTCAGCACGTGATGCAAACCACCGTTGAATCGATGAAGGTCAACGATGGCAATTTACGTCAATCCTTGCTTTGGCTAACGGGTAGCTCAAGTCTTCTTAACCGACTTGATGAGATCAACCTGTATTCAGAGCAGCTTCCTCTGCTAACCGCAGTGCCTGATGCGGTTAATGGCACGCAACAAAGTGCGCTGATGTCTGTTGGCGTAGGGTTTGAGAACAACGCCCACCAAGCAGCACTTTACGGCATTGAAGTACTGAAAAAGGGCGCGGCACCTGCCTCTCTGCCTGTGGGCGTGCTGTCGCCACCAGACATCTCGATTAGCTTTAAACAAGCAGGCCGTGTTGATACGCAGCTTCCGTTTGTATTGATTGAAATGGCCAGCGACATCTATTCGCAAGATGGCAAGCTAGTGCGTTCTGCTGGCATGAGCATGGAGAGCCATTAACCATGATTCGTGTCGTTTTCATTGCCGTTATGTTGACCGTGCTTAGCCAACCTGCTTTGGCCTATCAGCGCCCTGAGCGATTACTACTCGCAACCCAAGAATGGTTTCCTTATCAGTACCAAGAAAACGGGGAAATGAAAGGGCCGGGGATAGAACGAGTGAAGTGTGTCATGAGAGTGATGGACCAGCCGTATCAGCTCACGATGACTAAGTGGGATAGAGCCCAGCTCATGACAGAGGTTGGCTCACAACATGGTTTCTTCCTTGCGTCTCGTAACAGTAAGCGTGATGAGTATGCCGATTATTCTGCGCCACTTGATCAACAGAATTGGAGTTGGTTCTCGCTCTCTGATTCAACAGAGTTAGACAACGCTATGTTCAAATCTCAGGTCGAAGTTGCGGCACTATTTGGCTCAAATAAATGGTTTTGGCTACAGAAAAACGGTTACCGCGTGAGTAAAAAACCAAGGACGCCAAAAGCCCTAATTGAGTTAATGCTGAACGGGGAAGTCGGAGCGGTATTGGGCAATGACGCTGTCATTGACGAGACGATAAAAAAAATGGGTATCAGTTATCGAGCGATTTCTCGAACACGGGTCAAATCGAATCCATTGGGGGTGTATTTCTCCAAAGCATTTACTAAGAAATACCCCAACTTTCTTAATGAATTTAACGACGCGGTTTCTCAGTGTCGTTAACTCCAAATATTGAATTTATTGAAGGTCAGTCAAATGCCTCTATCGATTAGAATTATTAGCTCTCCAGATGGTGAAAGCATCGCCCAATGGAATCAAGCATTTCCAGAAGATGGTGGAGATATCGGGCGTGCGTTTGGCGCGACGCTACAACTTAATGACGCAAGTCGTGAGATTTCAAGTACCCATGCGACGATTCGTAAGACCTCGCGTGGATACCAAATCATGGACAACAGCACCAATGGCCTTTACATCAATGGCTCTGATGCGCCTTTAGGCAATGGTAACCAATCGACATTAAGTGATGGTGATGTTCTTGATATTGGCCGTTACCGATTGCTGGTTTCTTGTTTCTTCCCTGAATCAGCGAAAGCGCAAACCCAGCAGCATCACACAGATAGCTCTCGACTAGGTGATGATCCGTTTAGTACAGAATCAACTCCTTTTATTCAAAGCATTCCTGAAGTAGATGAAGCGCCAGAGTTCACTATCTCGACGACAGATGTAGTGGGGGATGACCCATTTGCTAATGATGCCTCAGTTAAGCAGGAGCAAGCGCCTCACTTTAATCTTGATTTTCAGACGGATGAGGATGACCCGCTGAAAGACAGTGATTTTCGTGTGTCATTTTCAAACCATGAAGTGATGGCGCCCCCCTCTTTCGCTCAAGAAGAGTCACCAGTTAACCAATCTCAGTTTGTTATCACTGAGTTTAAGAAGCATGAGCAGCGCTTACAGGAATACACGGACAAAGCATTAGAAATGGCATTGGCAAGGTTGTTGTCTGACATTTCTCCGAATGCGATGGAGTCGATGTTTGATGATTTGTCGGGTAGCGGCTTTTGGTCTCGTAAACCGAAGTACTGGGATATGTACAAACGCTATTTCAACCGACAAGTGGAGAATCGCGATTGGCAAATTAAGTTTCAAGCGTACTTCAGAGATGCAATGCGTATGCAAAAAAACTTCGAAGGGGATCAGTAATGGTACGTCGTTTATGCCTAATGTGTATCGCCCTTATGATGTCAGGGTGCAGTTTATGGAGCGATGAGCTGGTTGAGCCAAAACTGGTCGTTGATATTAAAGCTGCGACCAATATTAACCCTAATGTTGAAGGTAAGCCTTCTCCGGTAGAGCTCCGAATCTATCAATTGACGAATAATAATGCGTTTGAACTCTCTGATTTTATTCAAATTTATAATGATGACCAAGGCGTATTGAAGGCCGAGTTGGCCGTTTCTCGTCAGTTACCAAGCATTTTGCCGGGTGAAACTCGTCAGGAAATTATCCCACTTGGTAATGGCGTTAAGTACATCGGTGTGATTGCGGGTTTTGCTGATTACAGAGAGGCGAAGAACAAGGTGATTTATAAGCCGCTAATTGTGAATTCAGCGGTTATCAGTATTGAAATTGATGGCATTAATCTGTCTGTGTCAGGGGAAGAAGAATAATAATGGATAATAATAAAGTCGTGTGGAGTGAGGGGATGTTCCTTTCCCCTCAGCACTTTCAACAGCAAGAGCGCTATGTTGAACATTTTACTCGCGAGTTCGCCGGACAAATTAGCCCTAATGCTTATGGATTGACCTCGCTAGAGCTTGACCGCTCGATGTTGCACATTGGTAAGGTTTCGGTGCGTCGTGCTAAAGGTATTTTCCCTGATGGAACGCCATTTGAAATTGGGCAAGCACTCGTGCTCGATGTGCCGAAAAATACCAGTCATAAGAAAGTGTATCTGGCCCTTCCGGTTTCAAGACCGGGCACTATTGATGTTGGAGAAGATGCGCGTCTTAGACACTCTTCACAAGAGCACCCTGTTTACGATACCAGCCGAGAGCACAGTGACCCGGTTCAGTTAGAGTTAGCAACATTGAACATTCAGTTGCGTTTAGAAGGTGATGAGCTAAAAGATTTTGTGTTGATATCCGTTGCTGAAATCAGTGAACACAAGTCTGAAGGTGTTGTTGTGTTGAACCAAGCATTCGTTCCCCAATGCTTGCAGTTTGCCGTATCTAGCTACCTAACCGATAACGTTGCTGATCTATTTGCACAAGTACAATACCGTTCCCGAGCGATACATACTCGTTTACAAGCGGAGTCTAGCAGTAAAAGCTATCAGTCGTTGATGCGTGACTACTTGTGGCTGCAAGTACTGGGTGCTTGGATGCCAAAGCTTGAACAATGGAGCCTAGATGGCTCGTTGCTGACACGTCACCTCTATTTAGAGTGCGTTTCGATGGCGGGGCAGATGCAGGGTTTAGAAGGGAAGATGCCAAAGTCTTTCCCTGCATGGAATCAAGATGCGCTATACAGCATTTTCTCGATCGTGTTTTCTGAGTTATTGGTGTTACTGCGTGAGGTTCAGATAGATAACGTATCAACATTGAACTGGGACAAACAGCTGTTTGTGAGCCGTCGCTTGCTACGCACACTGGTCGATGATCGCAGCCTATACAATCAAGGGCGCTTTGTGTTGGCCGTTTCCTCGTCTATCGGTGCTACTCAACTTAGTGAAGAGTTTCCTCGTGCTGCGAAGCTAGCAGGGAACAGTGATATTGCCGGTTTAGTACGTAATGCACTTTCAGGTGTTCCTTTGCGCCATCTTCCTTATGCACCTTCTGAGCTGAAGTCTTTGAATGACGCTGCTTACTTCGAAATCGATACTAAGTCTGAATTGTGGCAAGCGCTGATCAAACGTGATGAGGCGATCGCGCTTCATATTGATGAAAGAATTGATGATATCCACGTCGATTTTCATGTGATCAGGTAGGTAACGGATGGGCGGATTATTTAACGAAGAACCGACGGTTCAAATTCGACGAGTGACATCGACCGAATCACCTCAAAAGCAGCATCAGTTGCCACCCAAAGCGGACACTTCGGGTACAGAGCGATTGATTGAGAATCTTGCCATTTATGGTAGCCCTTTAATGAATGCGGCAACGGAACTGTTGGGTATTTTAGTGACGATTAAGCGTCAAGGTGCACCGAGAGACATCAACCGTTTTCGTCAAAAACTTTTGTACGCCATTGATGCGTTTCGTTTACGTGGTCTGCACTTGGATTACCACCCAAGCGTGATTGAAAAAAGCTGTTTTGTGTTGTGCGCGGCATTTGATGAAGCTGTGCTGTACACCGCTTGGGGAGAGCGTGCCCGTTGGGAAAATCATTCGTTGTTGAGCAAGGTGTTTTCACAGCGCGATGGCGGAGAGGCCTTTTTTGTGTTGCTAGATAAGGCCAGCCAGCAGCCGAATAAACTTGTTGATTTTATTGAGCTTCAGTACGTGCTTTTAGCTTTGGGTTTCAAAGGGCGTTTTCGCCATGAAGACGAGAGCCAATTGCATGATATTACCGCTCGTGCGTACGGTCTCATTCGCCACTATCGCAGTGAAAGTCCTTTTCCGGTACCGCAAACACCAACGCTAATCGAAGGTAAACGCCCGTGGCTAATGATCAGTATGGGCAAAACGTTAGGCTTGGCTTGTTTGGTTCTGGCATCCGGGTATGGCTTTACTGAATATTGGTACAACAGCCGCGTGCAGCCGTTGTTGGCACAGTTTAGCGCGATCGATATGTCAGACGTTAACCTGAAGAAAAACAGCAGTGACTTAGTGTACTTAAGTACCGATGCGGATTTGGGGCGACAGAGTGAAAGCCTAGAGGAAGAAACGGGAATGAAAGGAAAAGTGGTCACTCAGCAATGGGAGATCATTCTCGCGGTATTTTCTCGGGCGAGCGACGCACTTCGTTTATCGACAGAACTCAAGCAAGCAGGCTATGAGTCTTTTACTCGTGAGACGGAACATGGTGTTGAGCTTTATCTTCACGCAGGTGACGACTTAAACACCATTCGTAAGTTGAAAAATGAACTCAATGTTCGCTTTGGTTTGAACGCCACGATTAAAAGAGCGCTGAAATAAGATGTTTAAAAAGATATTTTCTATTTTCTTGGTGATTACTGCCATTTTAGGGACGCTCGCATTTTGGATAACGGCATCAGAAGAGCAACCAGTCTGGATAAAGTGGGGAATGCTCGCTGTCACCGTCATTATTGTCTTCTTTACATGTGTTTGGTGGTGGAAACAGCGCAAGCTTAATCAAACAGAGAAAGAAGAGCATGATCAACACGTACTGCTTAAACAAGACACACGCGTGATCCAGCAGCTGTTTCGTATCGCAACGAAAAAGATACAAGGACAAGCTCGTAACAAGCTAGAAAGTCTTTACAGTCTGCCTTGGTACCTAGTTCTAGGTGGTGAAAAAGACGCGAAAAGTGCCATATTGCTGCAGAATGGTTTTGAGCCAGTTAACGAGCGCTACTTGGATGAAAGTGATACGGAACAGTACCTACGCTTTTGGAGCAACGATAACGCAGTCGTTGTGGAAGTCGGCCATCGTATATTTGACAACGACGGTATTGACGAGTCGCTTTGGCAAGTACTGGCGAAGCAACTACTCAAATACCGTCCGAGGCAAGGACTGAACGGCATTGTGACGGTTATTGGGTGTGATCGCCTAATGACAGGAGACAAGAAAGAACGCACTAGGCTCTCTGGCATCTATCAGGAGGCAGTGCTGTCGATGGGCGCAGAGCTTAGCTTAAACTTGCCTGTTTATGCCGCTTTCTCTAAAGCTGACTCGATAGCAGACTTCACTGGTTTCTTTGAGAGCTTTACAGCATGTGATTCAGAAAATCCTTTTGGTATTACCTTTGAGTGCGATGTTTCACGCCGTTATGACAAACAGCAATTTGAGGCGGAAAGCCACGCGTTGATTCAATCCATTGCGGGGCAGCAGTTTGAGTTACTGAGAAACGTCAGCAGTGACAAGTCAGGCTCTATAATCGCTTGGCCTTATCAGCTAAGAATTTTCTTAGAGCGCGTCAACGAGTTTTTGAGCGACATTGGTCGCGAGAACCGTGTCCGAGAAGCCGTATGGATCCGCGGCGCTTATTTAATGTCATCCGGACAAAAAGGCATTGAGCATGATCTACTAACGCAGGTTGTGGCCGAACGTGCTGAGTTCAACGCTAATAATCAAGTTGAACAGCAGCCAAATCGTCGTGGTTTCTTTACTCAACGTTTGTTCAATAAGGTCATCTTGCCGGAGAAGAATATCGTCGGTGTTAATGAATGGCGTCATGCGGGTTATCTTGTATTTCGAACCGCTGTTCTAGTCTCCGTGGTTGGGCTGATTTCTATTGCAGGTCTGAAGTTACAAGAAAACTGGAATGTTGATGAAGATTGGCGCACAACGGCTCTATCTCAAATTCGTTTTTATCAAAACGATGTTCAAAAGCTGAGCAATGACAATTCGATGTCGGAGGTTGTGGCGGTATTAAGAGAACTCGGCGACGTGGTTGCTGAGGGCGTTCAACCTAAACCGTGGCATGAGAAAGTCAGTATTAAGCAAACAGATACGGCCGAGAGCGTTTACTCTGCTTATGAAAAACAGTTGCACCAGATAATGCTGCCAAAGCTAGAAGAGCTGATCAGCAGCGAGCTGTATGTTTATGTGAACCTTGGTAACCCAAGCCGAATCTTTGAGATTTTGCGTTACTACCAGATGTTGTTTGACCGAGAGCAACTGAACTTTGCGGAACTACAAACTTACTTGCTGGATAACTTGAAAGACCAAGGTGAGCTTTCTCCAGACGAGCTTTACTCTTTTTCTCTTTTAATCGAAGACTTGTTTAAAAGTCATTACGACAAGCAGCTACAACCGAACCTAGACCTGATAGCTGTTGCAACGAACAACCTTGAAGGCTTGTCACCAGAGCGACTGATTTATGCGCGTATTAAAGAGATGCCAGAGTACCGTACTCAAGTGGATCTCCGAAGCCAGCTCGGTGAGAAGTTCAATAGCTTGTTTGAGTTTACTAATGATTTCCATGGCTATCTGATCCCAGAAATCTTTACTAAGCAGGGCTATAGCCAAATTGATTTGACGGCAAAGTCGCCTCTGCTTAGAAGCTTGATGAGCGAGTTTAAAGCGATTCAAGGTGATATGTCTGGCGCATCAGTCATTGAGCTTAGAGAACTGAGCAAACAGGTTCAACGTCTGTATTTTGCCGATTACATCTACTACTGGAAAGACTTGGTCAACAACATTCAAATCAAGCAGTTTGGCGATGCTTCAGGGCTCAGCTATGCACTAAGGAACACACGTTCTCCGGCTACGAGTCCACTACTTGATGTATTGGATGCAGTTGTGGTGAACACAACATTGGCTGTCGCAGATCAACCAGATACGAAAGGACAAAAGCGTGCAGCCGGTCAACTAGGATTGAAGAAAGCGAAAAAGGTGTTGAACAAAGCCGACAAGGTGAACCGAGCAGTTGGCGATAACCTGTTGAGGCTGCAACCTTCATTCGTCGTAAATGAAGCATTTTTGCCTTTCTCTCGGTTTGTGAATGGGAATGGTAAAGACAAGGATACACCACTGGAGCAGTTGATCGTTCAAGTTGATGAAGTTAACTCGTTTTTCGATGCCGCATTGTCTAGTTCAAACCCCGGAAAATCATTCCATGCTTATGCCATCGCCCATGCGCAAGGTAGTAGCGACCCTATCGTGAACTTCCGTCAAGCTGGCAGCAAGGCTCCAAACATCGTCGCGTCTTGGACGAAGAGTCTCAGTGAACAAGTTTGGAAGCAAGTGGTGAATGGCAGCGTAGTGTATCTAAATACACAGTGGGATGAGCAAGTTTACCAGTTTTATGTGTCTGCCATTGAAGGGCGATTCCCATTTGATCAACATGGCCGTGGAGAAGTGAGCTTAGATGACTTTTCTCAATTCTTTAAACCAAGTGGCCGTGTGGCTCGCTACATAGAAGAAACCTTGAAGCCGTTTGTTTACTGGGATAACGGCAGGCTCAAGCTAAACGAAGTTGACGGCCTAGCGCTACCAATAAACTCAAACACTCGTAAGCAACTTGAATTAGTTCAAAAACTGAGTGGCATTTTCTTCGGTTCTTCAGGAGATGATCTTGGGTTAAGGCTTGAAGTAAAAGCGAGCTCAATGAGTACTGACGTGACGGAATTCCGCCTACGAGAGGCTGAAACGATTTACGACTACAAACATGGTCCAAGAGTGTGGCGCGAGATAACTTGGCCAACCGCAGGAGTGGATGGCTATTTGAGTGCAGAATTCTACAGCGGTCAGAATCGAGTCGCACAACAATCATTTACCGGTCAGTGGGCGTTGTTGCGCGCTATTTTTGCGAATAAGAGCAGTGCGACATCGAGCCGCTTGATTCGTAAGCTCAACTACAAAATTAACCAAAACAACATCGTATTGGATTACACGTTGCGTGATTCCAAACAACCATTGGATAAATCTTTATTTGTTCAATTCTCGTTGCCTAAGCAGCTTTAAGGTTGTCGATGTTGAAAGCAGTGATTGAATCGCAGGAACGAGTGCGTTGCCAAGTTTTGGCGACGTACTCCCGTGTACACGAAATCAGTAACGACTTGACCCACTACACTAAGCATTTTGATTCTGCAGAGAGCCTGCAAAGAGAGTGGGTTGCTTTGCAAGAGTGTCAGGGCGCTCAAATACAAAAAGTAGTGGGTGTCGACTGGAGCAAATTGCAGCTAACGCTGGAGTTTGATCAAAGTGCGATACCGCTGATTGAGTTTGAGCCTAAGGATCTAGCGTTATTTGCTTCGCTTTTGCCTAGTGTGGTTCAGGCGATCAAACACTGTCATAGCAAGGGGTGGGTACATGGCGATATCAAGCCATCTAACCTGCTTTATGTACCTCAATTACAACATATTCGATTGATCGATTTCGGTGCCAGTTGTCGGACTGGATCTTCTCGGGAAGCACTCTCCGATTGGCAAGCAACGCCTATGTTTGCTTCGCCAAATCAAAAGAGTGGGGAAGGTCTGGTAGAAACGGGGGACGACTGGTTTTCACTGATTCAAATCATCGATCAGGTCATGTCATATGCGCATGACTACTCAATAAACTCAACGCTTATCCAGTGGCGAAAAGCCCTGAGCCTTGAGATTTAGATAGAAGGAAAGCTAATGAATAAAAAACAGCTTGCTGCAGCCAATCTTGATTTCGATGTGTCATCAATCAAAGGGACGGATGGAAAATTAATCCCTAACTTAGGATGCGCGATAGAAATTGAGCAATGGTTGAAAAAACTGTCTCTCGCATGCGGGAGAAGGCACTCTAACAGAGCCTTACCTTATTTAGAAAAAGCGATAGATGTTATCTATTCTGAGGTTGAGGCGGAATTGTATCGCCAGTCAGGAAACAATAGTAGCGCCTACGAAGCTAGCGCAGTTACTAAGCATCCTGTATGGCAGTTTTTTGTAGAACGAGTGACGAAAAAGTTTGGTAGTGTCGTTAAGGTGATTCAACCACACCGTTCACCAACGGAATCTGTCCGTTCGAAATTGATTAACCGTACTTTCTTCCAAATGCTGCATAACAAGCATGAAGTTTTGAAGCGTTCTCATAGCAGTATCTTAGCATCCGGTGAGCTTGGCCAAGCCAAGGTAGAAATTCTGGATGCGCAAGTTAATGCTTTACGAGATGCCTACTTTAATCATGCCAAATGTAATGCTGAACTTTGGCCTGCTATCAATGATCTGTTCCAAAAAGGAAATACCCGCTCTGCTGAGGGCAAAGTAAACCTTGAGGACAGTTCACTGACATTTGAAGCCTCACAAGCACTATTTGCCGAAGCAAAAGTCGAGTTTGAAAAAACTTGGGACTTCGGAAAAATGAAAAACCAAATCAAAGCATCCGCTGAAATTGGTGCCCGTGAGAGCAGCAAGTTTAGTGCGAGCGCTAAAATCAATAAAGGCGCATTGGGTGGCATTGGGCATAGCCGAGAGCTTTTTAGTGGAAACAAAGAGAAAAGTACTAAATCTGAATTTGAGGTTAATAAGAAAACAGGAAATGCTACTGTTAGTATTGATGATTCGGTAGTAACAACTCAAATTATACCGGGTATCGATTTAGAAATTGATGCGATGCTCGCTGCCGAAATGGGAATGAAGTTAACAGTCTCTCATGAACTTTCTGTGGCTGATTTTATGTCACTAAAGAACGAGGGGGAGCTGTTTGTCGGTGCGACAGCAAAAGTTCAATTCACCGGTGCAATAAACAGTGCCAACGTGGGTACTGAAAATGAAGTTATCAAAACAAAGCTTGGTGCAAGTGCCTTTGTTGGTGCTAAGGCTAGTGGAACAAGTACCTTTACCCTGAAAGCTCGTGGTATGAATATGTTGTCTGGTAGTGTGACTGGTTCTGCATCAGTTGGCTTGGGCGCATCTGCTGCTTTGGAAGCCATTGTTAAAGGTTCTGGAGACTTCACATTTAAAGCGGGTGCAAGTGCAACAGTTGTGGCAGGTACTGGCCTAGAGTTTGGAACTATGGTTAACCCGATGCTACTCAAAGTGCTGCTGTGGGATTCGTTTGGTAAGCACCTCCGTTCGAAGCAGACTAAACGCAGAACGGGCATTAAATACAACAGAAACGTTAACCAGGTGGCAGTGAGCCGTTGTGAAGAGAGCATCATGTCGTCGTTGAACATGATAGAAGCGGACTACCGAGTCTTAGCGGAAGAGATCTGGCGTATTCCAACCTTCACAAACATGTCTACTAAGGATGAAGTGACCACGATGCATGATCGTATCGCTAGTCCTGATAGAAATGTTATGGATAAGTACCTAGAAACGCTTGGCGTCAATGATGCTATCAACATGAGCCCTGAGGACATTACTCAAGCCGCTGTGGATATTGATAATCAAGCGCGCTTTAATCAATCGCAAAACATGCTTATGAAGCAGGCGAAGAAAGCGGCTTCGAAGAGGGGAACTAAGTCACTCTCTGGCGGGCTGGCGTTAGCAGGAATGAATGTTATGAATCCAACGATGGGATTACTAGCCGTCAAACCTTAATAACTAAGCTAAACAACTAAGAATGGCGGGATGTCCCGCCATTCTTGATATTGCTATAAGTCAAACTTAATGTTGATACCTTTTGCGATATTCTAGCGGAGTCATATCCACAAACTTCTTAAACAACTCTCTAAAGTAACGCACATCTTCATATCCAACGACTCTAGAAATTTCCTCGACAGTTTGTTTGGTCGTTTCTAATTTATCTTTCGCTGCTGAAAGACGAATCTGTTGAATATACTGTATCGGTGTCTGTCCCGTTGCCAGTTTAAATCTGCGTTTCATTTGTCTTTCGCTCAAATGAATACGTTCACTTAACTCAAATACAGAAAACTGTAAGCTATGATGATTATGCATCCAGTCCTGCAACTGATGAATAAGAGCATCACTGTGCTGACGATATGGGAGAAATTTTGCCAATGATTGTTGCTGCACTTTATCGGTATTGCCAAAAATATGCTGCTGGCATCTATCACGTACAGATAAACCAAATAATTGCTCCACGACGAGCATCATGACGTCATTGTAGCCGTTTGTACATGAAGTACAGTAATAATTCCCGTCGCAGGTAACTCTTCTCTCAACACGCAGTTTGGTATCGGGATACATATCTCGAAATAGATTGGCATAACGCCAGTGTGTTGTCACATTCCGCTTAGAAAGTAAATTAGCTTTAGCTAACGC
This sequence comes from Vibrio sp. WZ-1, assembly GCF_052037695.1. Lineage (NCBI taxonomy): Bacteria > Pseudomonadati > Pseudomonadota > Gammaproteobacteria > Vibrionales > Vibrionaceae > Vibrio > Vibrio sp. WZ-1. The sequence goes on along the minus strand of NZ_JBQEQR010000080.1, from coordinate 282,951 downwards.
AAATGTTCCTGTACTAATGGAAATAATAGGGATATCGGTATCTGAATAATTCTCTAGCCATTGAAGAGTTTTATCTGAGCAGGCAGTTAACTCTCTATCTGGTTCTCCCAAAGATCCTATCAGTAATATATCCGTTCTTTCAATGCTCTCAATTTTTACTGTTGGAGTGAGTGTTATTCCTCCATGTGCAACAACAGGATTATTGTCCTGGGTTACGATATTAATTTCAGGGGGAGCGGCCCCTGCAAGGTAGGCTGCTGTAGTTAACACTTCAATTGGCCCAGTAATTGAAGTGGCCGGCCCCCCGGAAAATGCAAGCGCAGTTAAGGTTATGGTCGTTTGTTCCATAAAACGCCTTAGTACAATGATAGCTATCGTTAAGGCTCTGCGACCATTTATTAAATTCCTTTTGGAACGATATCTATTCTTATGGTTATTTTTTTAAATTAAATAAGGTCCATCTTTATTTTAGTTAATTCTTATTTAGCCAGAAGTGGCCATCTTTATAGACCGTTATTATATTTGTAAAATTTCGTATTGCTACTAATAATTTTTTATGAGTGTTTGAACTGGGTGAAATGATTATTAGTAGATAAGAAGGAGAAGTAGATAATTACTGACGGACAAATAGCAAAGCGAGAAAGGAAAATGTTTTTGATGCCCAGTTGGATAATAACGGAATGGTGATTATGAGATCGAATTATTTTCTAGATGCTACGATCTCATAATATCTACTATTAATAGCGATGAGCTCTTAAGCTTATTCTCTTACTTTTGTCACTTTGACCTGCACAATTCGATTGCTCTTTACATGTAGAATTTCAAATCGCCAGTACTGATATATTACGATTTCTCTTTGAGTGGGTACTCGGCCAATTAACCAAGTTAGGAAGCCATTTAAGGTTTGGAAACCCTCGGTTTCTTCTCCCTCAATATTGTTGAGTTCAAGTTTGTATTTCAGCTCATTTAATGGAATCAGTGCATCCATTAGCCAACTGCCATCTTTTTGCTTTTTAGCCCAGATTTGTTGTGGTGCCATACCTAATTCACCAGCGATAGATTTGAGCAAATCGTAGTGTGTGACTAGACCTTGTACATCGCCATATTCATCAACAATGAACACCATTTCGGTACTGGTTTGTTGCATGTAATTGAGTAATGGTAAGCCTTTCATGGACTCCGGTACAAAGCGTGGGCGTTTAAGCAGTTTTGCAAGGTGGGAGATCGAAAGTTCGTCGTATTCGTCCAGTAATGCCTTGGAAGAAATAGTACCAATGATGTTATCCAAACCGCCTTTACATACTGGCCATACTGAGTGTTGGGTTTGACGTAAGTGTTTGAGAATTGAGTCAAGCGGTAAATCGAGATCAAGAGAGTGAATATCGCAGCGAGGCGTCATTAGCGAAAGCGCTAAGCGGTCATTTAGGTGCAATAAATTACGAATCATCAATTGTTCTTGCGGCTCAATTGCTCCGCTCTCTGATCCTTCACTCACTACGGCAAAAATATCTTCTTCAGTGACCACTTCACCATTGTTGTTTTGGCGCATAAGTTTGAGCAGAGCATCAGTTGAGACAGTTAATAACATCACGAATGGCGTGGTCAGTTTGGCTAACCAGTGGATTGGGTAGGCGACGATGACGGCAATACGCTCGGCATTGTTTTGTGCAAAACGCTTTGGTACAAGTTCACCTATCACAATGGCAAAGTAAGTAATGACCACAACGACAATTGCGGTTGCTAGTACAGTGGCTATTTCGCGCTCTAAACCTTGTGTGACGAGCCAGTGTTCAAATGGAACGGAGAGGGTCGCTTCACCAAAAATACCGCTGAGGATACCGATTACAGTAATGCCGATTTGAATCGTAGACAGAAATTGAGTGGGGTTGTTTTTCAGTTGCAAGGCTAGACGTGCTGAAGCACTGTGTTCGGCAAACTTTTTCAGTCGGCCACTTTTGGCGGTGACTAACGCAATCTCGGACATGGCAAAGACGCCATTGAGTGCGATTAATCCTACCAGAAATAAGATGTCCATAAAGTCTTCCAGTAATGTACACGTTTTCAGCATAACTAGGTTTAAAACGTAGAAACGTGAGGTGGTGAATAAATCATCACGCTGTAACAATTGAATACCTTATTAATAGGATAGAATTTGTTTGTCGAGCCTGCTTGTGTAGTCGTGTGATTGATTCTGTTACTTAGTTAGGATTCTGATACACTACGCGCCCATTTCTTCGTTGAGACGTTTCTATGCCATTTTCTAAGCTTGGTTTAAGCACTCCTATCACAGATGCTGTGAAGGCGCTGGGTTATGAAAAACCGACCTCTATCCAACAAAAAGCGATTCCAATTGTTCTGCGTGGTAGCAACCTGATTGCTGCAGCACAAACAGGTACGGGTAAAACCGCCAGCTTTGTATTACCAATCTTAGAAAAACTGAGCCAAGGTGAAACACAACGTAAAAAACGCGCACGAGCGGTCATCCTAACACCGACCCGTGAGCTTGCGATGCAGGTTCACCAAAGTATTGAAGCATATGGCAAGAACCTGTCACTGCGCTCCATGGCGATGTTTGGTGGTGTTGATTACGCACCGCAAAAACAAGCGCTGATCGAAGGTGTCGACATCGTAGTGAGCACGCCGGGGCGTCTGATTGACCTGTACGGCCAACGTGCGATCCATTTTGATGAAGTGGAAATGTTGGTTCTGGACGAAGCCGACAAAATGTTGGATATGGGTTTCATCGATTCTATCGATAAGATCGTCGATTGCATGCCAGAAGACATTCAAAGCTTGTTGTTCTCTGCGACACTATCTAACCCTGTACGTGATTTGGCAAAGAACGCGATTGTTGACCCTGAAGAAATCTCGATTGCGAAGCACAGTGCATCAAAATCAAACATCAAGCAGTGGATCACCACGGTTGATAAAGACATGAAGTCTTCACTGTTGAGCCACATGCTGAACGAGAACGACTGGTCGCAAGTATTGGTATTCATTGAAACCAAACACGGCGCAGCGAAGCTAGTTACTCAGTTAGAGAAGCGCGGCATCGTGGCAGAAGCATTCCACAGCGGCCGTAATCAACGCGTGCGCCAAGAGCTGATTGAGAAGTTTAAAGCGGGTGAAATCCAATATCTGGTTGCCACGGGTGTTGCGGCGCGTGGTATCGATATCGACAACTTGCCAGTGGTGATCAACTACGATCTACCTTTCCCTGCAGACGAATACGTACACCGCATTGGTCGTACTGGTCGTGCTGGCGCACAGGGTGAAGCGATTTCATTGGTATCGAAAGATGACTTCAAAAATCTATGCATGATTGAAAGCCGCCTTGGACACCTATTAGAGCGTGTAGAAATTGAAGGTTTTGCACCAAGAAAGCCAGTGCCGATTTCAATCTTGAACTACGTGCCGAAGAACAAGCGTAAACCGCAAGATCAGCGTCCTCGTCGCGATAATGGTGAAAAGCGCGATGCTAAATAACGTTTAACCGTTCCTTTTTACATGATAAGCCGCACCTCGATGCGGCTTATTTTTTACTTTTTTCTTTCCCTCTTGCCTTTTTTGTTCAACTCGGTCTAAGTTTTCTTTCTCTATTTTATGGCGTAAATCATGAGCAGGTAAAACGTGAGCTCTGTAGGTATTCTTTTGATTTAATTGCGAATAGTCAGGAAAATACCGCTAACCTGTCTTAGGCTATACCAAGGTTACGTGCGAAGGTTTGAGTTAAGGTTTTGTCAATTTTTTGTCGTCTTGTTTGCAGATGGTGAGGAATAGGCGCAAACTTTCGCGCCTGCTATTTAACGCATAAACGAGGCACGAATGAAAACGGGTGATAAGCAATTTGCTGTAATTGGTCTAGGTCGTTTTGGCTTAGCCGTTTGTAAAGAACTGCAAGATTCCGGTTCACAAGTTTTGGCGGTAGACATTAACGAAGACCGAGTGAAAGAAGCGGCGGGATTTGTTAGCCAAGCTATTGTGGCGAACTGTACTCACGAAGAGACTGTCGCAGAGCTGAAGCTCGATGATTATGACATGGTCATGATTGCCATTGGTGCTGATGTTAATGCCAGTATTCTTGCAACGTTGATCGCTAAAGAAGCGGGTGTCAAATCGGTTTGGGTAAAAGCGAACGATCGCTTTCAAGCTCGAGTGCTACAAAAAATCGGAGCAGACCATATCATCATGCCAGAACGTGATATGGGTATTCGTGTTGCACGTAAGATGCTCGATAAACGCGTACTAGAATTCCACCCACTAGGCAGCGGCCTAGCGATGACTGAGTTTGTGATTGGCTCGCGCTGGATGGGTAAAACGCTGGGTGAACTTGCTTTGTGTAAAGTGGAAGGCGTACAAGTGCTTGGCTTTAAACGAGGCCCTGAGATTACCAAAGCGCCAGATCTGAATACTACACTAGAAATCGGTGATCTAATTATTGTTGTTGGTCCTCAAGACAAACTAGCGAGCAAGTTGAAATCACTATGACGCAATTTCATCAGAGAGGCGTTTTCTACGTCCCAGATGGCAAACGAGATAAAGCGAAAGGTGGTGAACCTCGCATTATATTGCTGAGCTTTCTCGGTGTGCTATTGCCTTCTGCTATTTTGCTTACATTACCCGTATTTTCTGTTACAGGGCTTTCGATTACTGACGCGTTATTTACGGCAACTTCTGCCATCAGCGTGACTGGCCTTGGTGTGGTCGATACAGGTCAACATTTCACATTGGCAGGTAAAGTTCTGTTGATGTTGTTAATGCAAATTGGTGGCTTAGGTCAGATGACACTCTCTGCCGTTTTGCTGTACATGTTTGGGGTACGTTTGAGTTTACGCCAACAAGCATTAGCGAAAGATGCATTGGGCCAAGACCGCCAAGTGAATTTGCGTAAATTGGTGAAGAAAATCGTTATCTTTGCGCTGATTGCAGAGACGATTGGTTTTATTTTCCTTTCGTTTCGTTGGGTTCCTGAAATGGGTTGGCAAACGGGCATGTTCTATGCGCTATTTCACTCTATCTCCGCATTTAATAACGCCGGTTTTGCGCTGTTCTCCGATAGCATGATGAGTTTTGTAAACGATCCTGTAGTGATCTTTACACTGGCGGGCTTATTCATCTTTGGTGGTTTAGGATTTACGGTAATCGGCGATCTTTGGCTGCATTGGCGTCGTGGTTTTCACTTTTTGCATTTGCACACCAAAATCATGTTGATAGCAACCCCTGTATTGCTTGCAGTGGGAACGCTCTTTTTCTGGCTGTTGGAAAGACACAATCCTAACACAATGGAATCTTTACCTATGGCAGGTCAGTGGTTGGCTGCATTTTTCCAGTCGGCCAGCGCACGTACGGCGGGTTTTAACAGCGTTGATTTGGCACAGTTCACTCAACCTGCATTGCTTGTGATGATTGTATTGATGTTGATTGGTGCGGGTTCAACCTCAACTGGTGGTGGTATCAAGGTATCCACTTTTGCCGTAGCGTTTATGGCGACATGGGCTTTTCTGCGTCAGAAAAAGCATGTGGTGATCTTTAAGCGTACTGTGAATTGGCAGACGGTGACCAAGTCGCTGGCGATTATTGTTGTGAGTGGCGCAATCTTAACTACAGCAATGTTCTTATTGATGATTACGGAAAAGGCAGCATTCGATAAGGTAATGTTCGAGACTATTTCGGCATTTGCGACAGTTGGCTTGACGGCTGGCTTGACGGCAGATCTGTCTGAACCAGGTAAGTACATCATGATAGTGGTGATGATCATTGGTCGTATTGGTCCGTTGACGCTGGCCTATATGCTAGCTCGCCCAGAGCCTACGCTAGTTAAGTACCCAGAAGACAATGTACTGACGGGTTAGGTTGAGAGAGCCAGTAGCGTACTGTGAACAAGCGAGAGAATGTCACCATGATGTCTCTCGCTTTCTTATAGCGAACGTGGAGTGACGCTCAAAAAATAGCCAATGTATTTGAAAGGTATTTAACTTTATAAATAATTGGTTACTATTCATTTGATTAGTCGATGCATGAGTGGTTTTTTATATTTATGCATGAGGATCGCGTGCCCAAGCGCGAAACGTCAGATGGAGTAGTACTTTGAAAATTAAAACGATAGCCCTATCCGTATTCAGCATGTTAACCGCCTCGACGGTACTAGCGACAACGCCACCTGCGCCAATTTGGCATACCGTGCAGTTAGACGATGGCAGCGAGAGTGAGGTCATCTTAAGAGGTTCAGCCGATTTTCACTGGTATGAGGACAAGCAGGGTAATGCACTTGTTAAGCAAGACAAAGATTGGTTTTTTGCCAAGATTACCCAAGATGGAAACATCCCTAAACTAGAATCGACGGGCGTTAAGAAGCTTTCCAACCAAGCCGCACCAAGTGTTTCACTAGAACGACCAGATCTGCTCTACAAAGCACCGCTTGAATCGATGCAAGCGATATCTCCGAAAGCTCGGCATAACCTTCTGAAGCAAACTTCTGGTATCCAAGCCATGAGTGCTTCATCTAATTTTGAGCAGCCGCTTTTGGTCGTGCAAGTTTCTTTTACTGACCAAAAAATGGATCATGACTTTCATTCCCTTGTGTTTGGGCAGTCAGGTCAGAGTGTTGTGGACTTCTACCAAAAAAACTCTGACGGCAAGTATCATGTAATACCTGCTAGGGAAAACGGAGGTACAGCTAATGACGGCATTATCAATGTTTCGGTTAATCAAAAGCAGCCAGATTGTCATACAAGTACCGACTTTAATTGCTCTACGAAACTAGACTCTGTTATTGCCGAGGCCTACCAAAAGCTTGACCCGTATGTTGACTTTGCAGCGTATGACCGTAATGGAGATGGTCAGCTTGACCCTGATGAACTCTCAGTTATGTTTGTGTTCGCTGGTGGTGACCGTTCGACGGGTTATTTTGGGCGTCCATCGATTTGGCCACACAAAGGTAGCCACAGCACGGTGAAGGTGGATGGCAAAAATATCATGGAATATTGTGTCTTTGGTGATTACCAAACCACACATCAATCGACCATGGGGGTGATTGTTCATGAACTCGGCCACTTAATGCTTGGTCTGCCAGACCTTTACTCATATCACCATGATGGTTCTATTGGCATGTGGGGAGTGATGGCTGGTGGCTCTTGGGGAAGAAAGCCAGGCGATAACTACGCTGGCGAGACGCCGGTCAACATGAGTGCTTGGAGTAAGCATGCTGCTGGTTTTACTAATCCATCGGTTTCTTTAGACGCGAATACTAATATTGTGGTGCCAAATGGTGAATCAAGTGTGGTTTATCTGGATTCATACCTAAAAGAAATGGGGCCTCGTTTATACGTAGAGAACCGCACGCTGACAGATTATGACAGAGCGCTTGAAGGAGAAGGTGTTCTCGTTACCTCTGTGAACATTCGCAATGCCTTTAATGATGTTGGCGAAATGCAAGTTCAGATCATGCAGGCGGATGGTTTAAAAGAGCTTGAGCAAGGCTCCTTCGCTGACGAGAACGATTTATACCCACAAGGTAACACTTCAATTGGTGATAACACTAATCCTAGCTTGAGCGCAATTGCTGGCTTTGATACCAATGTTTCTGTTACTGGAATCACAAGTACATCGTCTTCTGCTAGCTTCGTGATGAGTCGTCCTGACGAGCCAAACAAATTCGCTTGGTTGAACAACCTTAACCGTGGCTACATCTTCGCGACTCAAGACAATGCGATCGCACTTAAAATGAACTTGGCTAATCCAACTGAGTTAGATGGCCTTCAACTGTTTGCAGTACCTACGAGTAAAGGTGGCGCCGTCAGTTACAAAGTTTGGCGCTACAGTTCAGTTAACGAAGTGTTTTCTACCATGACGTTTGATGACGCAAACGCGGAGTTACTCCAACAAGGCAGCGTGCAGCCTCCTAATCGAGTGCTGTTCTCTCAGCCTACTAAGTTAGCTGCGGGTGAACATGTTCTATTGGTTGAGATAGAAGGTGGCACTTATGAAGGCAGTATGAATTTCGGTGCGCTTCACTCAGATATTCTGCAAAGCGAGCGACCGTTGTGGGTTGGTAAAAGTGCAGATAAGTCGACTGAAGGTTTAATCAATACCGCCTTTTCGACAATTCCATTTGTGGCTCTGATGGATTTAGATGTTGCTAGTGTAGTGACGGCAAAACCTGATGCATTTGAAACGGCAAAAAACACTGACTATTCGCTGTCTTTGATGGCCAACGACGACATTGCTCAAGGGTACTTATTTAATGTCGTTATTGCTGAGCATCCAACTCATGGCAGTGTTCAAGGTGATGTTTACTCGCCGAAGAAGAACTTTGTAGGTGAAGACCGCTTCAAATATCGTCTTGTATCTTCAGATGGCAGCATCACCTCAAACACCGTAGAGGTAGTGGTGACAGTAACGGGAGACAATGATGAACCATTAGCGGATGCGAGCGCAGATACAGGGGATCTAGAAAACAGCGGAAAGGTAACGCTCTCTGCTGCGGGTAGCTCTGACCCAGATGGTGACGATCTGGAATATTTGTGGGAGCAAATTGATGGCCTAGCGACAACCATTGAAAATGCTAATACCGCAGAAGCCAGCTTTGCGATCCCACAGGGCAGTAAACAAGGTGATGTATTGACATTCCAACTGACCGTTACCGATCCGAGCGGCTTAACATCGACATCTCAAGTGAGTGTCGAGGTGCAAAATGCGTCACCAGAAGCGAACACAGATAGCGTAACAGTGACTGCTGGTGAGGATGTTGTCATTGATGTTCTTGCAAATGACACTGACGCTGATGGTCATGATTTGACAATTCAATCAGTGACCATAACGAGTGGTGGAGGCAGCGCAGTAATTGAAAATGGGAAAATCCGTTACTCAGCGCCATCAGGTACAGGGCAATCTGTAACGTTAACTTACAGCATTATGGATGAAAAAGGCTCTACAGCCACAGCGGTTGTGAATATTAATGTGCTTTCTCAATCGTCAGGGGTTTCGTTTGGTGATTCTGGTGGTAGCACTTCATTCTGGGCGCTGGTACTCCTAGGGCTGCTAGGTTGGCGTCGCTGCTCTTAATGCTTGATTATCTATTTTTAAAGCCACTTAAATGAGTGGCTTTTTTGTTCAACCCAAGCTACTACCAACTCTCTCTGCATCGCGAGAGGGGACTCCTGAATTTTAGTACGCCTTGTATTTTTGAGGCGTAGTCTATGGTTAGATACTTATAAAAGTAAGGATATTTTTATGTCTGATAATCAGTTTTCGATATCGGCTATTTGCCAAGAAGCAATCGTCATGGTTAGAGCAAACTTGCTCACCATTATTATCGCTTGTATTCCTTTGATAGTGGTTCACACCATTTTTATTACCCAATATCAAGAAGCTTTAGTCCAAGGCTCTCAAGAGCCTGACTTTTCCAGCTTTGGTGTCGGTTTTTTTATTACGACCTTTCTTTTGTATCCATTGGTTGCAGCGATGGCAGCGGTTCGCATTCACCGCATTTACCTTGCTCGTGAATATATGCGTTCTGCTCTTGATGTGATGCGCTTATCCATGCGTGAGCTGCGCTTTATCGGCTGGTGGATTTTATTTGCTTTAGCAATGGGGTTGATCATCGCGCTACCAATATTCTTAGTGACGTTTTTTATCATTGTAGACGGTGGAGAAATCAGCTCTTTGGCATTGGAGGTGATCACTTTGGTCTTAAGTGTTCCGGGGTATTGGGTTCTGTCTCGTTGGTCATTGGTGTTGCCTGCCACTGCACTGGATCGAGAGTCGCGCAGTTTAGGTGATGCTTGGCGACAAAGCCGTCCATTCAACAAGCAGATTTTTGTGTTGATGGGCTTAATTCCATTGCTGGCTGGGACACTGAGTCAGTTGGTGTTTGCTGAGTTCTCTCATCTGTTGGCAATGATTGTGTCGGGCGTAATTTTTGGTTTGTTTGGCGCTTATCAAATTGCGCTACTGTCATTGAGCTATCGAACTATCGTAGACATCGAGCGATCCCGCTTCAAAGAAGTACCTGCCCCTCAGCAGGATAGTGACGAGTTTCCAGCCTAACCTGTAAGCAAAGAGTTCCACTGCAGGTGAGTTGCAGTGGAGCGCTTTCTTCCGAATACCATTTTTGCAGTGCCGGAATTTCTTAGTGCGCTGTCACTTCTAGACTCCTTGCTTTAGTGTTGACAAATACCCATGCACAATTCATGGCTGAAGGAGACCACGTTCACGGCGTATACTCTTTAATAGGAAGTCTTCGTTAAGGAACTGCAATGTCCATTTGGGAAGGGGTGAATTTCACTCATCGATTCAGTGCGCTACCGTCAGCATTTTTCACCCATGTTGCCCCACAACCGCTAGACAACACACGTTGGGTAGTTTGGAATGGTGAGTTCGCGCAGCATTTTGGTTTACCAGTTGCTGCAAATGATGAGGTGTTGAATGTGTTTGCTGGGCAAGCGGACTTTGCTCCATTTGCTCCTTTGGCAATGAAATACGCGGGCCATCAGTTTGGGGTGTACAACCCAGATCTGGGTGATGGTCGCGGTTTGCTGCTGGCAGAAATGCAGCACCAAGATGGCACTTGGTTTGATATTCACCTCAAAGGGGCAGGACTGACGCCGTATTCACGAATGGGTGATGGCCGTGCGGTGTTGCGCTCGACGGCGCGCGAATATCTGTGTAGCGAAGCGATGGCAGGGCTAGGGATTCCTACCACCAGAGCGCTAGGTATGATGGACAGTGACACACCAGTTTATCGCGAGAAGATGGAATATGGTGCACTGCTGATCCGTGTCGCAGAAACGCACATCCGCTTTGGCCACTTTGAGCACTTTTTCTATACCAATCAACTCGCTGAGCAAAAGCTGCTCGCTGACAAAGTGATTGAGTGGCATTTCCCTGAGTGCTCCCAAGCGGAAAAGCCATACGCATCCATGTTTGAGTCTGTTGTGGAGAAAACTGCAGAGATGATTGCGTACTGGCAAGCATATGGTTTTGCCCATGGCGTAATGAATACCGATAACATGTCGATACTTGGGCAAACCTTTGATTACGGGCCATTTGGCTTCCTCGACGACTACGATCCAAATTACATCTGTAATCATTCGGACTACCAAGGTCGTTATGCCTTTGAGCAGCAACCTCGCATCGCGCTTTGGAACCTTTCTGCCTTGGCGCACTCCTTGTCGCCTCTTGTGGCGCGAGAAGATCTCGAAATGGCGCTTGGCAAATTTGAAGTGCGCCTTAGTCGAAAGTTCAGTGAGTTGATGCGTGCTAAGCTCGGCCTTCATACCAAAGTTGACGAAGATGGCCGCTTGTTTGAAGCCATGTTTGAGCTGTTGAATCAAAACAAAGCTGACTACACTCGCTTCTTCCGTGAGTTGTCTAACCTCGACGTTAAATCGCCTCAAGTTGTGATTGATTTGTTTATTGATCGAGAAGCGGCAAGTTCATGGGTAGACTTATATCTCGCTCGTTGTGAGTTAGAAGTGGACGAGCGCGGTGAGCGTGTCACCGTGCAGCAACGCTGTGAGCGCATGCGCCAAGTGAATCCGAAGTACATCTTACGTAATTACCTTGCTCAACTTGCCATTGATAAGGCAGAGGAGGGGGATTTCAGTGAAGTCAATCGACTGGCTGAACTGCTCAAGCGTCCTTATGATGAACAGCCTGAGTTCGATGATTATGCCAAGCTGCCTCCAGAGTGGGGCAAGAAGATGGAAATCAGCTGTTCCTCTTAAATGTGTCATTTTCCACCCATCTCGTTCATTCGTATGGGTGGATTTGACCCTTTATCTTTTTAAATTATCCTTCTTTTAATCTTAAGTTGTTGACTAATAGGTAATAATTAACTTGGTCTGCAACTTGCTCCTTGTAGAACATCCGTACCCATCACCCTCTACCCATTTAGGTACTCATGGAAAGGATGGGATGTGATTCAACAAGGAGAATAATAATGTTTAAGCCTCTAACCCTACTGTCTGTCTCTGCTCTGGCAATCACTAGCTTTAATGCTGCTGCAAACTGTGACCCTGGTGAAACTGTGATTAAGTTTAGCCACGTAACCAACACGGACAAACACCCGAAAGGTATTGCTGCTTCGTTACTGGAAAAGCGCGTTAATGAAGAAATGAACGGTAAAGTCTGCATGCAGGTTTTCCCTAACTCGACGCTTTACGATGACAATAAAGTACTGGAAGCGCTGCTTAACGGTGATGTTCAACTCGCTGCTCCTTCTCTTTCAAAGTTTGAGAAATTCACCAAGAAGTACCGCATTTTCGACCTTCCATTCCTATTTGAAGACGTTGCAGCTGTTGACCGTTTTCAAAACTCAGAATCTGGCGAGAAGCTGAAGAACGCAATGAAGCGACGTGGCTTGCAAGGCCTGGCGTTCTGGCACAACGGTATGAAGCAGATGTCCGCCAACAAGCCATTAATGTTGCCAAGCGATGCCGAAGGGCTGAAGTTCCGCGTGCAAGCATCGGACGTTTTGGTCGCCCAGTTCGAACAGCTTGGCGCAAACCCACAAAAAATGTCGTTTAAAGAAGTGTATGGCGGTTTACAAACCAAAGTCATCGATGGTCAGGAAAACACGTGGTCAAACATCTACGGTAAGAAGTTCTTCGAAGTACAAGACGGTATTACTGAGACCAATCACGGCATTCTGGATTACCTCGTAGTGACGTCGAATGACTTCTGGAAAAATCTACCTGATGACCAGCGTGAACAGCTAAATACCATCATTCAAGAGGTCTCCGCTCAGCGTAACGCAGAGTCAACCAAAGTGAACCTTGCTAACAAGAGCAACATTATTGAAGCAGGTGGTGTGGTTCGCTCTCTGAGTGCAGAACAGCGCCAAGAGTGGGTAACGGCGCTTCAGCCTGTGTGGAAGAAGTTTGAGAAAGACATTGGTTCTGACTTAATCGATGCTGCGCTAGCTTCTAACCAGCAATAACAACATTAGACCGGCCCTCTTACGTTCCAACATATGGAGAGGGCCTCTTTTTCCGAATAATAACGTGATGTAATTATGGAACAGACATTTTTTGCCAAGGCCGGGCGAATCACCGATGCCATAGAAGAGACGTTGATAGCGTTCTTTCTTGGTGCTATGACCCTGCTGACGTTTGCCAACGTGATCTTTCGCTACGTCTTTAATGACAATATTCTTTGGGCTCTAGAATTAACGGTATTCATGTTTGCATGGATGGTTTTGGTCGGGGCGTCTTATGGTGTGAAGAAGCACTTTCATATTGGTGTCGATGTGATTATCAATATGGTCTCAGAGCCAAAACGTAAAATCTTTGCACTTCTTGCCTCTGCTTGCTGTTTGGCGTTTTCTATTTTGCTTTTGATCGGCTCTTGGAACTACTGGTATCCATTTGTCACTGAGCGCGCTTGGTATGAAACTGATGATATTCCTATGCCTGAAGTGTTTCAGTTTTTAGCTGAATGGCTCAATGAAGGCGAACGCTACGAGAAGCTACCACGATTTATTCCTTACTTTGCTTTGCCACTTGGGATGGCGTTACTCACTTTCCGTTTTGTACAAATTACTTGGCAAATTGCGACTGGGAAGCTGGATCGTTTGATTGCTGGTCATGAAGCAGAAGAAGAGCTAGAAGCTCTGAAAGAAGAGTTGAGCGAAGCCGCCGATGCGATTCCAAGTGGTTCAACGTCATCATCAGATCGTAAGGAGCAATAAATCATGGATATTCTGTTTTTATTCTTGATGGTTATTGGCTTCATGTTGATCGGTGTGCCAATTGCTGTCTCGCTGGGTCTTTCCAGTATTCTATTTCTATTAATGCATTCAGACGCGTCTTTAGCATCCGTTGCACAAACTTTATTTAATGCGTTTGCTGGCCACTACACTTTGTTAGCGATTCCTTTCTTTATCTTGGCCTCAAGCTTTATGTCTACTGGTGGTGTTGCTAAACGCATCATTCGCTTTGCGATTGCCATTGTGGGTTGGTTCCGTGGTGGCTTAGCCATGGCGTCGGTAGTGGCGTGTATGATGTTTGCCGCGCTATCAGGTTCGTCTCCAGCTACCGTGGTCGCGATTGGTAGTATCGTTATCGCGGGTATGATCAAAAATGGTTACTCAAAAGAGTTTGCTGCGGGCGTAATTTGTAATGCCGGAACGTTGGGTATTTTGATTCCACCTTCGATCGTAATGGTAGTGTATGCCGCAGCAACGGATGTGTCGGTAGGACGAATGTTCCTTGGTGGTGTGATTCCGGGCTTGCTTGCTGGTGTCATGTTAATGATTGCCATCTACATTGCCGCGAGGATTAAGAATCTACCTAAGCAACCATTTGTGGGATGGAAAGAAACGTTTGATGCAGCCAAAGATGCGAGCTGGGGCTTGTTGCTGGTGGTGATCATTCTTGGTGGTATCTATGGCGGTATTTTCACACCAACAGAGGCTGCGGCGGTTGCGGCAGTGTACTCATTCTTTATCGCGAACTTTATCTACAAAGACATGGGACCATTTGCTGATAAACAAAATACCAAACCAGCGATAGTAAAAGTGATTCAAACCTTTGTACATAAAGACACTAAGCATACCCTCTATGAAGCGGGTAAGCTGACAATCATGCTATTGTTTATCATCGCCAATGCCTTAATTTTAAAGCACGTACTTACTGAAGAACGCATTCCGCAGATGATTACCGAATCCATGCTGTCAGCGGGTCTCGGACCAATCACTTTCTTGATCGTAGTAAACGTTCTGCTGCTGATTGGTGGTCAGTTCATGGAACCATCAGGCTTGCTCATCATCGTTGCGCCTTTGGTATTCCCGATTGCAATCGCACTCGGTATCGATCCTATTCACTTGGGCATCATGATGGTGGTCAATATGGAGATAGGTATGATAACCCCACCAGTTGGGCTCAACTTGTTTGTGACTGCTGGGGTCGCGAAAATGTCTATGATGAATGTAGTGAAAGCTGCTTTACCGTGGGTGGCCGTGATGTTCTTGTTCCTCATAATCGTTACTTATGTGCCATGGGTATCGACGTGGTTACCAACAACACTAATGGGGCCAGAGATTATTACTAAGTAAATGGAAAACTACAGATGAGGAGGTGAACTAAACCTCTTCATCTATTGATTTGTGGATCGATGAGCGAGGATCTGGGTTGACTCTTCGTTCATATCCATTCCACTTCTTATTACTTTTACGGCGTTCTTCTCCTGAACGCCTCTCCTCTTGATAGTGGCCATCAATTATGACGGTGTCACTGATGAACGGTACTCTGATTTTTTCACTCATACTCAAAGAAACCATGATTGCTTGTTCGTCTAAAAAGTATGGTTCAATTTAGGTGACTGAAGAAAGCTCAACTGCCATTTTCTTTATATATGTCTTTATCTATCTGATAACGTTGCATCTTGTCGTACAGAGTTTTTCGAGGCACATTCAATTGTTCCATGGTTTGCTTAATGCTACCGCTATTTTCCAGCAATGCGTTCTCTATTGCGGCCTTCTCGAACTCAGCAACTTGCTCAGATAGGCTTGAAATGGTTGGGGGGGCGGATGGTGCTTCGCTTAATTGAGAGAGTTTGCCTAGCAAAACAAATCGTTCTGCCGCATTACGTAATTCACGCACATTGCCCGGCCAGTCGTGTGCGATCAACTGGGCCAAATCTTGGGGAGATAGACTGGGTGAGGTTTTTCCGTAACGTGATGCGGCGACCAATAAGAAGTGGTGGAACAGAGCAGGGATGTCTTCTTTACGTTCCCGCATTGGCGGCAAATCGAGGGTGACAACATTAAGGCGATAATAGAGGTCTTGTCTAAATGTACCTTCTTCGGCAGCCTGCTTTAAGTCGACCTTCGTCGCAGCAATAACCCGAATGTCCAGTGGCAGAAGCTCGTTAGAACCAACACGTTCAATCACTCTTTCTTGAAGCACTCGGAGTAAACGTATTTGTGCCTGAATTGGCATCGATTCAATTTCATCTAAAAATAGAGTTCCGCCCTGAGCAAACTCAAACTTACCGATACGGCGACTTTCTGCTCCTGTGAAGGCACCTTTTTCATGACCGTACAACTCGCTCTCAATCAGGTTTTCAGGCACCGCACCGCAGTTTACCGCGACGAAGTTATGATTGCGGCGGGAGCTCTGTTCATGCAGAGAGCGGGCGATCAATTCTTTACCTGTTCCTGTTTCACCAAACAACAAGATGTCTGCATTCGTATCAGCGATGTGGCTAATGGTTTCGCGTAGCATTTGAATACTTGGTGTTTCCCCGATGATTCTTGGTCCAAGCGTTTTACTGGCTTTGAGTGATTGGCGTAACTTACGGTTTTCATTGGTTAGTTGACGTTTTTCAATGGCGCGTTTAACGGTTTCAAGCAAATGCTCAGGTGCGAAAGGTTTTTCAATAAAGTCATAAGCACCTTGATGGAGGGCTTGAACGGCCATAGAAATATCACCATGGCCAGTGATCATGATGACAGGCAAATCCTCATCGCGTTGACTAAGTGTGGTCAACAAATCCATACCAGAAATGCCTGGCAAACAGATATCTGTGATTACAACACCTGCCTTTTCCCCTTGTTGCATGGCAATTAGGGCTGATTCAGCGTCAGGAAAGAAGCTCGCATTGATTTCGGCTAGTTCAAAAGTTTGCTCGATCGCAAGTCTGATGTCTGCTTCGTCATCAATAAAAAACACCTGGCACATGGTCTCATCCTTCTGAAAGTTGGGCGTTGGTTGATGGCATAGGTAGGCAAAGAGAGAATCGAGCACCACCTTGTTCTCTATTCTGTGCACTTAACTTGCCGTTCATGCTGGCTAAAATTTGCTGTGAGATCGAAAGCCCTAAACCTAAGCCATTCTGTTTGGTGGTTAAGAATGGTTCACACAGTTCTGAAAGTGTGAACTCACCGAGTCCAGCGCCATTATCGTCAACATGAATCCATACAAGCCGGGACTCATCGTCTCGCTCTACAGATAGTACAACCTGCTTGTCTTCTTTTTCTTTAAGGGCCTCCAACGCATTAGTCAGTAAGTTCACCAGCACTTGTTCGAGCTGAATGGGATTAATCTGCACTTCAACATCTTGTTCTATCAAATTTGTTTCTAACGTTACGCGAGCCGATTTGAATGCAGGTTTCATTAACTCTTTGACTGAGGCCACAACAGGTAAAAGGTGAACACGAATCAGTTCATTACCACTGGTTTTCTTCGCGAAGGAGCGTAATTGTTGACTAATGTTGGCCATTCTGTCGGTGAGTGCAGAAATGCGTGTCAGGTTGTCTTCAACGCGATCAAATTTCTCTTTTTGTAGAAAGAGTTTACCGTTCTCAGCAAAGCTACGAATTGCCGCGAGAGGGTTGTTTAGTTCATGGCTAATGCTTGCTGACATTTGCCCTAATACTGCCAGTTTAGCGGCCTGTATTAGCTCATCTTGTGTGAGGCGTAATACTTGCTCTGTTTCTGCTCGTTGGGCAATTTCGGCTTGAAGCTCAGCGGTTCGTGCCATGACTTGAAACTCCAGCTTTTGATTGGCCTCTTGCTGCACTCGTTCTAGTTGGATGTGGCGTTGTTGGCGGTGGTAGATTAGCTGTCCGATGAGGAACAAGATCGTAAAGGACAGCGTGAGCACGAGCAGATAGCTCATTGTGGTCCATAACACGGAATGACGCGGAGAAATCACTCGGATTGTTAGCCCCAACTGAGGCAGTGGCATAGAAGAAATAACCAGAGTTCCTTTATTGTACGGATAACCCTGTTTTGCTTCTGTATGTTGCTCTTCTAAGTTACCGACTAAATCAAGGCTAACGATTTCGGTATCTAAATACTGTTTGCTTGCCCAAACTTGCGCTTTCTGTAATTCACTGAGCGGTTTTAGACTTTTAAATAACCAATCCGCGCGGCTACTCATAAAAATAATCCCGGCAGGATCACTTGCAACAAATACGCTGGTCGCTTGTTGCCAAATGTCTTCTATCTTACTTAGATCCATTTTTACCACCACTACGCCAATAACACCGCCTGCATAGACAATGGGATAGGAGTAGTAATAACCCCGCTTACCAGAGGTTGAACCAAGTGCATAATACTGACTATTGCTGCCGACGATGGCTTGTTTGAAATAAGGACGAAAGGCAAAATTACGGCCGACGAATGATCGCGGTTTGCGCCAGTTACTCGCGGCAATGGTGGTGCCATACTGGTCAATTAAATAGGTATCAGCGGCTTCGATAACCTCATTTACGGATTCAAGGTATCGATTAGTGATTTCAAGCTGAGCGCTATTGTTTGGGGTGAGCAGTGCGTCAATCAGGGGGGCGTCTTTTGCTAATAAATGAGGGATATGAGCGTATTTATCGAGCTTGTTCTGAATATGACTAGAAAAGCGTTCAAGTTGTGATTGGTGTTCGTCCAGTAAGCCTTGATAACTTTGTTGCCAAACCCATCTGCCGCCAAGTAGTGCACAGAAGAAATACGAGATGAAAAAAAACAGCAAAATGCGGCGACGCTGTGACATCCTTTCACGCTCCCAATTCTTCATAAGTCCATGTAAAGAAATGTTAATGGTTTGTTTGAACGAATGGCGAAATAGTTTCCAACTCTGTGGAGTAAAACAAGAGCAAGATCTCTTTTTAGGCTTTTCAATAAAAAAACCAGTCGATTCTCTTGAAAAAGTCGCTATTGTCCCCATTCTAGATATGGCTAGCGAATATAGGCGTTAGATTAGAGCCCGATTGAGTGAAAATGAGGTCGGCTTTTGAGAATTTAGCACAGACAATGCGCAGATAGTGGCGATTGGCTCGACAGGGTTACAACAGATCGCTAGAATGTCGCGTCTAAAATTCTGTCCTGAGGCTAATAGGAGATACCTTTAGCAGGTTTGTTGAAGATATCACTGATTAGTCCGGCACTGAAATTCAGTGTCGATACTCGATTTTAAATTAAGTGTTCGGATAGAGCACTACACAAGGATGAAGCGTTAACTCCAGAGAGTTCGCTCATACGCTCGGAAACACCGAGCCACTTTAGAGGTTTATATATAATGCAAGTTACTGTTGAAACGCTAGAAGGCCTAGAGCGCCGTCTTAACATTACTGTTCCAGCTGCAAACATCGAAGACGCTGTTACAGCTGAACTACGCAACATCGCTAAAAACCGTCGTTTCGATGGTTTCCGTAAGGGTAAAGTGCCTCTAAAAATGGTTGCTAAGATGTACGGCAAAGCAGTACGTCAAGACGTTCTTGGTGAAGTTATGCAACGTCACTTCATCGAAGCGATCGTAAAAGAGAAAATCAACCCAGCTGGCGCACCAACGTTCGCTCCAGTTGAAAACAACGAAGGCGCAGACCTAGTATTCACTGCAACTTTCGAAGTTTACCCAGAAGTTGAGCTAAAAGGCCTAGAAAGCATCACAGTTGAAAAACCAACAACTGAAGTTAACGATGCAGACGTAGAAGAGATGATCGAAACTCTACGTAAGCAACAAGCTACTTGGGCTGAAGTTGAAGAAGCTGCAGAAGCTGGTAAGCGTGTAAGCATCGACTTCGTTGGCTCTATCGACGGTGAAGAGTTTGAAGGCGGTAAAGCTGAAAACTTCCCGCTAGAAATGGGCGCAGGTCGCATGATCCCAGGTTTCGAAGACGGTATCGAAGGTAAAACTAAAGGTATGGAATTCGAAATCGACGTAAACTTCCCAGAAGATTACCACGCTGAAAACCTAAAAGGTAAAGCAGCTAAGTTCGCTATCAAAGTGAACAAAGTTGAAGCTCGTGAACTACCAGAACTAAACGACGAGTTCGTTTCTAAGTTCGGTGTTGCTGAAGGTGGCGTTGAAGCACTTAAAGCTGAAGTTCGTAAGAACATGGAGCGTGAACTTAAGCAAGCTATTAAGACTCGCATCAAAGAGCAAGCTATCGACGGTCTAGTTGCACAAAACGACATCGACGTACCAGCGGCACTTATCGAACAAGAAATCCACGTTCTACGTCAACAAGCTGCACAACGCTTCGGTGGTAACCCAGAAGCAGCTGCACAGCTTCCACGTGAACTGTTCGAAGAGCAAGCTAAACGTCGCGTAGTTGTAGGTCTTCTACTAGGTGAAGTAATCAAGTCTGAAGAACTAAAAGCTGACGACGAGAAAGTTAAAGCGCTAATCGAAGAAATGGCTACAGCATACGAAGATCCATCAGAAGTTGTTGCTTACTACGAGAAAAACGAACAAATGATGAACAACATGCGTAACGTTGCTCTAGAAGAGCAAGCTATCGACGCGATCATCGCTAAAGCACAGGTTACTGAGAAAGAAGTAAGCTTCAACGAGCTACTTAACCAACAACCTGCTGCTTAATAAGCAATATCTTGCGTAGAAGGTTGACTTAACGTCGACTATTCTGCTAACAATGGTCCGTGTGATACTCATCATCCGGGCCATTTATTTTAGGGACATAAGAATATGAGCTACCAAGAAAAAAATGCAATGTCGCCAATTATTGACGCGCTAGTGCCAATGGTGGTTGAACAAACTTCCCGCGGCGAACGTTCTTACGACATCTACTCACGCCTATTGAAAGAGCGTGTGATTTTTCTAACAGGTCAAGTGGAAGACCACATGGCAAACCTTGTCGTGGCTCAACTACTTTTCCTAGAATCTGAAAATCCAGATAAAGACATTTTCCTATACATCAACTCTCCAGGCGGCAGCGTAACTGCAGGTATGTCTATTTACGACACCATGCAGTTTATCAAACCAAATGTAAGTACAGTATGTATGGGTCAAGCTTGCTCAATGGGTGCTTTCCTGCTTGCAGGTGGTGCGCCAGGTAAGCGTTACGTTCTGCCTAATTCACGAGTGATGATCCACCAACCATTAGGTGGCTTCCAAGGTCAGGCTTCTGATATTCAAATTCATGCTCAGGAAATCCTGACCATCAAGCAGAAGCTAAACAATCTATTAGCAGAACATACTGGCCAGCCTCTTGAGGTGATTGAACGCGATACCGATCGTGACAACTTCATGTCGGCAGATCAGGCAGTAGAATACGGTATTGTGGATGCAGTGTTGAGCCACCGCGGCGAGTAATTTAGCCAGCGCATTTTGGCTAAATTTGATATACACTCATTCATAAAGAGTAAAGGCTAAGAGGTTAGCGAATGACAGATAAAAGCAAAGAAAGTGGCAGCGGCAAATTGCTGTACTGCTCTTTCTGTGGCAAAAGTCAGCACGAAGTTCGCAAGCTAATCGCAGGTCCGTCAGTTTACATTTGCGACGAGTGTGTCGACTTATGTAACGATATCATTCGCGAAGAAATCAAAGATGTTCTCCCTAAGAAAGAGTCTGAAGCGTTACCAACGCCAAAACAGATCCGTGAACACCTTGATGACTATGTGATCGGACAAGATTACGCGAAAAAAGTGCTCGCAGTTGCGGTATATAACCACTACAAGCGTTTACGCAATGGTGATACAACGAGTGAAGGTGTGGAGCTTGGTAAGAGTAACATCCTTCTAATTGGTCCAACGGGTAGTGGTAAGACACTGCTTGCTGAGACGCTAGCTCGTTTCCTGGATGTGCCATTTACAATGGCTGACGCGACTACACTAACCGAAGCGGGTTACGTAGGTGAAGACGTTGAAAACATCATCCAGAAGCTTCTGCAAAAATGTGATTACGATGTAGCTAAGGCTGAACGCGGCATTGTATACATTGACGAAATTGACAAGATTTCTCGTAAAGCTGAAAACCCATCAATTACGCGTGACGTATCTGGTGAGGGTGTGCAGCAGGCGCTACTAAAACTTATCGAAGGTACGGTTGCATCAGTTCCACCACAAGGTGGTCGTAAGCATCCGCAGCAAGAATTCCTACAAGTGGACACGTCTAAGATCCTGTTCATCTGTGGTGGTGCGTTTGCTGGCCTAGATAAGGTGATTGAACAGCGTGTAGCGACAGGCACAGGTATTGGTTTTGGCGCAGAAGTGCGTTCTAAAAACGAAACCAAAACGGTCGGTGAACTATTTATGCAGGTAGAACCTGAAGATCTAGTGAAATATGGCCTGATCCCTGAGTTTATTGGTCGCCTACCGGTAACGACAACACTGACAGAGCTTGATGAAGAAGCGTTAATTCAGATCCTATGTGAACCGAAGAACGCCTTGACCAAGCAATACGCAGCATTGTTTGAACTAGAAGACGCAGAACTTGAGTTCCGTGAAGACGCGCTACGTGCTATCGCTAAGAAAGCAATGGAGCGTAAAACAGGTGCTCGTGGTCTACGTTCAATTCTAGAAGGCGTTCTGCTAGAAACCATGTATGAACTGCCATCAGCGACGGACGTTAGTAAAGTCGTGATTGATGAATCCGTCATCAACGGTGAATCAGAACCACTGCTTATTTACAGCAACGCCGACAATCAGGCCGCTGGAGCAGAATAAAATCAGCCATGAATAAAAAGGAGGTAAGTAATTACCTCCTTTTTTTATTTCTCTTATTGAATCCAAACAATTAGCCCCCATATACTGCCTTAAGTAATACGTTAAACGTGAAAGCGGAAGAGAGAATTATATGAACTTGGAACGTTCCGAGCGTATCGAGATCCCGGTATTACCTCTACGTGACGTAGTGGTCTACCCACACATGGTTATCCCTTTGTTTGTTGGTCGTGAGAAATCAATTAGCTGTCTAGAAACAGCGATGGAAACCAACAAACAAGTGCTGCTTGTGGCGCAAAAGCAAGCGGACACAGATGAGCCATCCGTTGATGACCTTTTTGAGGTCGGTACAGTTGCGACGATTCTTCAACTTCTAAAACTGCCTGATGGCACCGTAAAAGTGCTAGTTGAAGGCCAACAGCGTGCCAAAATCAACCATTTTAAAGAAAGCGACTTCTTCTTGGCTGAAGCTGAGTTTATCGTTACTCCAGAATTGGATGAGCGTGAACAAGAAGTCATTGTTCGTAGTGCGATCAACCAGTTTGAAGGTTTCATCAAGCTAAACAAGAAGATTCCACCAGAAGTACTGACTTCACTAAGCGGTATCGATGAAGCGGCGCGCCTAGCAGACACCATTGCAGCGCATATGCCTCTTAAGTTGGTGGACAAACAGCAAGTTCTTGAAATTGTTGATATCACGGAGCGTCTAGAGTTCTTGATGGGCCAAATGGAATCTGAAATCGATCTACTACAGGTTGAAAAGCGAATCCGTGGTCGTGTTAAGAAGCAAATGGAAAAATCTCAGCGCGAGTACTACCTGAATGAGCAAATGAAAGCGATTCAGAAAGAACTTGGTGAGATGGAAGATGCGCCTGACGAATTCGAAACACTGAAGCAAAAGATTGAAGAATCGAAAATGCCTCAGGACGCGCGTGAAAAGACAGAACAAGAGCTGCAAAAGCTTAAGATGATGTCTCCAATGTCTGCAGAAGCGACAGTGGTACGTAGCTACATCGACTGGATGGTCAGCGTTCCTTGGAACAAGCGTTCTAAAGTGAAGAAGAACCTAGCGAAAGCAGAAGAGATTCTAAACGAAGACCACTACGGTCTAGAGCGTGTGAAAGAACGTATTCTTGAATACTTAGCGGTACAAAACCGTATCAACAAGTTGAAAGGTCCAATCCTTTGCCTTGTTGGTCCTCCTGGTGTTGGTAAAACATCGTTGGGTCGTTCAATCGCTGCAGCGACAGGCCGTAAGTACACACGTATGGCTCTGGGTGGCGTGCGTGATGAAGCGGAGATCCGCGGTCACCGTCGTACTTACATTGGCTCATTGCCAGGTAAGTTGATTCAGAAGATGTCGAAAGTTGGCGTGAAAAACCCACTATTCCTTCTGGATGAAATCGACAAGATGTCTTCAGATATGCGTGGTGACCCGTCGTCGGCACTGCTAGAAGTTCTAGACCCAGAACAAAACAACGCGTTTAACGATCACTATCTAGAAGTGGATTACGATTTGTCTGACGTAATGTTCGTGGCAACATCGAACTCGATGGATATTCCGGGGCCGCTACTAGACCGTATGGAAGTGATTCGCCTGTCTGGTTACACAGAAGACGAGAAGCTAAATATCGCAAAACGTCACCTTGTTGATAAGCAAGTGAAGCGTAATGGTCTGAAGCCAAACGAAATTACTATCGAAGATTCAGCGATCATCGGCATTATTCGTTACTACACGCGTGAAGCGGGTGTGCGTAGCCTAGAGCGTGAGATTTCTAAGATCTGTCGTAAAGCAGTGAAGAATATCCTGCTTGATAGCAGCTTGAAATCTGTGACGGTTACGATGGATAACCTAAAAGAGTACCTAGGTGTTCAACGCCATGATTTCGGCAAAGCGGATGACAGCAACCGTATCGGTCAAGTAACTGGTCTTGCTTGGACTCAAGTTGGCGGTGATCTTCTAACGATCGAGACGGAAGCGATGCCTGGTAAAGGTAAGCTGACGCAAACCGGTTCTCTTGGCGACGTAATGAAAGAGTCGATCCAAGCGGCGATGACGGTCGTACGTTCTCGTGCTGAAAAGCTGGGTATCAACTCAGACTTCTACGAGAAACGTGATATCCATGTACACGTACCAGAAGGTGCAACACCAAAAGATGGCCCAAGCGCGGGTATCGCAATGTGTACTGCGCTAGTTTCTAGCTTGACAGGTAACCCTGTAAAAGCAGAAGTGGGTATGACAGGTGAAATCACACTACGTGGTGAAGTTCTACCTATCGGCGGCCTAAAAGAGAAGTTACTTGCGGCACACCGTGGTGGCATCAAAACGGTACTGATTCCGAAAGACAACGAGCGTGATTTGGAAGAGATTCCAGAAAATGTTATCGCGGATCTGAAGGTTATCCCAGTACAGTGGATCGACGAAGTTCTGAAAGTTGCACTAGAGCGAGACCCTGCTGGGGTTGAGTTTGAAGCTAAAAAATAGTGATGTGCAGCAAAAATAAGTAAAACTTTACGCTGATAGGCCCAAAAAGGCTTGTCAGCGTTTTTTTTTGGCACTAAGTTAAGTTCGACAGCTGTCAGCCCTTTAGGAATAAGGCCTGAAGCTACTTTATTTTTATATGGAACGAAAAGTCATCACAAAAATAATCACAGATGACACAAAGGGGAAATCACAGTGAATAAAACTCAATTAGTAGAAAAAATCGCAGAAAATGCAGACATCTCTAAAGCGTCAGCTGGTCGTGCTCTAGACGCATTCATCGAAGCTGTTGGCGGCACACTGCAATCAGGTGACCAAGTAGCTTTAGTTGGCTTCGGTACTTTTAGTGTTCGTACTCGTGCTGCTCGCACAGGCCGTAACCCTAAGACTGGTGAAGAGATCCAAATCGCAGAAGCAAAAGTACCTTCATTCAAAGCTGGTAAAGCTCTAAAAGACGCTTGTAATTAATATCTGCGATCTTATCTCGGCTTCTGAGTCTTAGCATTTTGCGTAACTTTTGTTCAAAATGCTTATTTTGAACAAAAATTTACAAAGTCTCCGCCGAACTTTTTGAAATTATGCGCATCCTACTGATGCGCATTTCTTTTTCTGATATTATCGCGTCATTACATTTTTCTATTGGAAGCGTTTGGCTTCAATTGTGGAGAGCAGTTAAATTATGATGGATCGATTACGCGAAGGCGTTAACAGCATCGCGGTCAAAATTATCCTTGGATTGATCATCCTGTCTTTCGTATTCGCAGGGGTAGGGAGCTATCTAACAAGTGGTGGCAACAACGCGGCAGCTAAAGTAGGCAACACTGAAATCAGCCGTGGTGAGTTTGAAATGGCTTACCAAAACGAGCGTAACCGTATGCAAGCTCAGTTTGGTGATTCTTTCGCTCAAATGCTAGCTGACCCTGCTTATGTTGAGTCTTTCCGCAAATCCGTATTAGATCGTATGATCAATGACGTTTTACTGGACCAGCAAGCAGAATCACTAGGTCTTCGTATTAGCGACGCCCAAATCCGTACCATGATTCTTGAACTACCTCAGTTCCAGTCAAATGGTAAGTTTGACCAAGATGTTTACCAAGCGTCATTACGCCGCGCAGGTTACTCACCAGATTCATTTGCAGAGTACATGCGTAGCCAGCTTGTTCGTGAACAGCTGCTTAATGCACTTCAACTGAGTGAGTTTACGCTTCCGGGTGAAGTACAAGCTGAGGGTAAGCTTTTCACACAAACACGTGATATTCGTACAATTACTATTAATCTTGATGACTTCGCTAAGCACGTAGAGCTAAGTGACGAAGAGATCCAAGATTACTACAAAGCGAACCCAGATAACGTCACTCGCCCAGAGCAAGTGAAAGTCGCTTACATCGAACTATCTGCGGAAGCGCTGAAAAAGCAAATCCAAGTTTCTGACGAAGAAGTTAAGAAATACTACGATGAGCACCTAGATAAGTACTCTTCAGAAGAGCAACGTCGAGTAGCGCACATCCTTGTTGAAGGCGATGATGAAGCAAAAGCACAAGCAATTCTTGATGAGCTAAATGGCGGTGCAGACTTCGCTACACTAGCGAAAGAAAAATCGGATGATTTCGGTAGCGCAGAAGAAGGCGGTGATTTAGGTTGGATTGAACGTGATGTTATGGACCCAGCATTTGAAGAAGCAGCATTTGCGCTTAAGAATGTTGGTGATACAACTGGCTTAGTGAAGTCTGAGTTCGGTTACCACATCATCAAGCTAGAAGAGCTAAAAGATTCGGTTGCTAAACCATTTACGGAAGTGGCGGCTGAGATCAAGAAAGAAATGGTTGACCAAAAAGCAGTAGATCAGTTCTACGAGCTGCAAAACGAACTTGAAAAAGTAGCGTTTGAATACCCAGACTCACTAGACGATGCATCTAAGGCTGTTGGCCAAAAAGTGAAGACAACAGACTTCATTTCTCAAGTCGATGCTCCGGAAGTTCTTAAGAACCCTGCAGTGATGCAAGCGATTCTTAGTCCTGAGGTAAAAGAAGACGGTCTGAACTCTGAAGCAATCGAAGTTGCTCCTGAGCACATCATTGTTGTTCGAGTAGAAGATGCTCGTGATGAGACAGTCCTTCCTCTGGATCAAGTAAAAGAGCAAGTTGTTGCGGAACTGTCACGTGTTAAAGGTGAACAACAAGCATTGGCACTAGGTGATAAAGTTGTTGAGTCTCTAAAAGCGGGTGACGAAGCCGTTCTAGCAGAAAACAAACTCGCGTTTGGTGAGCAGGAATCAATCGATCGCCGTTCTCCGTTAGCAAGCACAGTATTTGCAATGGCAAAACCTACCGAAGGTAAACCTGTGTTTGGTCAATCGAAGGACTTTGCTGGTAACATCGTTATCATTGAGCTAGATGCGGTAAAAGCAGAGCTAGACAGCGCACTAGAACAGCAAGTTGCAATGCAAATGCTACGCAGCTCAGCGCAACAAGACCTTTCTTCAGTCGTGTCTGTTCTGCGCGCTAATACTGACATTGAATACTTCGTTGTGAGCAACTAGCCAAAACGAATGTAATTCGTATGTTAACTAAAACGGGCCGCTATAGCGGCCCGTTTTATTTTTGTCGCTTATCACTTTTTTGTTCTTTCTATATCCCATAGATTGCTCTTCAGCCTAGAGATGAAAGAGGAGAAGGCAATGAAAGTGAAATGGATTTTATCAGTGCTGTTATGTGTACTTGCGCCACTGACCTATGCAGCAGAAGGTGAGACCAACAGCAAGCATGATGGAATTGAAATTACCGTTAATGTAAATACAGCTTCGGCAGAGGAGCTAGCGACGCTGCTGAAAGGTATCGGGCTAAAGAAAGCGCATGATATTGTTGAGTATCGTCAAGAGAACGGTCCATTTAAAACTGCGGCTGATTTGTCGAATGTCAAAGGCATAGGATCAGCTACGGTTGAAAAGAACCTTCAGCGTATCTTGTTATAAAAGTAGAAAATAAAGTTCCTGCTATCCCGAGTCGCTTACTTTTATTGACTCGGGATTTTTTGTTTGCAGACAATGGTCAATAGCCTAACCAAACACTCGTCGGTGCAGGCCTTTTTCAATCAATGCCATACCCAAGCCGCCGATAGCACCGAACAGGTGGGCATCAACCGCTACGCGAGCACCAATCATTGCAGCCGTACTTGCTGAAGGGCCGTAGAATTGCTCCCAAGCGACTTTAGCAATCAAACCACCTACGAGCACTAAACTGCTTCTCCTGCCGTCGAAAACCTCAGCCAGAGCCCAGAAACCGAATAAGCCGTGCAGCACACCAGACAGTCCGACGTAAACCGACATATTGGTGAACAAGTTCATTGCACCAACGAAGGTACACAAAACGAGAAATACGATGGTGAAATTACGCACGGTAGGACGGAAGATAAATCCGATCACCCATAAACCAGCCAGATTCATACCTAAGTGAGCAAAGTTGGTATGCGTGAGATTTCCTGTTACGATTCGCCACCATTCGCCGTGGCGTATATTGTAAGCGTGCCACTCGGTTAGGCTTGCCATTGGTTCGAATTGTAGTATTAAACAGATAACGCTGATGATGCTCAGCAATGTATAAAGGTTCACTCTATGTCTCGTTATTGTTCTCAGTGTGGAAAATCGCGCAAAGCTTGTATTTGCCAATGGATTGTACCGCTAGCAAACGAGGTTGAACTTATCATCCTTCAGCATATGAGTGAAGAACATCGTCCCCTTGGTACGGCAAGAATTCTCAATTTGAGCTTAAATCATTGTACTTGTCTGATCGGAGAAGACTTTTCTGATAATGATGTCTTAAATGCCTTACTAGAAGATGATACTTACCAACATTTTATTCTTTACCCGTCAGAGCAGTCGTTGTGTCTTTCTACGCTATCTGCCGATGAAAGTGCTGCCGTTAAGAAAATACGTTTGATTTTGCTCGACGGCACCTGGAAGAAAGCCTACAAGATGTGGCAACTATCGACTAACTTGCATGCTATCCCTACGGTGAAACTGCCAGAGAATCTGCAAGGTCATTATACGATTCGCAAAGCGCCATCTGAAAACAGCTTGTCGACAGTAGAAGCTGGATATCATGCGCTGAGTTTGGTGGAACCAGACAAAGATTTTAAGCCGTTGCTGACGGCGTTTGAGAAGATGATTGAATTTCAAATCGCCCAGATGCCTTCGGGCGTATTTGAGAAGAATTATTTGAAAGGCGAGTAGCGCTTCCTTGCGTTACAAAACGATAGAAGAGAACAACTGACGATGTAGCTTTTGCGCATGGCCATCCGTCATGGCCGAGATGTAGTCGGCAATCACGCGCATCTTGGCACTCTCATTACTTGCTGTTCGCCAAAGATCTTGAGTGTGTTTTGGCAACAAACGCTCCGGATCCGCGCTCAGAGCTTCAAATAAATCCATGATGATTTGCTGGCCTTTATACTCAACAATTTGTACCTGATGTACTTGGATTACGTACTGGCTCACAAAGCTTTTAAGTACATCTAGTGCTTTAGCCATATGTGGTTCTAAACAAGCATTCCATGCGAGCAGTGAGTTATTAAATGGTACATCAACGACCTTGATTGAAATACTGGTTAACAGCGCATTCACCATACCGCCAATCGCATCTTTTCGTTCATGGTGTTTTCCACTAAATAGCATTTGCCCGATAGAACCTATGTGTGCTTCAAACCATGGGTCGCCACAATCTGCCAATTGACTTGCTGCACCTTCTTGCCATTGTTGACGAGTTACCATGCCAAGCACGATGGCATCTTCCAAGTCATGCACGCCATAAGCGATGTCGTCTGCGAGCTCCATAATCGAACAGTCGAGCGATTTGAATCGTGTTTTACAGTGTTCAAAATCTGACTCTGGACGACAACGCATTTGGCTTAACAACGCTTTGTCGTTGTCGGTCAATGGCGCAATGACCCAATCAAACAAATCCTTATCACAATCGTAAATGCCTTTTGCTGGCCCCCAATCTTTGGCTTTGAGTTTACGCTGATGCTCAACAGGCTCAGGTAAGCAAACTGCACGTGTGTGGCTAAGCAAAGCGGGGTATTTAATTAGGCCAAGTAACGCTCTTCGCGACAGGTTCATGCCGAAGTGCTCGGTATAGGGTTCTAGCTTGGTAACAATACGAAAGGTTTGGGCGTTGCCTTCAAATCCACCGTGCTCACGCATCATATAGTTCAGTGCAACTTCACCACCATGACCATAGGGTGGGTGACCAATATCGTGTGCCAAACAGAGAGAATCGATCAAGCTGTCAGACGGTAGAAGATCTCGAAACTCAGGTTGTTTCTTTTTAAGTTGAGCGACAATGCCCGTACCTAATTGTGCAGCTTCAAGAGAGTGAGTCAGGCGAGTACGGTGAAAGTCCTCTAAGCTGTTGCCATGTACTTGAGTCTTCGCCTGCAAGCGGCGGAAAGCGGCGGAGTGTAAGATCCGTGCTCGGTCACGCTGGTATGGGCTACGATGATCATCACGGCGGATTTTGTGCTCATCATCATGGCGTTCTTGCCATAGGGCATCTAATTCAAACGACACTTTTCTCTCCATCAATTAACTGATTTCATCCAGCGATAATTCAAAGCTTGGGGCAAAGGTATATAAGAAGTACTCCATTTCTGGCGTCTTGCGTTCTTGCAAAGTGATATCGAGGCGTTTCTTGGCTAAGGCAAATTCATGGTTACCCGCGCTAAGCTCTTCCAAGCATTTAAGGTAGGCACAGATGGAATCAGCTTGCTTAACGATTTTTGCATCCTCTTCATGAGCAGAATGAGAAAGCAGGTAAGGAGCAAAATCGTCTTGAAACTCTTCTGGTAGCATAGACAAAAGCTTTTGCTCTGCAGCGGCTTCTATCTTCTTATATTCTTTAGCAATTTCCGGATTATAGTATTTAACCGGTGTCGGTAAGTCACCATTAGTTCGCATTTAAGAAACCCCCATTAGTTGCTAACCGAATAAAAGGTAAATATAACAATTGTTTGGCAAAAAAATCTGATGACAGCTGTACGTTCGTTTACATCTGCGTTATTGACTTAAAGTTGTACAACATACTACGCCTTAGAGGAGTAAATGAGCTCTACCTCTAGGTTATCAAGTTGTATGTGGAAAGCCTTCTTTAATTGAATAATTTAAGTGATTTTATAAAGCTAGTGCTTTAGTGCTCAAGGTCTCTTCATTATACTAACGATGTAATATGCAACTGTGATAAATTATTGATAGATATTTTAAAAGCTACACAATGATTATGACTGGAAACATAGAACTTACAACACTCACAGATTCAAATGCAGACTCTTTCCTACTAAAACTGTTTGGAACGTCAGGACATAAACATATTTTAATCGATGGTGGCTTCAAAGGGGATGGCAGGAAAGCACTAAAGCAAATAGAGGGGATACTTGAAGAAGGTGGCAAAATTGACGTAGTCATCTTAACGCACGTCGATAAAGATCATGTTAATGGTCTCTTAGCGCTTTTTGAAAGTGATAGCGTTAACCGTGAGAGTATTGGCAAAGTAGTCTTTAATGTGCCTCACAGTGAAGCAGAAATAAAGGTAATCAAAGAAAAGAGTACTCAGTGCGGCTATCAAGAAGGCAACACTCTGCTTGGATTGATCATAAGCAAAGATATAGATCTTGTTCAAGCACATCAAGGCTGCTCGATTGAGATCGATGAGAACATTATTATTGATATTCTGTCTCCAACCAAAGAGGCATTGGAAGCTAATCATGATAATTGGCGAGATACTAACATTGGCCATGATGAAGACGAAGAGTACGACAAAAACGTGCTACTTACTAAGAAGTACAAGGAAGACGATAAGCCACAAAATCTATCAAGTATTGTCTGTTTGATAACTTGTGATGAACAGAAAATGTTGTTTTGTGGGGACAGCGTTCCTAGCCAAATACTAAGTGCTGACATCGAATGTACACCTGTAACCTTGTTCAAGGTTCCGCACCATGGAAGCAAGTACAATATTTCGAAAGAACTGTTGGAAAAATTTCCCGCGGTTAAGTATCTAATACCTGGAAATAGAAGTTCATATCCAAATTATTATACCATTGCTCTAATAGAGGAAAATTCAAAGCATTCGGAAGTTTTCGTACCGAAAGGTTCATGGGTTCATAGTAAACGTCGAAATAACGAGATCGAATTGAATTTTTCGGAATATGAGTTTGGCACAAAGGTTAAACTATAATGGTTGATATTGGATGTTTTCACTCTGCGTTAGTTAAGGTGAAATCTAAGTTAACTGGAAGCGGTGTGTGGATTAGCTTAGGATTTGCCGAGCATTCCTATGTACTTACGGCAGAGCATAATATTGATAGCCATGATTTTGAAGTTTTCGATAATACAGGTAGAAAGCTTGACTCCAGCTACGTTTGTAAACTGGACGGATTGGATATATCGATTCTTAAAATTAATGAAAGGTGCACAAATAAAATTGAGCTGTGCCTAGAAGATTCCGCCAGAATAGATAAAGACTCTAGCTTCTGGATATTGGGATATCCTAAATCTTTGGTTAAAACCTCTGACTTTAAAGCGATTGAACATGAAGGAACAATCCTGTTCGATAATGAGAATGTTTTCTTTAGGATTGATGAAAACCTTCCTAGCTATGCCGATAGGGATAATATTGAAGGCTTTTCTGGTGGGCCTATATTTCAGGTTACAAAGAACGTAATATATTTGAAAGCTATTATTACTGATAGCTTTGACGATAATTTTTCATATAAAAGAATATACGGTGTGCGGTCGAGGGATATATATACAAAACTTCCTAAAGAAATAGTTAGTGAGTTATATAGTCAGGAGTGCATAGAAGAAATAGTTGATAAGTCATGTAAAGTTCTAGATGAGAAAATAATTGAATACATTATTAATGGTAACTTTTTAGATAAATTAAATTGTATAGATTTAAATGGACTGGAAGCTTGTGAATACTTTTACCTTCCTGACGATAAAGATAAAATTACACAACATGTATCATTGTTAAGAAATGAAGAATCTCTTAAGTCATATATACATTCAAGAATTATCTCCATGGTTATGGATGAAACATTATCGAATGTCAGCTTGAATCCGACAAAATTTGAAAGCAATAAATTGTTCACTATACATGTAACGGATTTTACTGAAACACACCAACTGATAGCTAAGTTAATAAAGCAAGAGAATAGTCTCGACTATTCAAATGCAATAATAATGATAATCTACTCTACAGATGACAATGACCTAAGTTATGTAAAGAAAAAAAGAATATCTAAAGTTATTTCTAACTTTGCAGATGGGAGAGAGCCTGAACTATATCATGATTCTATTCCAATTAATGAAAAAGCAAAGTTAAGAAGTTTCCTTGAAACTAGAAAGAGTGCGGATATGAAGTTTTCAATTATAAATATTAGATTCCTAGTGAAAATGGTTGTAGAGCAGATAAGGAACGAGCTATATGATGAGTGTTATAATCAGCAAGATCTTCAAAGAGAAGTTATGGAGGTAGTCAAATATTATGAATAGTATCAATTGTAAAGATTTGCTGTTTGATGATATGCCTTCCGCTGAAAAATTCATTTTGGAAAACGAGATTGAAATATTCTCAGATGAAGGTGATTTGATTCTTTGTTATATGAACTCGCCTGAAGGTATCAAGAAGAATTGGAATGACATAACAACTAGAACTGCGCTTGACTTTCAATCCAATCTTATAGACCAAGTAATATCTAGAAATCTACTATTGGTATTTTGTTCTACTGAAGAAATTGATATTGATACTAAAAAAGAAATACAGTCAGACACATACTGTTGTAGAAAGATAGCTAGAAGTAAAGTCGAGGACTTAGAAAGTAGTATAAAAGACCTGATCTTTTATGGAACAGAAAAAAAAGAAGAAGTAAAAAAAAGTTCCCTAAAAGAAATAATAGAGAAAGAACACAATGAAGTATTTCAATTGATGGCTATATAATGATGAATAAAAACAAAATCAAGAAAATAACACTGGATAGTTTCAGAGCTTTTTCTGATGAGAAAGAGCTAGATTTTGAGATTGATAATAAGGTAGCCGATATAGTTGTTGTATATGCACCAAATGGTACTGGAAAAACTAGCACTATTGAAGGTATAGAGTGGGCAGCAACAGGTAAAGTATCTAGGTTAGATACAATTATTTCTAATAATAACGCAAAGAATAGGAACCCCAAAGAGGGGAACATACTCAAAAACAGATACAGCGCCAAAAAGATAGGTTCTGTTAAGTTAGAACTCGAAAGTGGAAAGTTAATACATAGAGAAACAAAACCAAAAAGTAGAAGAAATCATGATTACTGTCCAGGAATTTCGAAAAGCTCTATAAAGGATGTAGAAAACTTCAATAATAACATTCTTAGTCAAGGAACAATTAGCAAATTTTCATATGAAGCTAGTAGTGGTAGCTTATTTCAGTCACTAATTGGTAATAAAGGTAACTCAGAAGATATTGAGGTATATGATAAGATCAACTCTATTAAAAGTAGCATAGATAAGTCCAATTCAGAGAGAAGAACTGAAATATCATATATTAAGTCCTTGATATCAAATGAAAGTAAGGATGTTTCATTACTTGAGGGTAGTATTACTGAGGGGGCTGAGTTTTATTCTTCTGAAGATTATAACTTATTTAAGAAAAACTTTATTTTTTTCCAAGATATTTCTGAAAAGAGTATAAGTGATTCAATTAGCTATCTGACTGAAATTAAAACGTCGTTTGAAAACTTAAAGTCAAAGCTAATAGGTTTTGATTTGGATGAGTACAAAGAACGCTCTAGAGATCACTTAAATGCTTCCAAAGTAATGAAATTAGAAAGTGAGCTTATAGAGAAGAATGCAGATTTTGAACGTATTGAAAAAAAATCTATTAGTATAGAATCAAAAAAAGATGAGTTAAATACACTACTTTCACCTAGAAACATTGAAAATATAAATAATAAAATACGAGAATTCGATGAGGTTAGTTTTAGTATTGAGAACTGTAAAGATTACATTGAAAGAGTTTCAACTGTAAATGGATTAGTTCAGAAAAAAATAAAAAGTATTAATTTATTAGACTTAATAGACCAAGATAAAAAACTATCAACTTCTGAAGGGTTGATTAATGCATTGTTTGGAAAGGTTGATAATGAAGAAATTACTCTCTTAAGTGAAAAGCTATTTATAAGTAAAATAAATGAGAAAATTTCGTCTAAGTCTAATTTACTTGGCTCTATTACAAAAAAGTCATTTATTGATGAAAACCATGAACTAAAATATGTGTTGGAGTTGAATAAAAAAACGCATGACCTAGAGCAGCTAAATATAAAGATAAAAGATCTGAATAGTGAGAAAGAAAAAGTAATTTCATTTGAAGAGAAGCTTGGTATTATTAAATCTTATGTTATTGAAGTCATAAATGAAAGAACGTTGAGTAGTTGTCCAGCCTGCGGAACAGTCTATGATGATACAAATAAACTAATAGATTCAGTAAACAGTTTAAAAACTGACTCAAGGCAACTTATTGATGGAGCTATAGAAACTCTTAACAAGCAAAAGCTTGAATTAGTCGGTGAAATTAAAAATTTAAATGATACCATAGATAATCTAGTTTCTGAGTTAAAGCAAGGAATTAATAAAGAAATAGATCAGCTTAGGGAACGTAAACAACAAGCATCGAGCTTATACACTTGTTTGTCTGATCTAAATATTAATTATACGCAAATTAATATAATTGGTTTGTTAGAAAAAATTTCATTTATCAAAAAAAATGTTGAAATTCGATTATCTTTACTTTCTAGAAAAAAAGATAAGTATGAGAATTGGTCAGGGCGGATTACTTTTCTCTTATCTGAAAAATCAAAAGAGCAATTTACTTATGAAGCCGAACTTAAACGTTTGAAAGATACAATCAAAGTACAATTTGATTTGAGTATCAATGAACTAATTTTAAAGTCAAAATCATATCATATTTGTTTGTTTGAACGTAACAATTTGATTCTTATGGATAAGAAATCAAAAAGTGATCTTCAAATTTTTGAAAAACAATTAGCAGAGCTAAGAGAAAAAATATCCAATCTAAAAGTCTATGCTGGTTTTTCGAAAGATATGATTATGAGGGATGTTATTGAAATATCTCAGAAAAATAAAAGGGTTATTCGAGCTGATTATAACTATATAAAAAGTCAAATTACATCATATAGAACTAGTAACAATTTCTTTTTCGTCGACCTTATAACCCGAATTGAACAAAAGTGTTCTGCCTTCTTAGCTAATCTATTAACTTCACAAAAAATAGCGAGTAAGAAAGAAAATATTATTGAAAATAGAAAACTATTAGAAATTAAGAATCGGGAATTGAGGGAAGGTAACTCTAATTTGGAAAAGGTTAACCTTGCACTAGATGAGGCAATGTCTTACTTCTCCGAGTTGGCAAGTGATAGCATCAATAGTGAAGTTCTCAACGATATGTTTATGTATGTTGAACCACATTTAAAATATGACGAGATATCATTTCGTGTTGATCTTAATGGTAATAATAAAGGGATTTATATCCAAGCAAGATCTAACTCAATGGATGATGATAATACACCTATCTATTACCTAAGTGAAGCGCAGATCAATATATTGTCGATTTGTATTTTCCTCGCTGACCATGCAAGGTCGGATGAATCAGCTATCAATGCAATTGTAATCGACGACCCCGTACAGAGTATGGATGATTTAAATAGCTATGCTTTGATAGATTTATGTAAGATATTTTCTAGACGATTTAAGAAACAGATAATAATAACTACTCATAATCGAAGTTTTTTCAATTTGTTTAGAAGTAAACTGCCTGAGGAACGTTACTCTACGAAGTTTATTAGCTTGTAGTTTTGAAAGAGCCAACTATTGGCTCTTTTTATTATTTGATGGTTCATTAGGTTACCATTATTCTGGGAGGATTTATGGGGCGTGTTGGTAAAAAGATAAAAATGAAGAAGCTAAAATTAAATGTTCTTAATTTTCAATTCACACATTTAAAAGATATTTCAAATGTTGAGAGTGAAATTAACCTGTATCCGAACATTGCAATGACTTCAATTCTTCATGTTCTTATCGTACCCGATAATGATGATGTACATAGCTATTCACCATTTCAAGGGTACAATCTAAATCTATTTGACTCCAAGTATATAGCTCTTTTACATTTAATGAGTATTATGCCTTCAACCGCCAATGAAGTTTATATGAGCCAAGATGAATTAATAGACTTTAGAAATGGTTACAGTGTAGGTACATACTTATTACTTGATAAGTCAAGTTTCACAAAGAGGATAGGTGCTTTCGAGGGGCTTCCTTTCATATATTGCTACTGTATAGATGAAGATGCTGTACAGCACGTTAATGACGTTTGTAAGAACTTTAAATACCCTCCAATAACCGTTGGATGGGAAGAAACTTGCGATGTAGTTATTAACAAAGAGTTCAGAACTTTTTCTTTAGATGAATCGATATGTGATAGATTAAAACTTGTGCAAGGTGAAGGGGGGTTGCCAGAAAAAGCTGATTTATTCTTTGATGATTCCTGTAGGAGAGAGGCGGTTTTTAATGATATCAAGTTACCATCATATAATCATGCTGTAACTAATCCCAATGAAGCAGTCTTATATAGTTTAGGTTTTCAATTACCTAATCAAGAGAAACTAAAAAGCGGTACTGACAGAGGTGCATATATTGAAGCGATGGTTAACAGTTCAAATGCTGTTAAAGAGCTTACGAGTACCTGCGTCCAATCATCTAGCAAGTCAGACTTGATTCTATATTGTCCAAGCATTTATACCTATTTGTATGATTTCAATAGTCAATTCTGGAATAACATAAAGAGGAAGGAAAAGAGCAAGGTTGTTAGAGATTTTATCATGAATGGATTATTTAAAAATCCAAATTATTCAGGGTTTGATTTCTCGGTAAAGAATGACCAACAATCTAAAGAGTTGCAAAAAAGTGATCTTGTCAGACAAATAGCTGAGATTCGAAAGTTTGAACTGGCATTTTCTTCTGGAGCTATTAACTTTCTGAGCGTATCTAATAATGCACCTGCACTTAGGTTGCCAAATAAGCTGAATTTTTATCATAGTAGTCTAAGAGACATAGAAAGTTTGTCGAAGTCAGACAAACAAAAATCTGAAACAAAGCTTAAGCGAAAATTCGATCAATTTACTTCTGGTATGAAGGACGAAATCGGAGAGGTTCTATCCGACTATATAGTAACAAAGTCTTCCTCTCTAACTATTTGTACGGACTCTATACTAGAGTGGGTCTGCCTTGACCGAATTCCTCTCATGTTCACACATGAAATATCAAAAATTTCGACTACCCCAGGCAACAAGTTCCTTCAAGAAGCAACTAACTTTTCGAGTTTTTCCCTATCTAGAAAGCAATTAAACTCTATCACAGTCATACGCTCATTTAAGGATAATGACCCCATAAAGCATGTCTTGGAAGAAGCTATAAACAGCTATATAGACGATGAGAGCGGTCTTAACATAGAGTTTAAAGATGTATCCAATATGGAGGAATTCGTTGAAGCAGTTAATAGTTGTGATGATAATATTCTAATACTTGATTGTCACGGTAACCATGGTGGAGAGGATTCTCATGGATGGTTACAGATAGGTTTAGATCGAGTAGATACCTGGACTTTGCCAGTTGTCTATCCGCCTATTGTTATATTAAGTGCTTGTCTAACGGCAGCAATTGGAGGCTCACATGCTTCTGTAGCTAATGGATTTTTATCCAAAGGTAGCTTATCTGTTCTAGGCACTCTATTGCCTGTGGATGCAGTTAAGTCTGCGAATTTCATTGGTTCGTTACTAAGGCGTACAAGTGTTTATTTGGATGCTCTGGTAGATCTAAATGCTCCGATGATTACGTGGAGGCGATTTTTATCTTGTTTTTTAAGGATATCTTATTGTTCTGATTTTCTATCAGCATTACGAGACGAACACCAGGTCATTACTTCCGAACAATGCGATGAAATTTATGGATATTGTCAAACGATAATCAATTCTCAGCAATCAGATTGGTACGATGGTGTTTTGATGACTATGCAAGAGGTATGTGGAATTGAAACTAGTATTTTGGACTCTGAAATCCAAAAGTTAGGATTAACAGAAACGATGTACTATTCGCAACTTGGAAGACCAGAAAATATAATCATTGATTTAACCATATGACGCTAATGATTTATAACCATATGTAATCAATAAACCGTGATAGTGATTGGGCTTCACGGTTTTACTTACGTCCTGAACTCTTCATTAAGCACATCTATAAAGTAGTTCGCGACTTCATCACGAAACGTTCTTCCACCACCAGTTGCGTTTATCCAATAGCTATTTGTTGAATCCATTTTTAACGCTTTGCAATTTTTCCAATGCTGAGCATTTTTCTTATAATCCAATTTCGCTAGTCTATTACCAGCCATATAGTAGTCTTTTAATGTGGCGTTTTTGTTACTTTTTAAGTGAAAAATAACAAGACCAAGTGCTTGCCAGACTTGCATCGAACGGTGGAAGCCATTTTGATTCTGTTTAAAATCTTTCTCTAGACCACTGAGCCAACCATGCATAAACTGTGTTATTTCAGGAATTACACTATCTACAAGAGTAGTATTTATAGCTCTTTTATCTGGTAGATGGGTTGGAAGATGCTTATCAATTCTTAAACTTCGTCCCCCTAGGCTTCCTAAGATTATATATATGAGTGTGTTTTGTGTTGTAACGTAAGTCTCGGATTTTGTTATTTTATTTATACGCGAAACACCGCCAAATTTCTCTAAGTCTAAGTTAACTTCGAGTTGATGACAACCGCCTGCCAAAGGAGATTTGTGTTCCTTGTTTACAAGTAGGTTTTGTGAGTAAACTCTAGTGTCGTTTGTATTTATATCAATGAATAATTTATAAATATCAGGATCGCTAATTCTATCTGAAGTGGAGAACATGATATTTAATTGAACGTCCATTTCGCAAAGAAAACTATTCTGCAAAGCTGTGAGTTTTTTTTGATTGTTTTTTCTCTTTTTAGTGAATGGATTATCTATATCTTTAAGTTGTGCTATAGCACTAATCAAATTAAATCCATCTAAAAGTATAATTTTATCTTTTTCAAAAGAGATTCTTTTGAGAAGTTCCCCCAAATCTCTCTCTTTAACTTTTCCATTTACAAAAAACGTAACCCTCAATACATCTGTAGGGCTGTTTTTCTCTATAGATTCCTCAAGGTATTCAGTAAGTTGAGACACTCGTTTCTTGTTGGTCGGGCGCTCAAAATTAGAAGAAATACTGTCAAATAAAACGTGATGTTCTGGTAGCAATTCAAATAGCTCTGATACTTTTGCCACAGATTGAAATTTACATATGCCACCTGTTGTATTTTTGGTGCAAAGGCCGTTAATACTAATCTCACTTGAACTATTCATAAATCCATTAACGTATTGTTTTTTATGGATTGTACAAAAAAGGTCAATAAATCTCTTGAATGGGGCGTCGCCCCGATCAAAAATGCAGGCCAAATTTGTTACTTTTTGGAGGTGATAGTGATAGAACAAGAGAGAGAAAAAGTGCGTTTTGGTATGACTACCAAACAGATTTTTGGAAACGTGACGCATACCAGTTTT
This sequence comes from Vibrio sp. WZ-1, assembly GCF_052037695.1. Classification (NCBI taxonomy): domain Bacteria; kingdom Pseudomonadati; phylum Pseudomonadota; class Gammaproteobacteria; order Vibrionales; family Vibrionaceae; genus Vibrio; species Vibrio sp. WZ-1. Next base: position 242,374 of record NZ_JBQEQR010000080.1, on the reverse strand, counting down.
AATGGTGTTTACACTATGTCAACGGTTATGCCTATAGGTGATCTATTGAGAACTTGTTCACTAGACTTTTTACCAAGTCACTTGAAGAGCATGTACTCGGAAATTCAAAGGGTAGCTAGTCCGCAAAGAAGGAATGGCTTTGAAGATTACTGTTTTAAACATCTAACTCACTCTATTGATGTCGGAGGAGTGATTCCCCCTGTACTCATTGGGTGTATGTCAGAGGTGCAATGCGAATTATCGCATGAGCCTCGTAACAATGATGTACTTACAGTCCAGCCTGAACGAAATTTCATAGTTGATGGTTTAAACAGACTTTCAACAGCCGCAATGGTGTTAGGCGATTGCGATAACAGTTTAATAAAGAAGGGCACAGATTCAGACGCTAGACGTCAACGAAGGGTAAAGCTTTCTGTGCTGCTTGAAAAGCTGAGTGTTCAAGTTGTTTTTATCTTCAGAAAAGACAGAGCTCTAGAGGCCAACGATTTTTCACAGATATTCGCTGATGTTAATGGTCAACAACAACCAATGAGCACTAACAAGTTGATGAAACTTACTAGAGCCGATGAAGTTGTTGTATTTGCGAGAGAACTTGGATCTTTGCCTATTGTCGAGTCGCATGGTGGTATGAGTATTGACTCCAGTAGAGTGTCTGAGAAAAGCGAATTTATTATAACTTTAAATACATTGACTCGATTTGTTTTAGGAGCGCTTGGCGGGTACAAGCTACAAAGCAAGGTTAGGGGAGTTCGAGAAATGGCGGATGGGGCAATACTTACAAATAAGCACATAAACCAAATAAAAAATGATCTGTCGCTTTTTTTGGAAACCTGGATTGAAATTCAAGGAGACAGATACTCGGATGATAGGAATGGGTTTCAGGTTGTGACAACGCTAGTACAAGCTCTTGGGTTAGTCTTTCATCAATTATGGCACACCTGTGCAGATCTTCTTCCCGCAGAGCGAACCAATATTATATATCAGTCGGCTAAGGCCTTAGGAAAACTCGATTACTCGCGTAGAGCCGAACATTGGCACAACTGCGACTGTGTCGCACTTGCAGAAGATGGGTCTTATAAAGTTGTAACGGGAGGTGCTTCGTCGCGTGTTCATTTTGCTAAGCATTTATCAAGCAAGGTGGGTGTCAGTTACACATTAGATTCAGGACGGTGATCCCCTTATGAGGTCGTAAACTAGGTTGAACGACCTCAAATTAGTTTGGTGATAATAATATAACTTATTGAAATTATTTGAGCACAATTGCCACCATCTGTGTTTAATGGCATATTGTCAGGATGGTAGACCTAGCTCTATCTTAACCTAGTACATTGAGTTTATGTGCCTCGCCAATTTAGCCTATGGCTGTTACTTATGGCTCCAAACATCAAAACAGACCAAAGCAAAGATATGATTCCCATCCCTTGCAACTATACAGATTTTGATCCTGATTTTACCTTTACATGTCGTAACATGGAATGCAGGGAACGTTTGCTACCCAAACAGTATTTGGATTTTGCACTTGACGACTTGGAAAGTGGTCGTTGTGAGAAAGCTAGGATTAATTCATTTTCAAATGCTAAACGAGCGCTACATTTGCAGGTTGAAACACTCGCAAGCTTGTTTGGTTTCGATTTACTTAAAAAGGCGAGTCAACGCTTTACTACCTTTCCTCAGTACATCAAGTATCTAGAAAGATGTGGAGTCGTTACTCCTAGAATTTTAATGAAGCTGAATAGAGTCAGAAACGCTGTAGAACACGACTATTACGTACCTACTTTCGATGAAACAGAAAACTTTATTGACGTAGTAGAGTTGTTCATAGCGGCAACGGAGCGTTCAATTTATCAGTTTCCTGTCGATATCGAGTTTCTGCCTGCGACAATATTATCTAATGAAGTCCCTAATATAAGTCTGATTTGTCTAGAGCCTTATAGTGGAGAAATTTGCTTAAACGCGAATGACTTGGATGATTCACAGTACAGAATCAAGTTGACCCCAGACCAAGACGAATACTTCCAATGGCTTAAAGTTTTATTGTCTGGAGCTCATCTAAACGATTATAAGATTTCCCACGACCTTTGATTCATGAAGACATGTAGTCCGTAACTGAAGCGAAAGTGTGCGTTGCTTTGATTAAGGTGCACTTGGATATAAACCAAAAGGATTTGTAATGGCCCCGACTAGTTTTATATGTGAGCGATCGTCAGAATATAACTTGCTTCCAGAGTTGATTAGAATCTTAAGGAGTCGTTTTGAAATTGTTGTTCCTGTATACCCATGGATATCTAGGGAAGGTTCAAAATTGTCAATGTTGGTCAACAAGGACTTTAGGTTTAGAGTGTTAGGTATGTACGCTAGACGTCCGAAAGTGCATTCTCCAATAGCTCCAACTATCAATATTAAATTTAGTGAACAGATAATATACGGTTCACAACAAGCTAATAGATACGGAATACCAATGATTGCGGGCTGTCCACTCGCGAGAAACTTTCAAGAGTTATCTTCATGCGAGAAGTATTTGTGGGCTGATATGTCAAAGTTCACACAAGAACAGGTTGATATGGTAGCTGAAGTCACTATTGATGGAGTTTTGGTAAACTCTGAACCGACTCCATTTTTACATGACGAGCAAGAAATTCTTAACTTGGTTCATGAAAATAATACTGAGTTCACTTTATCCGAGTTTATTGCAGTTATTAAGAAAGTGAAAATGGCTAGCATAGGTAGCAGTGAGTACTCACCGATGTCGTTTATGGGAGGATATAAACCTGTATATTTGTTACTTTCGAATCCAACCTGATTTACAACTGGCAATGATAGATTTTATAAATAAAAATTTTGACTAAGGAATTTAAAATATGCCAATAGCTTGTGAGTATCCAATCCCTAAAAACTGGCAGGATTTCGAGAGAATGCTTCGAGATTTGCATCCTGAATTGACCTTGTATGGGAGTCATGGGCAAGATCAAGGTGGTATCGACTTGGTGTCTCATGATGGCTCACATGTACTACAAGCAAAAAAGCGTGGGCTTGAAGTTCAACACATCAAAATACAAGATTTGTCTTCATGGATAGAGCGAGCCAAAGCATTTTATGAAGAGGTTTCATTTGAGCGCTTAGTACTAGCGACAACTCAAAAAAGGGATACGAAGCTTCAGGCGGAATTGCTAAAACACATAAAGAACAGTAATGACATACCGTTTCAGGTAGAAATATTATTTTGGGATAGTATAGAGGAGCTATTCATTCAGCGTCCCGAATTAGTTCGGAAATATTACGCTACAGAATTATATGATCCTGATGTTATTAGCCAGTTTAAGTTGGGTTCTCTAGATACTTATATTGAAACAACTCTATTGAGTTCCTTAGTCAGTAGACACTACGCTCAAGGGTGGCCGAGCATTGATCTATTAGTACAAGATTTGCCGACTCGCTTAAGTAGTGGTTTAGGTCATAAAATGAAACTTGCAACTCTGAAAGAAGATCTCGAACCTCTTAATGAGTGGTGCTACCGCATTTTAGTAGAAGCTCGCGCTAGTGAAAAATTCATTAATAGCGTATTTAGTCAGCACCAAGTTCTTCCATTAGAATGGGCCTCTTCTTATGTAAGTCAACTCAGTGAGACAGATATCATTTCTGTATTCGAAACAGAAATGGCACTGCTTCACTGGGCTAGAAAGATGAACTCTTTAATTACAAAAGTGCAAAACGTGAATGATGCAGCTCTTCTCAGGGGGGATATTGACTTTGGTGACAAATGTGATGATGCAATCCAATCACTGAATGCATTAACATCTTGTATAAAATTGAATGCAGAAGCCTTATCTGCTTATAAATCGCTGAAGAGTAATTTGCGTAATCGAGGTATAGTAGAGTACCTAGATATAAATCATGACTTAAATTATCAGCTTTTGGGGTTCTATGGGTACAAGCTTGTGGCGAAAACTTTTGGTACGACAGGGTCTGGAATTAAATTGTTTTTCAAGCCATTAGAACAGATCGGAGTTCGAGCATGGGTAATTCTAGAAGGTACAGAGTTTGAAAACCCACACCAGATGGGGAAGCAGTACTTAAAGCTCTTACCCAAGTGCTCTCATCTACGTATTTGGATACTAGGCAGTAATTAGGTGTTCGTTAATGTAGCACCATACTGTTATGGTAGTGTACTGCAAATAATTTCGTGTATACAGTCTAAGTTCTAAAAGTTTAGTAGTGTCATAAGCTGCTAATACTATTCCAAAACTTCTCATTTTTACCTAATGAAAAGTCAAGCTTCCCGCTTCGAGTTGCTAGGAGTAACGAGGCAACTCGAACATAGTGCATATAAGTAGTTCTAATGTCCTCGTGGCCTAGTTGTCGTCTTAGAGCATCTTCAATTGCTGCATCATAGTGAGAAGCGTTTATCTGATCTGTGGTCAAGTGCTTTATTATAAATGAGGTTGCGTACCAGTCTCTTGTGTTGTGAAATGACCAACGGAAATTTCTGTCATTCAACTTTTTCTTCGCTGAGTAAGTTCTATCTGCTATCATTTTTGGGGTCACAGGGACTCCAGCCTTGTTTAGAAAAAAGGTGTTGTCAGGTTTAATTCCCGAGTGTTTACTTTGAAATAGTTTTCTTCTTTCGTAATAGAACGGTAAATATGAGGCGCAGATTACCTTCCAGGCTGACATGTTCACTTCTAGTGTTCTAATTTTGCTCCCTTTTTCCATGACAGTGAAAGGAAATGTATTTGGTTCTCCGCGACTTTTTCTGCCTTGGGTTAGATTACTAAGGATTTCTGGGTAGCTACGAATGTGGTCGTTGATACCGATACCTATATATGGGAACGAGCACACTCCTTGTTCTCGCATTCCAGTCGCTAAGGCTAGCATTAGCATTGCAGGGTAAACTGGGTCGTTATATGCCTTCATTAAGCTTTGGATATCCTCAGTGCTCATGATCGTAACCTGTTTATGCTTTCTAGAGCACCGAGACATATGTCCCCGTTTTATACCAATGTCTATATTAGAATAATCAGGGCATTCGCCAGAGAATACACTAATATTACTGAGAAGCTTACTTTCGTCTCGATAGTTATATTTCCAACTTGATGATGTGATACTGGTAAGTGTAGGGAAGTTCTTTTTTTGTGCCCAAGAGTAAAAATCAAATACTATAGATGCATCTTGGAAGATTGTTTCATCATTTGGCCTTTGCTTCATTTCTGAATCTCGTGTATTTACTATTGAACCTTGCCATTCTCTGATATCACTGTTTCGCACATTCCTCCAAAATGTGGAATCAATGCAATTCCCCTTTGAAATTATAAACTCTAAGAATCGTTTTATTGCAGACGAATAACGCTCGCTGGTCTTGATGCTTTTGAACGCTCTATCTTTTAGGTACAAATTTACGGCACTTAAAAGTACTTCAGTTCCATTGCGATTTTTTAGTATCAGTACGTGATGTTTGAGGTCTCTTTCTTCAAAACTATAACTAACTAAGGATCGTTCAATTCTCATTTTACTTTGCCATTGCTAAGAAGGGGGGAGGTGTCACAGTAGTTACTGACCAGAAGCCATCGGCAAGTTCAGGATAAGAGAGTAGCTTATATAGCTTATCTATGAACGTATTTTTAAATTTACTAGGGAACCTCTTCCTACAGTAATACTGAGCTAATTGAGGTGTTTGCCCTTTGGCTGAAATAGCGAAAATCGGTGTGTCGGAAACTTTTTCTAATAAAAGTTGAAAATGTTTCGCTTGAGGGTGATTACTTTCAACTACTAGTATCTTCCCTTGCGGTAGCATCACTTTTAGTGATTCTAATTCGCAACTTAAGAATGGTTGAAAGAAAACTATGGCGTCTGGCTTAGATGAGTAGCATATATCAATAGCCTTTTTCAGAGCCAAGTCTTCTGCTTTTAAAAAGAGCCTCATCATAGTTGACTCATCCATATTGCTAGATAGAGCACTATAGTCAGGGGAAACATTACATAAGAGTTGTGAATTAGTAGATGAGGTTATGGGAGCGTTTTTCTCTTGCTCAGATAGTAATGAACGCATTTCGGCTAGTTCACCAATTAATTCTAAATTGGCTTTTGCCATCTCATCTATTTGATTTTGTAATCTAGTTAGAGCAACCCTGTCCTCATTCGCTTCAAACGCATGCGCGTCCATCTTCATCAAATCTGAGTAAACAATCTGTCTAAATCGTTTTTGTTCATCATCCTTTTCTTTTGCAAGTCGCGCTATTTCATCGTTAAGTAACTTGATCTTATGCTCTAGTCGAATTGTATCATTAGCTTCGATTTCCAATGAGGCTTCACCGCGAATAAATGGAAGCATGCATTTGTAGTCTCTTGATATGCATTGCCTTGTTATTCCCACAGTTCTAGCCACCTCGGAAATCGTGAACGATTTTCTTCCAGTTTGAGCTTGTAAACTAAGTATTGCTCGCTTTATCTTCTCTTCTGTGTCAGTTGAACGCTTTGGCAGCAGATGGTGAAATTTATCGTAGAGAAAGGTTCGGGAAACACCAAGCTCTTTTGCTAGTTTTGACACAGAAAAAGAGTTGGACTTTTTAAGCACCTCTATAGCTCTGGATATATCTTTTTCGCTTAGTTTCATTTTTTAGTGCCCCAAGCATTTGGTGTCGACGCTTTGTGAGATAGTTTTTCTAATAACTGCTTGTGAGATATGACCTGATTTTCATAGTATTCAGCAACACTTGGGTTGATACACCCGTCGATATACTTTAGTTTTTGCTTGTAGTAATTGAGTTGAGCTTCTATGTTGTTGATCGCATCTTCTGTGAGGAGGATATGGGGGCATTTTTTGTAGTCACAGAACTCGATATCAGGAGAACTTGAACCAGTTACCTCCATGCAAGGTGGAACTGATTTATCATCTCCTGTCTTCAAGCAAAAGCCACCTATTGGCACCTTAGAAACGAAGAGCGGAACCCCTGCCTCTAATGATGTTCGGACATAAGCTTCTATATCCGTTGTCAGTATTTGCCCTTTAAAGTGGCGACTAAAAAACCTTTTTTTCATTTTCACTGACAGACGCCCATAGGTGTTGTTGTTCGCTATCTCCTCGAAAATATCAACGAGGTCTTCAGTGTAGTTATGCTCGATTAACTCCACGACACTTTGAACCATTAGCTCGTTTCTAAGAATGTATCGCATTGTCATTCCATAGCTTTTGTGTCCAAATAGTTGGCGTATCAGTTCAATATTAGATTCACTCTTAGAGATAAGTAGCCAAGCAATTGTTTTTCTCAATTGGTGAGTATGGGCATCATCTATGCCAGTGATCTCAGCAATAAGTGCTTTAATGTCTTTTCCTATAGTGTCCAACTTAATCTTCTTATATTTCTTATGGTTGATGATGTCAGAAACTAATAGGTAGTCACTATTCAATTTAGTACGATTATCTTCAAACAGCTTCAGTAGGACGTCAATTGCATCTCTAACAATAACTGGTACAGGTATTGAGTCACTTTCACCTTCGTCATCTTTTGCCGTTTTATATCTAATTATATCAAGATAGAGATCACCATTTTTTTTATATGCTCGCTTTGCCTTTAATTCAGCAATCTCTTCTCTTCTTAATCCAGTAAACAGAGCTATGATAAAAATGCAACATCGTTTTAGCTTAATCACGGAGGGGCGTATTTCAGTAATGTTGATAGTGGTTCGATATTGCCAGCCACAAGAATAACCGAGACTACTTACTATCTTTGTAATTGGTTTGAAATCATAGAGCATTACCCCATTTGAGATTTCAGGGATTTGAATATGTTGTAAGGTTTTGAAAAGTTTCTTTGTTTTGCCGTCTTGTCTAACTGCCCCATAAGATTGTCCTTGACCTAATCGTCCTCTGTTTCTTATAAGGTTTGAGCACTCAATAATAGTTGGTGAAAGTTCTTGTATGTATTTTACCGACTCATCAAAAACAGATTTGATTACGTCAGCAGAGAGGGGGCTCCATGGAGAGGTACTCGCCTCTTTAAGTTGATGAATCTCAGAACGTAGTTTTTTGTTAATTATTGAGTGTTTACTGTACGGGATTGTTAATTGAGAGGGTAATAAGCCTTTTTCTGTTAAATCACACCATGTATCAAAAAAAAGTATTGCACTAGAGAGTTTTAGTGAAGAGCCGACAACGTTATTTCTATATTGCTCTACGCATTGGTCTATGTATTGCCTACATTGCTTTTGAGTGATGTTCGATAGCAGTCTACTGGTTGTAAGTCCTTTATTGAGAAGGAAGTACTTAGCCGTAGTCACGAACATACTGAACCTACTACTCGCAGTCTTCCAACTAGTGATATTCAAGTTGATTTTCTTTGGAAAATGGTAATACGAGAAGATTTTAACGATTGTGACAATATCTCTAATATTCGACAAATCTCTTTGACTGGTGATTCTATCGAAGTTCATTGTTAGATGCTCTGATTGTGCATGTTGTATGCGCCAACTATCTTCGCTGAATTTTATACCTTCTAAAATATCAAAGTCTTCACTTAGGTCAGCTTTACTAAAGTCTATAAGCTTCATGTGTAATTCTCCGAGATAATTGGTGGGAGAAGGTATCCTTCTGATGCACTTCTAAGTTCTGCTTCTTCAATTTCTTCTTTATAAGGCCAGCAATCGATAACTTCTTTTGCTGCTTTGAATTCATCGCCATGGATGGATTCAAAGTGACTATCGCGTGAGGTTCGGCGTATTTGATCTAAATATAAGTATCTATCAACAATGAATGGGATGTTGTTACTAGTAACTGATGATTGAGAGCAAAGGAGGCATTTGTTGAATTGTCTACAAGGTGTTTTAATTTTTCCGTGAGTTACTTTCCAGTCTGGCCTCGTAGGGTCATTACATATTGCAAGTGGAGACTCCCCGCATTGATTAGAGTAAATAGTGAGTATTTTCTTTTGAATAGAGCGATGTGTTCGTAGGGGTATCAAGGTGCCTTTGAACGAACCATCACTAATACTTTCTGCTATGCTGTCGAGTTCACAAGATAGTTTGTCTTTTCGGATTTGGTTGAAATGAGCGTTATCTTTATAGATTCCATCGGTAATCGCCGAAGTTGAATGCCCAAATAAGATTACCTGGAGCAATAGTGGTAGGTTGTTTTCGGTCTCATTGAGGTATAGCCTAGTTGGCCTAAGTTGACGAAGATCTAAGTTAAATCCAAGTTCATTAGCTAGATATTTCTGTGCAGCTTGGCGATTTACTTCGCCTCTTGCTGGATGAGAGGCAACAATTTGAACTTTCGTATTAGTTGTAAAACTGACAAACGCAGGGGGTGCATTAATGTCTGAAATAGCTTTTGAGTACAAATGACCCTGTCTAAGTCTAGATGTCCTTTTAACAAGCAACTTAATTAAATTGTAGGCGCTGTATCGATTTTTTTTTGAGCTCGGATGAATCATTTCTCGTTGCTCTCGTATGCGGGAATTTTTATTTAATGCTGCACCTTTAGCCTTTGTTGACTTAATGAAGACCCAATCACTCTCTATTGGGATAGGGTCAAATGTAAAATCGTATGGATTAATTTTATCTGTGATATCAGGCGACCACCCTGTTTCGAGGCAAATAGCAGTCTTTATGGCTATCATCTCTCTAAAGTCAGGGTAAAGGTATGAGAGAATTTCCTTGTTGTTTAAACCTGGCTCATTGGGTATGAAGGGAGTGTAAGATTTTACGTTTTGCATTACGATACGCTTCATTATCGTAACAATAGGGTTATTAAGATTGGTATAGGTAAGGTCTCTAGGTACGTAGTACTTGCCACCTGTTTTCTGCATTTCCCGAGTAACATTATTAGGGTATTCAGGGTGAGCAGAGTAGAAAGTTGCCAACGTGTCAACTAGGTTACTAGTCCAGTTTTTGAAGCGAGGTAAGTTGTTATCTTGGTTGTCTTTTCTCCAAAATTCCAGACCAGTTCTAGTACTTGGGACTCCTGTCTTAATCGCGACTGACGCTATAGATTCCTTTTGATAGGCCAAGTCTATTTGTTTCTTTAGAAAGGATCTGAGTGTATCTAGTTGTTCGGTCGATAGAGGCTCAAAGTGTGATGGTTTAGGTTTTGGTGGGGTTGGCCATGAGCTTGGGCATCTTGTAAAACAATTAAGTATAGAGTTCGCCTTTTCGAATAGTCTTCTTACAGTTGTCGATATAACATAGCGACGTTTTGAGGGCTTAGACAATGATAAGTAATGATTAAATTCAAGGAAATTGAACTCGCCGAACTTTGATAACAAAATATCTTGCGTCCTACTAGCTATCAAGAACTCTCGAAAAACTATCAATGACGACTTTTCGTCGGACGTTAACTCTACTTTGCTACTATCAAGTACCGCTTCGGTTAGTTGATTAATAGTAAAGTATTCTTGTTTCATTGAGGTGTCTACCCAGAAATTTTATCAAAAGTTGTTGTGCAACTTTCGCAAAACACATCCATAAAATCTTGTACTTCAGGCATATCTGTTTTGAGCTGTTCTATACGTAATGCTAACCCTTCTTCTACGTGTAGAAACTCATTGTTGTGAAATCTTAACTCATTAATTGTTTTTATATATGCAGCTAGGATATCTGCCGCTTTTACTATTGATTTGTATTGGGGGTCAACATGCCTTTGAACGATTAGTCCCTCAAATTCCTCGCGTAAGTCTTCAGGTAGTGTATCTAAGCATTCTAGTTCCGCTATATCTTCAAGTTTTTTAAAAGCTGCTGTGAATTCGGGGCTGTGATACTTGGTTTTTGAGTTGATGTCTTGCAATTTAGTCTCTGAGATCTCGTGATATATAGCTATCACAGCCGCTCTATCAGGGCTGAGTGTACCTCCATATCTTTTGTTCTTAATGACGGTAAGTAAGTGCGCGATGACAGATACCTGATGACAGTGCTCTGAAACGTTTTCTTCTTGAAAGCAATGCATTAAGGCCCAACGTTTGATCAGTGGTAATCGAGTTATCCAAGCCATAAATGTGCTGTTTTTCTCTTTCACGCTACGCTCCTTAATCTGCTACTACATGTAAACATAGTACAAAATACGAACTAAGAAAGTGTTTTACGCAAAAAAAGGAAAACGAACTAATCGCCAGTCAAAACTTCACTTGAATCGTGATACATCGCAAGAATGGCGATGCGTTCTGGGTTGAGGCTACCACCGAATTTTTTGTTCTTAATTAGTGCGAGTGCATGAGCGACAAAAGCAACCTGCAAGCTATGTTCTGAGACGTTTTCCGGTGATACGGAGCGCATTAAGGGCCAGCGTTGGATTAGCTTCATTCGTGCCAAGTGGGCGAAAAAATGGCTTTCTTTCATTGCTGTCTCCAATTTTGATTCTGATACAAAAAAAGGAGCTCACTAGGAGCTCCTCTAAGCATATGAGAGATCAGAAGTAATTACTACTGGCTGTATGTGGTTAAGAATCTTTCAAAGCGACCAATCGCGGTTTCGAGATCTTCTACGTGTGGTAGCGTTACGATACGGAAGTGATCTGGCTTTGGCCAGTTAAAGCCAGAACCTTGGACCAGCAGTACTTTTTCTTGTTTCAAGAAGTCCAACACCATTTGTTGGTCGTTCTTAATGTTGTACATCTTAGTATCGATTTTCGGGAACAGATACATTGCGCCTTTTGGTTTCACGCAAGAAACACCAGGGATCTGGTTGATCAGCTCGTAAGCGCGGTTACGTTGCTCAAGAAGACGACCGCCCGGTAGGATCAGCTCATTAATACTCTGGTAGCCACCTAGCGCGGTTTGAATTGCATGCTGCATTGGAACGTTGGCACATAAACGCATTGAAGAAAGCAATTCCAAGCCATTGATGTAGCCTTGCGCCAAGTGTTTAGGGCCAGTGAGGAACATCCAGCCACCACGGAAACCACAAACACGGTACGCTTTTGATAGACCGTTGAAGGTCATTACCAATACATCTTCAGTTAACGTGGCAACAGACGTGTGTGTTGCACCGTCGTAAAGCACTTTGTCGTAAATTTCATCAGCAAAAATGATCAGCTTGTGCTGGCGTGCGATCTCAATCACTTCCAACAAGAAGTCACGGCTGTATACCGCGCCAGTTGGGTTGTTCGGGTTGATCAGCACAATACCACGTGTTTTTGGTGTGATTTTCTTTTTAATGTCTTCTAAATCTGGATACCAGTCTGCACCTTCATCACATAAGTAATGGACCGGCTTACCACCAGACAGTGCAACAGACGCTGTCCACAGTGGGTAGTCAGGTGCTGGAATTAGCATTTCATCGCCATTGTTCAATAGCGCTTGCATTGCCATTACGATCAGCTCTGATACACCGTTACCAATGTAGACATCTTCAACATCAAGAGAGCGGATGCCTTTGCGTTGGTAGTGTTGTACAACGGCTTTACGTGCAGAGTAGATACCTTTGGAATCACAGTAGCCTTGAGACGTTGGTAGATTGCGGATTACATCTACTAGAATCTCATCAGGGGCGTCAAAACCAAATGGGGCGGGGTTACCAATGTTTAGCTTTAGGATTTTATGCCCCTCTTCCTCCATGCGTTTAGCATGTTTGAGTACAGGACCCCTAATGTCGTAGCAGACATTGTCGAGTTTTGACGACATCCCGATATTTTGCATTGCTTAATTCCTAAAAAATCGTTAATTTCTTTATTAAAATACAATAATTTGTTTTTTAATAGAATAAAAATCTGTAAATTATCCGTTTGCTGGCTATCTTTTGTCCGGTTGGTATCACAGGATTTTGCAAAAGATCACATACGACCTTGATTTGCTTTAGGTCTAAACTTAGAGTAGCCGTCAGTTACCACTATCCTCACATGTTTCGAGGTTGATTTGTCACAGTTCCATCAAGCCGTAAAGAGAATTATCGAGCGAGTTCAGCAAACGGAAGGCAATCAAACACGTTTAGTAGAGCCACTCTGCGAGAAACCCAATTTCGCATTCATTGATTGGCTTGAAGCACAACCACTTTTTCCCAAGTTTTACTGGCAGTCCCGTGATACTCGTGAAGAAGTTGTTGCCCTTGGTCAGCTTCACTCTTTTGTTGAACCAGGCCCAGCGTATACGATCCTTGGCGAAGGCCAACGCGTTTGGGGCGGTCGTTCATTTGATGGTCAGCACGAGAAGAATCGCCGCTGCATGCCATCTTTCTTTTTTCTTCCCCAGATTGAGTTGATTCGTTTCGATCAGAAATGGTCTCTTGCGGTCAATATCTCAGAAGATAAAAATCGTACATTAACAGGCTTGAAGAAGTTAGTTTGTGATGTGCCAAGCCTTGCGCCGATTTCCTCTCATATTCGCTCTATTGAGCACGCCCCGACTAAACCTCAGTGGACCACGTTAGTGGAGAAAGTCCTGACGGGTATTGAAAGAGATGACTTTAAGAAAGTGGTTTTGGCGCGCAGATCGAAAATTCAGCTAGACTCGATCCTTTCTGCGGCGCAGCTTTTAAAGGCAAGCTACTTAAACAACCACCATAGCTTTCATTTCCTTCTGAGCTTAGATAGCAAACATAGCTTTATGGGATCGACTCCTGAGCGTTTGTATTCACGTGTGGGGCATGAGCTCTTTACTGAAGCCCTAGCCGGAACTATTGGGCGCGGCGATAACGCGACTCAAGATATGGAGCTAGCAAACTGGTTATCACAAGATACTAAGAACCTCAACGAGAACCAATATGTGGTTGATGACATCATTGAACGATTGTCGCCTCATTCAGAGCATGTTGAGGTAGAGCAAGAGCCTCGTTTGGTTCGATTGAGAAAGGTTCAGCATCTCAAGAGAAATATTCATGCAGACCTGAAAGCAGGGATCAACGGTGTGCAATTGCTCTCAGCTTTGCAACCGACGGCAGCAGTCGCGGGTTTGCCGCGTAAAGAGTCGATGCAGTTTATTTTAGACAACGAGCCATTTGCGCGCGGTTGGTATGCTGGTTCGATGGGTTACATTAGCCATGAGCGAGCAGAGTTTTGTGTCGCAATCAGAAGTGCTTTAGTTCTTGGTGATCAAGTTCAATTGTTTGCTGGAGCGGGTATTGTTCCGGGTTCTGTTGCTGAGCATGAATGGGCTGAGTTAGATAAAAAAATGTCGACACTACTCTCTCTTATTTCAGACCATCCTCCACTTGGAGTGGCGTCATGAATGTGGATCAAGCAATACTGAATCGAATTTGGTCTGAAACTCTCCTAACAGAGCTAAACCGCTTCGGTGTGAACCATGTTTGTATCGCGCCAGGCTCGCGTTCAACACCATTAACGCTAGAAGCCGTAGATAACCATAACTTTACTATCCATACCCATTTTGATGAGCGTGGATTGGGCTTTATGGCGCTGGGACTTGCGAAGGCAAGTAACGAGCCTGTGGTAGTTATCGTGACATCCGGTACGGCGGTCGCGAATTTATTACCTGCTATTGCAGAAGCGAAGCTAACGGGTGAAAAACTGGTGGTGCTTACCGCTGATCGCCCGATGGAGCTGGTGGGCTGTGGCGCTAATCAAGCCATCAACCAGCTTGGCATTTTTTCGCAGCACGTTTGTGACAGTTTGAACTTGCCGAGTCCTTCGCTAACAACACCACTCAATTGGTTACTAACGTCGGTTGATGAAGTGATGTTTACTCAGCGCTTAAAAGGCAGTGCGGTACACATTAACTGTGCGTTTCCAGAGCCTTTGTACTCCAATGGAGAAAAGAGCACGTATCAAAGCTATCTTGATGCCGTAGCATCTTGGCAGGAGAGCTCGGATACTTATTGTCGCCGTTTTATCTCACTGGCTAACGACGAGCATCCGGCCTGCTTTGACAAGAAAGGTTTGGTGATTATCGGCAGCTTACCTTTAGAGCAAGCACAAGCTGCCAAGCAGTTTGCCGACAAGATGGGGTGGCCTGTTTTATCTGACCCACAAAGCGGCATTAGTTCTGATTGGGCATACTACGATTTATGGCTGCAGCACTCGAAGTTTGAACAGCAAATAGAGTGCTGTGATCTCATTGTTCAGTTTGGTAGCCGTGTTATCTCAAAGCGCTTAAATCAGTGGCTAGAGAAGCAGGTTTTGTCATCTCAAGCTGATTATTGGTTGATTTCTCCGCGCTTAGGACGTGACAACCAAAGCCATCTACCACAATCTCATTGGGTTGCAGAGCCTTCTGATTGGGTTGCCCAATCGTCTTGTTGTGAGTCTTGTCATGCGGGGTGGGCTAACACGTTGGCAGAAGAGATTCAGCAGGTAAGCCAAAATTCGAAAGCGTTATTTATTTCTGATCCTCAGAGTGAGCTCAATGAGATTGCTTTAGCTATTGATGTGGCGAAACGTGCGCAAGGTGTCGACCTGTTCATGGGTAACAGTTTGTTTGTTCGCTTGGTTGATATGTTTGGCAAGTTGAACAACACTGAGGTCTTTACTAATCGAGGTGCGTCTGGCATCGATGGTTTGTTTGCAACGGCGAGCGGTGTGCAACGTGCGCGCAATAACTCAATGTTGATGTACATTGGCGACACATCTGCACTTTATGATACGAACTCTCTCGCTTTGTTTACACATACTAAGCAGGCTACGGTTATTGTGATTACCAATAATGATGGTGGTGCTATTTTTGATATGCTGCCAGTACCCGCCTCACATCGAGAAAAGTTCTATCAAATGCCGCACGGTTATCAGTTTGAACATGCTGCGAAGCAATTCGGTTTGCAATACGGTAAGCCTGAAACACTGGCTGAATACCAATCTTTAGTTTCTGAACATTTTGCTTCAGGGCAAGGCACATTAGTGTTGGAAGTTCAAACGCCACCAAATCAAGCGACTGATCATTTAAGAGCCTTCAATAAGAATTTGCATGCTCTATTCTGAACATTTTCCCGCAACTGAAATACAGCAAGGGAGCACTTTGCCGACTCTGGTGTTTTTGCATGGTTTGCTCGGCAGTGGCGAGGATTGGCAACAGTGCTTGAGCGCTTTACCTCAGTATGACCGAGTAACGATTGACTTACCCGGGCACGGGCGCAGCCAATCTATTTTTTGCAGCGATCTGAATGATTGCTGCAAATTACTCAATTCCGCACTATCTTTACTATTTCCTTCGCAACAACCGCTTATCCTGATTGGTTACTCAATGGGTGGACGCATTGCTATGCATGGCCTTGCTCACCAATGTTTTCCAGATCTCAATATTTGTGGAAGCATTGTTGAAGGAGGAAACTTCGGGCTTCAAAGTGAGTCAGAGAAACAAGCACGATTCGATAACGATTCGCGCTGGGCAAAGCGTTTTAAAACAGAGCCTCTTGCCTGTGTTTTGAACGATTGGTACCAACAGCAGGTCTTTTCTTCACTAAACCATGAGCAAAGACAAACATTAATCGCGAAACGAAGTGCTAATCTTGGCTCTGCGGTTGCGGACATGCTGCTTGCGACTTCTTTGGCAACGCAATCTTACTTGCTGCCAGCATTGCAAAGACAAGCGGTTCCGCTGCATTACATCTGTGGTACGAAAGACAAAAAATTTTGCCAACTGGCTGAGACAAGCGGGTTGGCGTATCGACAAATCGAAGGTGCTGGACATAACGTCCACCAAGAGCAACCACAGCGATTTGCGAGGCAAGTTAATCAAATAATTCATTCTCACTTTGAGTGAGAGCAACGAGAACAATGGGAATCACCATGGCTAAAACAGTAGGCATTTCTGAAGAAGAACTTTACGCTCCGGTTCAATGGAAAGATTGCGGCGACAAATACGAGGATATCCACTACCACAAATCTGAAGATGGTATTGCGAAAATTACCATTGCACGCCCTCAAGTGCGCAATGCTTTCCGTCCTCAAACGGTAAAAGAGATGATTGATGCGTTAGCAGACGCGCGCTACGACTCTGGTGTTGGTGTGATCATCCTAACTGGTCTAGGCGAAGACGCTTTCTGTTCAGGTGGTGATCAGAAGATCCGTGGCGACTACGGCGGCTACAAAGATGACCAAGGTACGCACCACCTAAACGTCTTAGACTTCCAACGTGATATCCGTACTTGTCCAAAACCAGTAATTGCATCGGTAGCAGGTTGGGCTGTGGGCGGTGGTCACGTACTGCACATGATGTGTGACCTAACGATTGCAGCAGATAACGCTCAATTTGGTCAAACTGGCCCTAAAGTAGGCTCTTTTGACGGTGGTTGGGGCGCATCTTACATGGCTCGCATCGTAGGCCAGAAGAAAGCGCGCGAAATCTGGTTCCTATGCCGTTTCTACAACGCTCAAGAAGCGGTAGATATGGGCCTAGTAAACACAGTAGTACCACTAGCGGATCTAGAGAAAGAGACCGTTCGTTGGTGTCGTGAAGTTCTTCAACACAGCCCAATGGCACTGCGTTGTTTGAAAGCCGCATTGAACGCGGACTGTGATGGTCAAGCGGGTCTACAAGAACTTGCGGGTAACGCGACTATGATGTTCTACATGACGGATGAAGGCCAAGAAGGTCGTAACGCATTCAACGAGAAACGTCGTCCAGACTTCGACAAATTCCCTCGTAACCCATAATCCGTATAAGAAGAGGAGCCATGTGCTCCTCTGTTTCGTTTTTCGTCCTGAGCGCCTCGCCCTCTGGGAGGCTAACGGGTTGTCTCGTTAAAAAGCTCAGAATATACGGCATTACATAGGATTCGAATTATGCGTAAAGCGAAGATTTACCGTTACTGCCTACCAATGGACAGTGGCGTAATACTGCGTGATAACAAGCTAACTGAACGTACAGGTTATATCGTTGAATTATCTGAAGGCGATAAAGTCGGTCGTGGTGAAGTCGCTCCTCTGATTGGCTTTAGTTTGGAACGTACTGAAGAAGCCGGGATTCAACTGCAAGCGCAAGCAGAGCGCTGGGTAGCAAACTTACCTTTGGATTACAACCATATGTACCCATCGGTTGCGTTTGGCTTGTCGATGGCTCAATTGGAGCTTGAAGGAGGTTTGCCAGAGGCTGGTAAGTACCAAGTTGCACCACTGTGTAATGGTGACCCAGATGACTTAATCCCTAAGCTGAACGAGATGGAAGGTGAGAAAGTTGCAAAAGTAAAAGTGGGTCTTTACGAGCCGATTCGTGACGGTATGCTGGTGAACTTGTTCCTTGAGTCGATCCCACAACTTACTCTTCGTCTTGATGCAAACCGTGCTTGGACGCCAGAAAAAGCACAGCAGTTTGCTAAGTACATTGCACCATCACTGCGCCAGCGTATCACCTTCTTGGAAGAGCCATGCCGCTCTCCGGGTGACAGCCTATCTTTTGCTATTAATACCGGTATCGCAATCGCGTGGGATGAGACGCTGCAAGACGCGGTTCGCCGTGAAGACTTCAGCTTAGAAGACCTTACGGGCGTAAAAACCATCATCATTAAGCCAACATTGATTGGTTCGGTTGATTTTTGTATTAAGCTGATTGAGAAGGCTAAGACGCTGGGTATCAAAGCGGTGATCAGTTCAAGCATTGAATCAAGTCTTGGCCTTAACCAGCTTGCGCGATTAGCACAATGGCAACTTCCAAATGAGCTCCCAGGTTTGGATACCATTAGCTTGTTCAAAGCACAGCTAGAGCAAGGTTGGCCGAAGTGCGACCTTCCAATTATTCCGCTTTCAGAGCAGGAGTTAGTGTGGCATTCAGCATAGATAATATTGCGATTGCACCATGGAAATACTGGGCTCAAGTGAGCCCTTTTTCTATTGCGCTTGAAACAAACACAGAGTCATTCAACTGGCAGCAATTGATGGCGCGTGTTGACCAGTATGTTGACTCCCTCCAACTGCAAGGTGTGATGAGCGGAGATGTGGTGACTTTGGTCGGTAAGAACCAAGTTGAAACCCTGTGGTTTTATCTTGCCGCTCAGCAGATAGGTGCAATTGCCGCGTTGACCATGCCGCAGCCTTTTGAGGCTCTTTCAGGTAAGTTAACGACGCTATATAAGCCAACTCAACAACGTTTTGTGTGGTTTGCTGATGGTGTTGCCAGTGGCTACTCTGAACAGCAGTTATCGCAACTAGGTATCATCCAGCTTTCGAATCTGGATAGCGAATCGCAAAGTGACGTTGGCACTTCAAACGAAGGCTACGCACATGATGCTTTAGCATCTATTGTGTTTACCTCTGGCTCGACAGGCATCCCTAAAGCCGTGGTGCATACTCATCGTCAGCACCTGGCTTCTGCTCAAGGTCTGTTAAGCGAATTCCAATTCAACCATCAAGATACTTGGCTGCTTTCCTTGCCGCTTTACCACGTGTCAGGCTTAGCGATTGTCTATCGCTGGCTATTTGCTGGCGCAACGCTCAAAGTGGGGGGCGGAAATCTTGCTGAAGACATTGTTGGTGTCTCTCATGCTTCTTTAGTTGCGACACAACTTAAGCGTTTACTGGATGAACAAGTCGAATTGTCTCTCTCGCATGTCTTACTGGGCGGTAGTCATGTTGCTCATGAGTTGGCACTGCGAGCAACACAGCAAGGCATTGAAACTTGGCTAGGTTATGGCATGACAGAAGCGGCCTCAACCGTAACTGCAAAGCAAATTGATAGCATCAGTAACGCGGGCCATCTATTACGAAATCGCGATATTAAGCTGGTGGAAGAGCGTATTTATATCGGCGGGAAAACACTAGCGGCAGGCTATTTCAAGCAAGGCTCAGTTACCTCACTTCTGAATGAAAATGGTTGGTTCGACAGCAAGGATCTCGGAGAGTGGCAAGGCGACGAACTCAAGATCATTGGTCGAGCAGATAACCAATTTATCTCGGGCGGTGAGAATGTTCACTGTGAAGAAATTGAAGCGGTACTGAACCAACTCGAGAGTGTTTCACAAAGCATCGTTGTTCCAGTAGAAGATGTTGAATTTGGACATCGACCAGTGGCTGTGATTCAAACAGAATCGTTATTGAGCAAAGTACAGTACGAGCAATACCTAAAAACTAAGCTAGAGAAATTCAAATGGCCAGTAGCGTATTACGCAATGCCTCAAACCCTGTTGGGTGGTGGTATTAAAGTGTCGCGCAAAGCAGTGAAAGACTGGTTAAAAAATGAAGTGCAAAACGGTGACTAAGCGTTATTGCACTTCAGGGGGATGTGGTGATGGTGAGTCACCACAATTCTTTAGTTAGCGAGCGCGAGTTTCATCTGCTCAGCTACTTTGTCTACTTTGCCTAGGCCGATGATGACTTGCAGGCCACCTTTACCAATACAAACCACGCCTGCTGCGCCGAGTTGTTTCAGTTTTGCTTCGTCAGCTAGGGATGAATCTTTTACGGTCAAACGAAGTCGAGTAATGCAGTTGTCCACTTCTAGGATATTGTCTGCACCGCCAATCGCTGCAATATAGTCTTTTGCAAGTTCGCCAACGTTCTCAGTCACTTCTTTTTCCATGTCTTCGCCACGACCTGGTGTTCGCAGGTTGAACTTGATGATTGCGAAGCGGAATACACTGTAGTAAATCGCAAAGAAGACTAAACCTTGTGGGATCAGCATGTACCATTTGGTTGCCAGTGGGTTTTGGCTTGATAGTACGAAGTCAACAAAACCTGCTGAGAAACCAAAGCCCGCCATCCACTGCATGCTTGCTGCAATGTACATTGAGATACCAGTCAGTACCGCGTGAATTAGGTACAGCACTGGCGCTAGGAACATAAAGCTGAACTCTAGAGGCTCTGTAATACCAGTGAAGAAGGACGCCATTGCCGCAGCTAGCATGATAGAGAACACTTTGGTTTTGTTTTGCTTATCAGCACAGTGATAAATCGCAAGAGCAGCGCCCGGCAGACCAAACATCATGATTGGGAAGAAACCTGCTTGGTACATACCCGTCTGGCCGACTACAGCTGTGCCATTAGCAATAGACTGTGCGCCGCCTAAGAAGTTAGGAATGTCGTTGATGCCAACCACATCAAACCAGAAGACAGGATAAAGCGCGTGGTGCATGCCGATTGTTAGCATTAGACGGTTAAAGAAGCCAAATAAACCGGCGCCAACCGCCCCCATGGATTCAAGTTTGGTTCCGAAAATAATTAATGCATCGTAAATCACAGGCCATACGTAAAGCAGAACAAAAGCCAACGCCATACCTGCGATAGAGGTGAGGATTGGTACTAGGCGTTTGCCACTAAAGAACGCCAGCGCTTTTGGTAGCTCTACGCCTGAATAACGGTTGTAGATTTCAGCGGAGATAATACCCACCAAGATACCGATGAACTGGTTGTTGATTTTGTTGAAGGCATCCGGCACTTCATCTGCAGCGACATCCATTAGCTGTGTGACGGCACCCGGTGCGAGTAGCGTCGTCAGTACCATAAAGCAAATGAAGCCAGACAGTGCTGCTGAGCCGTTTTTATCTTTGCTCAATCCAAATGCGACGCCGACGGCGAACAGTACCGCCATGTTATCGATGATGGCTCCGCCTGATTTAATGAGGAATGCCGCCAAAACACTCTCAGAACCCCAGCCGACCGGATCTATCCAGTAGCCAATCCCCATTAAGATTGCCGCAGCGGGTAAGGTCGCTACCGGAACCATTAATGCCTTACCGACTTTTTGCATGTAGCCGAGTATATTCATATTTGCCCCTATAATTTTAATGCCACCTAAAACATGATCTATGTTTGAAAGTGACGTTTTTATTAAGTTTCTAAGGGCTATTTAAAACTTAATTATCGACGCAAACAAACGAATTCACTACTATCATGAATTAATATTTTTAATGAATGGTCGATCATGGCAAACCAACAGTTACTGCTTCGAAACCTTCATACCTTTAGTATTGCAGCGAAGCATCTTAGCTTTACGCAGGCAGCAAAAGAGCTGCACTTAACTCAAGGAGCTGTAAGCCATCGCATCAAAGTCTTAGAACAGGAGCTTGGTTTCTCTCTGTTTGTTCGAGGCACCCGCAAACTAGAACTGACATCAGAAGGGCATCGATTTCAAAAAACGTTATCTACGTCACTCAGTACCATTTTTAATGAGATTGAAGAGATTAAGTCGACGGACTTGGTGGGGGAATTAAACATTGCTGCATCGCCAGGTTTTTTGAATGGATGGCTGATGCCTCGTATTGCGGATTTCCAACGTCATTTCCCGGGGTTTAACCTCAACCTTTTCGCCCAAGAAAACCAACTCGACTTGGTGACCAACCAGATTGATGTGGCGATTTTTTACGATACGGATCATTTGGTTGATGTGTATCGCCAGCGACTATTTGGTGAAAAGTACGTTCCGGTCTGTACGCCTCAGTACATGAAGGAACTGAATATTCTGGAAGATGGCATGAAGTCACTCCGACGGATTAACTTTATTCATGCTCTCGGTTCGGATGTATGGCAGCGATGGGTGACTTATATGGAGCTGGATATTGATATTTTTCAGCATTTTTACTGCGTAAGTCACCGTGATATGGCTCTGCTAGCGGCAAGAAATCACGTCGGGGTCGCGATGGGGCGCTATCGATTCGTGAAAGATTTTTTAGATAAAGGTGAGCTGGTCAGCCCTTATCCGATGATGGATACCCAGTTGGGATACGACTTAATTTGCCCTTCAGGCTACGAGCACCGACCTAAAGTGAAAACCTTTATCTCTTGGATAGAAAGTCATATTAGTTGATTTCGCAATGAATTAGTCGAAAAGGGAATTTCGCATTCTTATAACTCTGAATCATAATCATGCTTAAAGATAAAGGAATAAAGCATAAGGTTCAGGATGATCAAGTTAGTGCTAGAAGCAGCGGTGTTATTGCAAATTGGCATTGCTGTCAGCAGTGAGGGCTTAATGCGCTCATTAGCTGAGTTAACCGCTTTTCTGATTGCGATTGCTTTGGTGTTGGTGCACAGAAGTCAAAGCACTCGAAAAGCAGAGTTAACTCAGCCACAAAAAATTAACCACGGGCTAGCTGAAAAGTAGCCATCCTAAAGATGTCGTGGAAATGAGCACCCACAAGGTAACGCCAAATAACAGTGGCTTTGCGCCTGCCGATTTCAGCTTTGACACTGAAATGCTGCAACCAATCAAGAACAAACACACCACAAGTGCCTGTTTTGCAATGGCAAAGATGCCTTGATATACCACTTCAAATTGAGGGAAGAAATCGCTAAACGCAATTGCAGCGCAGTACCAGAAAATAAAGTAAGGGATCACTAACTTACTTTTGCCTTCCTCACCGTTTCCACGAGAAAAGATCACCGCACTGACTAGGGCGACAGGAATGATCCATAACGCGCGAGCAAGTTTCAATGTTGTTGCTGTTGTGAGCGCTTCCTCACCGTATGCAGATGCTGCGCCCACAACAGAAGAGGTATCGTGGATTGCGATTGCTGCCCATGTTCCAAATGTATGCTGATCCAAACCGATGGCATGACCAATCACAGGAAAAATAAACAGTGCTAACGAATTCAGAACAAAAACGGTCGCGAGAGCTAGGCCAATTTGTTCATCTTTAGCTTTGATAGCAGGCGCTACAGCGGCAATCGCACTACCACCACAAATGGCGGTACCAGAAGCGATTAAGTAGGCCGTGGTACGTTCGAGCTTGATGACTTTTGCGATCATCATGCCGATCACTAGCGTGCCAAGAATCGTCGCAATGATCAGGCCAATGCCGTCGGAGGTAACTGCTAGAGCCTGCTCAAAATGAATACCGAAACCTAAGCCAATAATTGAGTAGGAAAGCAGTTTCTTGGTAAAAGAGGCGATAGGGAGCTCGGTCGGAACTAGGCTAAAGCTCGCCAATAGAAAACCGATCACAAGTGCGATAGGAGAGGACACGAAAGGGGTTAAACAAAACAGTAGTGCCAATCCAAAGGGGATATTCTTTGTATTCAAGGGCGTCGTTCGTTGTTGTGAATTAAAGCGTAGAGTATACAGTAACGTGTTCGGTCAGAAAGTCTTAATGAATTGAACATGCGTTCAGTAAAACTAAACGCATGTTCAAGAATAGAAAATACGATGTTTGAGTTTAGCGCCAGTCGCCTCGAAGTGCTTTCACTTTCTCAAACATGACTTGCGCACTGGCTTGTTTTGGATCGACCGGAGTACCCGCTTCGATTTCCAGTTTAGACCAGAAACGAGTTGGCAACCCTTTACATGCGCGACCTTTCGCTCGGCTGAAGTAGCTTCCCCACAAACCTTTTAACGCCATCGGAATAACAGGAACTGGGCTGCGACGAAGAATGATATCGATACCACGCATAAACTCGTTAATTTCTCCATCTGACGTTAAACGCCCTTCAGGAAAAATACACACGATATGACCTTCACTTAGTGCTTTTTCTACATCATTAAATGCACGACGAATAGACGTTCGATTACTTGCAGAGATCGGAATCACTCCCGCTCGACGAAGGAAACGTCGCAGAGGAGGAAGGTTTGCGTAGTCCTCTTCCATTACAAATCGAATAAGGCGAGGGCAAACAGCACTTAATAACAGAGAGTCCATGTAACTAACATGATTACAGACAATCAACGCGCCCCCGTGCTCAGGAAGGTGATGCAAGTTCTTATGCTTTACACGGTAAATGGTGTGAGTAACCACCCACATTGCAAAGCGCACAACGAAGATAGGAATCTGCAGAAAGATGTACGCAGCAACTAAGAAGTTTAGGATCGCGAGCAGTGCGAACAATTGAGGGATGCTCATTTCAAGCACACTCAGACAAACAATACCTAGTATTGCGCTGCCCACCATGAACAGAGAATTGAAGATATTCAAGCCTGCAATGACTTGCGCTCGCTCAGTTTCTTTCGCTCGGTATTGCATTAAGGCGTATAGCGGGACGATAAACAGACCGCCGGACACCCCAATCATCAATAAATAAAAGAACAGTGACCAGAATGCCTCATAGCTAACAAATTCAGCGAATGTGTGGAAACGGGGTAAGTCGGTTGGAATCGATGTCGCCATCAAGAAGCCGAATATTGTGATGCCCAAAGCTCCAATAGGTACGATGCCCACTTCAATACGATGATTGGAGAGCCAGTTACACGCCATAGAGCCCACAGCAATACCAACCGAGAAGAGCGCTAAAAGGAAAGAAACCGCGCTTTCAGTACCGTTCAAGTAGAGCTTAGTGAAGTTTGGGAATTGTGTCAGATAGGCCGCACCCAAGAACCAGAACCAACTGATCGCCATGATGCATTGGAAGACAATACGATCAGATTTAGCGATTGAAAGCGTGTGTTTGGTTTGCTTGTATGGCTGCCATTTGAATTGGATGTCCGGTGCACTTGCCGATGCAAATGGAATAAAGCGGCTAGAGAGGTAGCCTAAAACTGCAAAGATAACGACGCAGAATGCTGCAAGATATTTTGAATTGTCTGCAGATGCGATAAGACCAGCGCCAAGTGTACCAACCAAAATCGCGATAAACGTACCGGCTTCGACTAAGGCGTTACCAGGAACCAATTCTCTTTCGTTGAGTTGCTGAGGAAGCAGTGCGTATTTAACTGGACCAAAGAAAGCCGATTGGGTACCCATCAAAAACAGAAGTAATAGTAAGACGCCATAGCTTTCGGTGATAAAGCCAATCGCTCCCAACATCATGATGCCGATTTCAAACAGTTTCACTTTACGGATAAACCATGACTTCTCGTATTTATCTGCCAGTACGCCAGCTGATGCAGAGAATAAGAAGAATGGAAGAATAAACAAGCCAGCCGCTAAGTTAATGAACAGGTTGCTAGATATAGGTAAAGCGCTTGACCCTGCAAAAGCCACAAACAACAGCAGAACGTTCTTAAAAATGTTGTCGTTAAAAGCGCCAAAAAATTGGGTGACAAAATAGGGGAGGAACTTTCGTTGTCTGAGCAAAGACGACTGGCTGTCTGATGACATGAATAATCCTTTATTACCAGTTCATTAAGTAGTTAGAAAGCAAGTTGTCGATCAGCTCTTTACCGTCGATAGGTTCAGAAGAGAAGAACTTATCATCCACACTCAGTAGGGTGATACCATGAACGCCTGACCATAAGACGCGGCTTGCTTGCAGCACCTCTTGCTCAGTCCTTTGAGGAGCAATCGCAGCTAGCAGTGATTCTAACATGCCAGTCATACCATCGATACGTTTCGCGTGCCACTGGGGTAATTCGGCACCATTCATATTGTGTTCGAATACTAACTGCCAACGGTATGGGTTTTGCTGCGCAAAGTCATGATAACAGTAAGCGAGTTGAAATAGTGCATGATGGGAGTCTTTACTATTTTTGGTTGCGGCAGTGGCTTGTTGTTGAAGCTCATCAAGCGTTTGTGCAACAACATGTAAAAGTAGCAGGTTGTAGTTACCAAATACGTTAACCAAGGTACTTGGAACATAGCCGATCATGTTTGCGATCTTACGAAGGCTGAGATCGTGGTATGAGTTTTCCGCCAAAAATTCTTGGACAGTGGAAAGAGTTAAATTTACCAATTCTTCTCGGGTGTGATCGTTTCTGCGCGCCATAATCTAATACTACATATTGAACATTGTTCAATATAATAGACAGCTAGGTAATAGGCGTCAATAAGGCAATCAAGTCAGAAACCTATGAGCTTGGCAATATTCTGATACATGTCGAATGATGTAGGTAGTTTCATTGTCGTATTATAGCGAGTATGATGACTCCATATTCATCTTTGGCGTGCTACTGCTTGAACTCACAGAGTGTTCGGATGGTTAGATGCATATACTTAGATACTTATCGTCAATTTTAAGGATAACGATGAAACGTTTATTTTCGATTGTTGCTTTACTGATGTTTACGGTTGCTGTAACGCCTATCGCGGAAGCGAAGAAGTTCGGTGGTGGTAAATCTTTTGGTAAGAGTTATAAAACTGCACCTGCTCCTAAACAGCAGCAACAAAATACAAATACCATAGGTAAGGAACAAGGTGCTAAAACATCAAGCAAAAAAGGTTTGATGGGTGGTTTACTTGGTGGTCTTCTTGCTGGTGGTCTTCTGGCCGCATTCTTTGGTGGTGCGTTCGAAGGTATCCAGTTCATGGATATCCTAATCATTGGTTTGATTGCGTTCGTTATCTTCAAACTGATGCGTGGTATGCTTGGCGCCAAGCAAGGCAGCATGAATCAGCACCGTCAACAGCCTGCATTTGGTGGTAATGCGTCTAAGTTTGAGCAACCAAACATGCAGAATTTTGAACAGCAGCCAAATACAAACGCTGGTGGCTTTGGTGGTTTCGGTTCTCAAACTGATATTCCACATAACTACCCACCGGGCTTTGATCAAGTAGCATTCATTAATGGCTCTCGTGAGCACTACCGAATCCTGCAAGGTGCGTGGAACCACAACCAACTGCACACGATTGAAGAGTATGTTTCTCCAAGCCTATTCGAAGACTTGAAAGCAGAACGTGCGAAGTTAGATGGTGAGCAGCACACTGATGTGATGTATGTAGACGCTGAAATCGTTCGTGCTGACTATGACGCGAATAAAGCGCAGCTTAGTCTGCAATTTAGCGGTCGTTACCGAGATGCAGAAGAAGGTATCGAAGAAGACATCGAAGATATCTGGCACCTAGAACGAGACCTAACTGTGCCAAACGCACCTTGGTTGATTGTTGGTATTCAAGGTTAATCACCAACATCGTTCAATTTAGTCTTAGTAAGATCCCGCTTTCGAGCGGGATTTTTTATATCTGATGAACCGAGAAGCAAGGCTAACCTGCGGAAATACATCTTATTGAGCGAGCATCTGAGCTGGCTTTATCTGAAGATGTTCACCTACTAAGATAGGGGAGGCTGAGGGCAAAAGGTTTTAGAAGCTAAAGTGAGATCAATAGTGTAACTCTCCTGCTTCACTGCCTTTATTACTAAAACGAAAGGCAACCAAGCAAAGCTATCGAGTTAATTTAGAGTCACAAGCTCTTCAATTAGTTGCAGTGAATACGAGCTCAATCATCGTTGACGTACTTACGATGATATCTATCGGACTAAATAGCGGTTCATTCTAACTGATTTCAATGTTCGGTAACTGTGTTCAAAAAGAACGACTTATTGCAAACCTTCACCTTGTCTTCAAGCATTTGTCCTGCGCTAACTCTGATCGCTTACTTACTGTGATTGGTATTACATGATGAAAAATAGAAAGATATAGAACGAAAAAAGCCAGCTCAATGAGCTGGCTTCTTCAATATGGTGGAGGGGGACGGATTCGAACCATCGAAGGCAGTGCCGGCAGATTTACAGTCTGCTCCCTTTGGCCACTCGGGAACCCCTCCAGGGTGTTTTATACTTAAAAGTTAGTTTCCCAACCTAGCTTCCAAGTTGTTCTTATGTTCAAAGGAGAAACACAAGAAAGAATATGGTGGAGGGGGACGGATTCGAACCATCGAAGGCAGTGCCGGCAGATTTACAGTCTGCTCCCTTTGGCCACTCGGGAACCCCTCCAGGGTAATTTTCATACTACAAAGAGTATACTTAAAAGTTAGTTTCCCAACCTAGCTTCCAAGTTGTTCTTATGTTCAAAGGAGAAACACAAGAAAGAATATGGTGTAGGGGGACGGATTCAAACCATCGAAGGCAGTGCCGGCACATTTACAGTTTGCCCCCTTTGGCCACTTGGGAACCCCTACAGGGTATTTTTATACTTAAGATTTGTTTTCCCAACACATCTCTCAAGTGCGGAGCGCATCATAGCAAACTCGCTCCGGCTGTAAAGCGTTTTTCTTACGTTTTTACGTTGAATGCTGCCTTTTTGGGCAAAGATGGCAGAAAGTCAGCGTTTTGTATGTCCTTTAAACAAAAAGGAAACTTACTATTTACCGGAATTTACACTACTTGACGTTATACAACGTATCTACTGATAAACTGTATGCAGTTAAGTAATATCAATTTATTCTTTAGTAGTTACGATTATGAGCATGAAAGCCACTTTATCCATTTTGACGCTTTCTATATTGATGGCATCACCCGCAGCTTTCGCAGTAAAGCGTGGACCGTCAGCAGTAACAGTTGTTACTGAACAAGTAGAAACGCATGAAATCAATCAATCTTTATCGTTAATCGGCAAGCTTGAAGCTGCGGAATCGGTCATTGTAGCTTCTGAGGTTGCTGGTAAGGTGAAACAAATCGCCGTCAAAGCCAATCAGAACGTTCAACAAGACCAATTGCTTATTCTATTAAATGACGACAAAGCACAAGCAGCTTTAGTAGAAGCAAAAGCTTACTTAAAGGATGAGCAACGTAAGTTAAAAGAATTTCAGCGTTTGGTGAAACGTAATGCGATCACTCAAACAGAAATTGATGCACAAAAAGCCAGCGTGGAGATTGCGGAAGCGCGCCTTGACGCAGCAAAAGCCAACTTAGCGGACCTTCATATTGCAGCTCCTTTTGCCGGTACGGTTGGCTTTATTGATTTCAGTCGAGGAAAAATGGTCAGTGCAGGGTCTGAGCTACTGACTTTGGATGACTTGTCAATAATGGAGCTGGATTTGCAAGTTCCTGAACGTTACCTTTCTATGCTGTCAGTAGGGATGGAAGTTGATGCGACCACCAGTGCGTGGAGCGGTATGGGCTTTGTCGGTAAAGTAACAGGCATTGATACCCGTATCAGTGCAGAAACTCTGAACCTTCGTATTCGTATTGAATTTGATAACCCAGAAAACCATCTTAAGCCGGGTATGCTTATGAATGCTTCTTTGGCATTCCCTGCGATTGAAGCGCCAATCATCCCTGTTCAAGCGTTAGAGTACTCTGGTACAAAACGTTATGTTTACGTCATTGATGAAAACAATAGAGCACAACGTCAAGAAGTGTTCCTTGGCGCACGTGTTGATAACGAAGTTGTGATTGAATCTGGCGTAGAAATAGGTGACAAGATCGTGGTGCAAGGCATAGTGAATATGCGCGATGGTGTTGAAGTAAAAGAAATTGTCGCACCAGGAAAAGTAAACTCTTCGAGTGCTTCAGGTGGTCAAGGTGCGCAGGATAAAGCGGCTAAGGAAGCAAACTAATGTTACTTTCTGACGTTTCTGTAAAACGCCCCGTTGCCGCGCTGGTATTGAGCATGTTGCTATGTGTATTCGGTTTTGTGTCGTTTACCAAGCTTGCAGTGCGTGAAATGCCAGATATTGAAAGTCCAGTGGTCTCGATCAGTACGCGCTATGAAGGCGCTTCTGCGACGATTATCGAGAGTCAAATTACCTCGGTATTAGAAGACCAACTTTCGGGTATCAGTGGCATTGATGAGATTAGCTCGACGACACGTAATAGTATGTCGCGAATCACGATTACTTTTGAGCTAGGTTATGACCTAAATACGGGGGTAAGTGACGTTCGTGATGCGGTGGCTCGTGCTCAGCGCTCGTTACCGGATGAAGCAGACGACCCTGTGGTGTACAAGAACAATGGTTCTGGTGAAGCGTCTCTCTATATTAACCTTAGCTCTTCTGAGATGGACCGTACTCAGCTAACGGATTATGCCGAGCGAGTGCTAATGGATCGCTTTAGTCTGATTTCGGGCGTAAGTTCAATCGATCTTTCTGGTGGCTTGTACAAAGTCATGTACGTGAAGCTAAAACCAGATTTGATGGCGGGACGCTCGGTGATCGCTTCAGATATTACTTCCGCACTCCGTAGTGAGAACTTGGAAAGCCCGGGTGGTGAAGTACGAAACGACTCAACAGTTATGTCAGTTCGCACGGCTCGCACTTACAACACACCTGAAGATTTTCAATACTTGGTAGTGAAACGTGCAAGTGACAATACGCCAATTTATCTAAAAGATGTGGCAGATGTTTTCATCGGAGCGGAAAACGAAAACTCGACCTTTAAAAGCGATGGTGTCGTAAACGTCAGCTTAGGTGTGGTGCCTCAATCAGATGCAAACCCGCTAGAAGTGGCGAAGGCTGTCCGCTCAGAGGTCGATAAGATTCAAAAGTTCTTGCCGGATGGCACTCGTCTTGCGATTGACTATGACGCGACAGTTTTTATCGAACGTTCGATTGCCGAGGTATACAGCACGCTCTTCATTACTGGCGGTTTGGTTATTCTGGTTTTGTACATCTTTATTGGTCAGGCTCGCGCGACATTGATCCCTGCCGTAACGGTACCAGTCTCACTCATTTCTTCATTTATTGCAGCTTATTACTTTGGCTTCTCTATCAACCTGATTACCTTAATGGCGCTTATCCTGTCTATCGGCTTGGTAGTGGATGATGCTATCGTCGTTGTAGAAAATATCTTCCACCATATTGAACGTGGTGAATCGCCATTGCTTGCGGCTTATAAAGGTACCCGAGAAGTAGGTTTTGCCGTTATCGCAACAACGTTGGTGTTGGTGATGGTGTTCCTGCCGATTTCCTTTATGGACGGCATGGTTGGTCTTCTGTTTACCGAATTTTCAGTGTTGTTGGCAATGTCGGTGATCTTCTCTTCATTGATCGCATTAACGCTGACCCCCGTTCTAGGCAGCCAGGTCCTAAAAGCAAACGTGAAGCCTAACCGATTCAATCAAGCTGTTGATAAGTTATTTGCCAAGCTAGAGTCGGGATACCGTAACACGTTACGCGGAGCATTAAAGATCCGTTGGGCTGCACCTATGGTTATCCTTGCGTGTATGGGTGGCAGTTACTTCTTGATGAACCAAGTGCCTGCACAGTTAACTCCGCAAGAAGATCGAGGTGTAATCTTTGCCTTTGTTCGCGGTGCGGATGCGACGTCTTATAACCGTATGTCGGCAAATATGGACATTGTTGAAGATCGTTTGATGCCGTTATTAGGACAAGGTTTTTTGAAGTCCTTCAGTATTCAAACACCGGCTTTTGGTGGTCAAGCGGGAGACCAAACTGGCTTCGTTATCATGATTCTTGAAGATTGGAATGAACGTGATGTGACGGCGCAAGAAGCATTGAATCAAGTTCGTAAGTCATTGGCTGGCATTCCCGATGTGCGCGTCTTCCCATTTATGCCGGGTTTCCGTGGTGGATCGAGCGAACCAGTGCAGTTTGTATTGGGTGGGTCGGATTACGATGAGCTTCTGGTTTGGGCTGAGTTGCTCAAAAACAAAGCAGAGGAATCCCCGATGATGGAAGGTGCTGAGATTGACTACTCGGAGAAAACCCCTGAACTACTCGTATCCGTTGATAAACGCCGTGCAGCAGAGTTAGGCGTTAGCGTAAAAGACATTTCAGATACGTTGGAGATCATGCTGGGTGGTAAAAGTGAAACTACCTATGTTGATCGTGGGGAAGAGTATGATGTTTATTTACGAGGGGATGAGAACAGCTTTAACAACGCAGCAGACTTAAGCCAAATTTACTTGCGTACAAGCAGTGGCGAGTTGGTCACTTTGGATACCGTGACAAAAGTTGAAGAGGTCGCGGCATCTATTCGTTTATCGCACTACAACAAACAAAAATCGATTACTATCAAGGCTAACTTGTCAGAAGGTTTCACCTTAGGTGAGGCACTCGATTTCTTAGACCAACAAGCGATTGAAAACCTGCCGAGTGATATCTCAGTAAGTTACTCGGGAGAGTCAAAAGACTTTAAAGAGAACCAAGCCAGTGTTGCTGTTGTGTTTGCCTTGGCATTGCTGGTGGCATACCTAGTGCTAGCTGCGCAGTTTGAAAGCTTCGTTAACCCGTTGGTTGTGATGTTCACTGTACCTATGGGGGTATTTGGTGGTTTCCTTGGTTTAGTTGTGATGGGCCAAGGGATGAACATCTACAGCCAGATCGGCATGATCATGTTGATCGGTATGGTAACCAAGAATGGTATTTTGATCGTTGAGTTTGCTAACCAGTTACGTGACCGTGGTATTGAGTTTGAAAAAGCGATTATTGATGCGGCTGCACGTCGCCTTCGCCCGATCATGATGACAGCCTTCACGACGCTTGCTGGTGCAATCCCTTTGATTATGTCTACAGGGGCAGGTTACGAAAGTCGTGTGGCCGTTGGTACGGTTATCTTCTTTGGAATGGGATTTGCGACATTGGTAACCTTATTCGTAATTCCAGCGATGTACCGATTGATCTCTGCGAAGACTCGATCACCTGGTCATGTCGAGGCTGAGTTGAACAAAGCACTGAGTCACGATACAAAAGGGCGTATTGCGCATCCGTAGGTTATTCATGCTAAGATTTTGAAATTAAAAGCCGAACGTTTTTTGTTCGGCTTTTTTGTATTTTGTGCCTGATTTCTTATAGATCTAATGATAACTATTGGCTATTATTTCACCGCTTTTCGAGGGCGCAGGACTTGCTCATCGTATCTGACTGAGCGTTTGGTCTTTTTTTAGGTACTGCCTTAGTAAGGAATGGTGCTGTACCTAGATGGTAAGAGGTGTCTCTTGAAAAAAATTCGTGGTAGTTATCTAGTTGAAATGGTTGCAGTAATGGGCTTGATTGCATTGTTTGCAACAACAGTTTTCCCCCAGTTTACCAATGCACTAAAAACACAGAGTGACAAAACACTTACTTCAATTGAGCATAAGACTCATACCGATCAAAATGCCGATACGATAGAGCTATAGAGCAGAATAAAGAAAGCCGAGGTTACACACCTCGGCTTTGGTGTTCTTTGCAGAATTTTAAATCAGAAGTTCTTGCCAATACTGATTTGGAAACCATCATACTTGTCATAAAAGTCGTCTAGTTCCATATCAGCAAAACCGTATACGTATTCTGCTTTTAGCCAAAAGTTTTGGTCAATATCCCATTGCAAACCACCACCTACGTTGAACATCACGCCGGAATTGTCATCAACGTTGTCGAGTGACTCGATATACATCTCTGCTTGAGTCAGCAATGCACTCACGCGGCCAAATAATTTAAATGGAGTATCACCAAGGTAAGGCGATGTGGCTAAACCAGATACACCAAACTGATAGTAGTGCAGATTGATTTTCTCATTGGTTGGCTGAAACTTCAGTTCGCTTTGTGTGTAACGTGCTACACCCTCTACTGAAAAGTATTCATTGATATTCTTACCCCAACCGATAGTAATGTGTGGGTTTGCCAGCTCGCTTTCAGTATTGCTGCCAAATTTAGGTGTTTCGTAACCAATATTACCGCTACCTAAGTAGAAGTACATGTCTTGATCTTTCGGTTGAGCAGCATAAGCAGAAGTGCTTAATGCGATTGTAGACAGCAAGAAGATGGCATTTTTCATAATATGACTATAACCTTTGGTGGTACTAGCAGTTGAGTTTAATCAATGAGATAGAGGTTGGGTATCTTAACAGCCTGCATAGATGGTTAGTCAACTAGCAGTGATCTCAATTCTAATAATAAAGGAAAGTAAAGTGGCTGAATTCAAATACAAAAATCTAACCCAAGAAGAGCAAGATAAACTTGACGCAGCAACATTTCGTCGACTGTTGGCGCATTTGGATGCAAATAAAGACGTGCAAAATATTGATCTAATGATCCTTGCTGGTTTTTGCCGCAACTGTTTCAGTAAATGGTACAAAGCAGAAGCTGAAGATCTTGGTGTTGAGATCGATATTGATGATGCTCGTGAGCGTGTTTACGGCATGACTTACGATGAGTGGAAACAAAACCATCAGCCTAAAGCGACGCCCGAACAGTTGGCTGCATTTGAGGCTCGTCAGAAGAAGTAACGCTTCTTAGAGCAAAGATAATAAAAAACAGCCCGCTGAATGAGCGGGCTGTTTTTGTATGTGAAGTCTGATTTTATTCAGTGATTGGACCGCAGCATGCTGGCTCAACGCAGCCTTTCGACTGAATAATTTCAAGCTGTGCAAGGTAAGGTTGAATGTCACCGATGTTCTCTTTTACCCACTCTGTGTTGTAGTAAGTGTCTAGGTAACGTTCACCTGAATCACAAAGTAGTGTCACGATAGAACCTGTCTCACCACGTTGCTTCATTTCACATGCAAGCTGAAGCACGCCATATAGGTTAGTACCTGTCGATGCACCCACTTTACGACCGATCAAGCCAGATAGCCAATGCGCCGTTGCAACACTTGCTGCATCAGGGATTTTTCGCATTTCGTCTACAACGCCAGCGATAAAGCTTGGCTCTACGCGTGGACGACCGATACCTTCGATCTTGCTGCCGTTTTCGCCCTTGATGTCCGCGTTGCCAGATTGGAAGTAATCGTAGAACACAGAGTTATCAGGATCAACTACACACAGTTTTGTGTCGTATTTTTGGTAACGAATGAATCGACCAATCGTTGCAGACGTACCACCTGTACCTGGGCTCATCACAACCCAGCTTGGGATTGGATGATCTTCTAATTGCATTTGGCTAAAGATAGAGTTCGCGATGTTGTTGTTACCACGCCAGTCTGTT
This sequence comes from Vibrio sp. WZ-1, assembly GCF_052037695.1. NCBI lineage: Bacteria > Pseudomonadati > Pseudomonadota > Gammaproteobacteria > Vibrionales > Vibrionaceae > Vibrio > Vibrio sp. WZ-1. Next base: position 207,132 of record NZ_JBQEQR010000080.1, on the reverse strand, counting down.
GCACGCTCAGCGTAGGTAAATTGGTCCATGTAGTGACCGTTTAGCTCTTTCGCTAGACGACGTGACTCATCATAAATTTGGTCTGAACGGTCAACCAAGTGTGCTTTACCACCGTAGAATTCAATTTGTTCAATTTTCTTACGTGCAGTGGTTTTTGGCATCACCGCAATAAATGGTAAGCCTAGAAGACGCGCGAAGTACGCTTCAGAAACTGCTGTACTACCTGACGATGCTTCGATCACAGTGGTTTCTGGGCCAACCCAACCATTACAAATTGCATAAAGAAATAGCGAACGTGCCAATCGGTGCTTCAATGAACCCGTTGGATGTGTACTTTCATCTTTTAGATAGATGTCGATGCCTTCAAGTGAAGGAAGATCTAGTTTGAATAGGTGAGTATCCGCTGAACGTTGAAAGTCGGCTTCAATTTTGCGTACAGCATTATTAATCCAATTGTGGTCAGTACACATAACGTGACTCCTCGAAACTTGTAGGGTAGTTGTTTTTGTCTATAGAGATAATCTACCTATAAATGCAGAGAAAAAATTTGCTATTATTGTTTTGTTATTCGTCTTTGGTAGAAAATTTTTCTCCTAATTAGGGAAATATAGAAATGAGTTTAGATAAAATAGATAGGCAGTTGCTTACTTTACTCCAAAACGATGGAACCTTGTCGTTAAATGACTTGGCTGATCGGGTGAGTCTGACTACGACGCCTTGTTGGAAGCGATTGAAAAAGCTAGAAGATGAAGGCTATATCGAGAAGCGTGTTGCGCTACTGAGCGCGGAAAAACTCGACTTGTCATTTATTGCTTTTGTGCAACTCAAGACCAGTGATCACTCAGAAGGTTGGTATCACCACTTTGTTACCACGGTGAGTGATTTCCCTGAAGTAATGGAGTTCTATCGAATGGCGGGGGAGTATGATTACATGATGAAGGTTGTTGTAAAAGACATGAAGCGCTTTGATGAATTTTATAAGCGATTAGTCAACAGCGTGAAAGGCTTATCGAATGTTACTTCAACCTTTGCTATGGAGCCGATTAAGTACACGACTGAGTTACCTATAAGAGACTTCGGATAATATCAGCAAGTCATGACCTATTGCGCGGGAAACTCCTTTTTAAAACGGAAAAAGTGCGTAGTTGAAGGCGTCTAGACACTCAGCCTTGTGGATGTTTTAGTAAAATAGCGTTGTTTCATTATTCAATTTTTCATGTACATATCTAAGGCCCTCCACCTTTAATCGTCTCGAATGTGAGATTTTCTGTAAAAAAATATCTATTGCATTTATATATTCAAGTTTTCTGATAAAGGATTGCAAACGTTTGCCTATGTATTATTTCATTAGGTTTGACGAATTTGAGTTGATTTTATGAATTTGGCGTAATTTTTCAGCTCTTTATAAGTGAGTGAGTTGTCAAATATAAAGCTGTTGATTAATAAAACATCGTATTATTATCAACTTTCTCAAGGTGTAATAAACTGTTACAAAAAATGAAAAAATATTATTCTATCCTTTTTCTTGCTGCTGTTATTGCAGGCTGTGGTGGCGGGGGCGGAGATTCCAAACCTAATGATTCAACTTCTTCTAGTCAGACGACAAAGCAAGCTCGACCTCAGCTCACCGCTGAAGATGCTACGTTTGTGTTCAACGAAGTAGGGAGTATTGTTTATACCAATATAAGCAATGTTCAAGGCACGATCACATACCAAGTTTTATCTTCAACTCCTTCTCATGTGATTCAAGTCGATGATTTTGGGCAGTTGCAACTCCTTCGTCCCGGGACTGCAACGATAAAAGCTACAGACTCTAGCACTATTTATGAGTCCTCAGATGTGATTTTCACAATTACAGTGGACAAAGGTATCAATACTGACCTTGTCGCTAATGAGCTCAATCTTAATGTGCTTTCATCGGGTGGAGAGCTGATCACTGTGCGTGGTCAAAAAGGGGATCTGAGTTTTGAAGTAGTAAACGGCAGTGAGCATTTAATTCGAGTGGATCAAGATGGAAGAGTTTTTGCGATTAGCGGCTCTGGTCAAGCTCAAGTTCGTGTTCATGATTCGGGAAATGATTATTATCAACCGCGAGATCTGATGGTCGATGTTCATCTTTATCAGATTGGCGCAGAGCAACTCCAATATGCTTCCCTTAGCCGCGATTACCGCGAAGGCTTAACATTAGAGCCTATTCGTCTTGATAAGGTCGAGACACAAGGTGTTCGTTACACAATGATTAATAGTGTGCCTGATGATGAGGTGGCAGAAATACTGGACCCCCATTCAGGCTTGCTTCTGATTAAGAATACAGGGCAAGTGACGATAGAAGCGACCGCAACCTATAGTGAAGGGTATATTGAACAACAGCAGACGGCTCAATTTAATGTTGTTATTAATCAAGGGGTGCGCGAAGCCGTTACTGTCTCTAATATTTCTGAAAATTACCAAGCAAATGCACCACTGTATCCGCAGGTGAGCAAAGCTCTTGGCGATTATTATTTTGATGTTGTATCAGGTCAAGATGTTGTTCGAATCTCTGATGATGGTAGCGCACTATTGATTCAAGGGGTTGGCCGCTCTGAAGTAGATGTTATTGAGAAAGATCTTCGCAACTTTCCTTCCACAAAAGCAAGGATGACAGTGGATATTGAGCAAGCCCCTCATCCAACTATCGATGATGTAAATTTGACATTTACATACCAAGATGGCTTGTCGATCCCACTTGCATTTAAAGGACAAAAAGGAACATTAAAACTGAAGGGAGAGTTACCACAAGGCCTCGGCATGTCTGGTGATACCCTGTACCTTGAGCAGGCTGGAGACTACACGCTCACGTTTGAAGATGATGGTGGAGATTACTACCAATCAACGCAATTCAAAGCCAATATCCAAGTTGCGAAAGCACAAGGTTTACCGCTTTCGACTCGAGATTATGAGGTTGTGTATAGTAAAGACTATCAGTTCAATCTGTTGAAAGATTTTGATGAACTTGCCTCCGGTGATGAAATTGAAATGACAGGCAACACGTCTTCCGACGTCGCCAATATGATTGCAAATGGTATTGTCCATGTATACAAGGCAGGTGAAACTACCTTGACTCTACGTCGTAAAGGGGACGTCAATCATACGCCAGGTCCAGAACAGCAAGTAAAATTCAAAATACTGAGTGCACCAAGTCGTATTAATATAGCATCGAATATTGAAGATTCTTGGAATCCATACAAACCGCTATTGGATAAGCCTGCTATTACTGGCACGGTAGGAAATGTGACCTACAAATTCGCTGAAGGTGCGCCCACCGATGTTGTTTCTTTAGATGTAAACACGGGTGAAATGCATATTCTTAATGTGGGTAGTACGCAAGTTGTCGTAGCGGATTCAGGTGACGATAAATTTACCCCAGGCGAGTCCAGCTTTACTGTTTCAATTAAGCCCATCGAGAGTCAGGCATCGGTAAGCTATCCAAATGCTGTTTTTGATACGGACAAAACCCTTACTCCCGTTGTGACGGACAACGATGTTCAAGCTTCATATCGCTTGATAAACCAAGCCTCACCTGTCGTGCAGATAAAATCAACGGACTCTGGAGAGTTAGATATTCTTCATGCTGGAGATTATGCCGTGGAAGTTACGCTTACAAGCCGTAATTACCTAACTAAAACTATGACGGTAACTGGCTCCATTGAGAAGGCGAATCATCCAGGTCTAGATAGGACTCGTCAGACGGTGTCATTCGAACCTTACAAAAGGGTTGAGTTAGATTTAGGTACTGCAATTGGTACAAGAAGCTATGAGTTTGCGAACACCGTAAGTGAAGAGCTGGCGACGCTCGACCCAGCGAAAGGTGCTCTTACTTTAGTTGGTTACCAATATGGCCATGCGGTTCAATTAAAAGTTTCAGAAAGTGAAACTCGAGATTATAAAGCATTGGCAAAAACACTCGTCACTATACCGCTAGAACTGGCAGCGTCTGGAGAGGCTGACCAATATACGGATCTTGAAAGTGAGCAGACCGTGGTAATCAGTACACTAAGTGCTCCAGAATTTTCGAATCTTCAAGAAAGCTCATTCGGTTTAATGGGAGCAAGAACTGTCCGTGGATCAACCGATACAGAACTCGTTGATTATGGCAAAGGCGAAGTGGTTTATCTGCAAATGAAGCCGACGGGGAGCGAAGATCCAACTCAGTACCGCGGAGTATGGATGCACATTGCGCGCTTTGATGGTTGTTACTCGCAATTGAGTGAGGATGATACTAAGCCATTCCAAGCGATTGATTACGCGGATTCAGGCTATTGTGAGAGCGGTAGCACGATCCGTATGACCCGATTTTTAGTCATTGATGATAAAGGGTTAGAAGACAATACGGATTATGAGTTGGTTAGTCCGCTTATCCATTATCGTCGTGGTGCGCGCAAGTTCTTAGCGGATGATCATGGTGGCTTCTATCCAGCGGAAAATGAAATTACGGGTGAGGGGAAATACGGCTTTCCTAAATCGTTATATGAGTGGGCTGTAGTGAACTTCAATTACCAAAAGAGTTAAATAATTAGGGTCTGTTGACCTTCCAAGCTGATTTTTGCAGCGAATTGTTGGATATTTATACAAGGCAGAGACTTTGCTGTGTAGCTAGCCTACATGAGAAGTCGATAACGCAGTAGAAATGACCAACAAACGCTGCCCGGAGGGTTCGGCTAAAATCGTTTTATGCTTTGTTAAGGAGTATTTGCTTAGAATGACTAGGCTACACACTCCTTGCCTCGCCCAAAACGATTTTATCTCGAACAAAATTTAACCGTGAAAGATCAACAGACCCTAAGGAGTGCATAAGCACTCCTTTGTTTTTGGGGCTAGAAGCCAAATTACTTAGTAAAACGCATGACGCCTTCTTGGACTGCTGTTGCAACAAGGTGACCTTGTTGATTGTATATCTCACCACGAACCAAGCCGCGAGTGTTACTCGCCGTTGGACTTTCAATTACATACAACAACCAGTCATCCATCTTAAATGGACGATGGAACCAGATTGAGTGGTCAATAGTCGCTACTTGGAAGTTTGGTGTCATCAGCGATACTTCGTGTGGATGAAGAGCCGTGGTCAAGAAGCCCCAATCAGATGCGTAAGCCAGTAGATATTGGTGAATCAGCTGGTTGTCAGGCATCTCGCCATTTGCACGAATCCACAGATACTGCTTTGGTTCTGTTTTCTTAGGATTTAGTGGGTTAACGATGTTCACCGGGCGCGTTTCAATGGGTTTTTCGCCGCAGAACGTTTTACGTAGTCGTTCTGGTAAGAACTCGGCAATGTGGCTTGCTAGCTCCGTTTCGGAAGGGAAATTTTCCGGCCCAGGAATGTCGGGCATGGTGTTTTGGTGATCAAACCCAGGTGCGTCACCATGGTAAGACGCCGTCAGGTAGAAAATTGGTCGGCCATTTTGAATGGCTTTAACTCGACGAGTACTAAAGCTGCGGCCATCTCGCAGGTTCTCAACATCATAGATGATCGGCTTTTCTGGATCTCCAGGGTAAAGAAAGTAGCTATGGAATGAGTGTACCGTGCGAGCTTCTTCTACGGTATAGCGGGCTGCCGATAAGGCTTGTCCGATAACTTGCCCACCATAGACTTGCGGTAGTCCTAAGTTTTCACTTTGACCGCGGAATAAACCTTCTTCTAACTTTTCGAGCTGTAATAGACTCAGCAACTCTTTTAGTGGTTTACTCATGCTCTCTCCTCAACTTAAGATTTTTGATTGCTTCAATTATGAAACAAAATCAATTGTTTGGTAATTTCTAACTTAGTCAAACTATTGTCAAATAATGCGCGGTATAGCAGACAGTTTAATAGTCTAAGATTATACTTGCTTCGAATTTATACACCTATTGAGGAATATATGAAAAAATCACTACTACTTGTTACTTCTCTACTACTTGGCGCAGCTCTAGTGGGTTGTCAAAGTTCTCAAACAACAGAATCTGCAACAGCTGAGGCATCAATGAAGACGATTACGGGTACAGTGGCTTATCGTGAGCGTATTGCTCTTCCTCCTCATGCGGTCGTAACGATAGCCTTAGAGGACGTGTCTTTAGCGGATGCTCCTGCGAAAGTTCTCGCAAAACAGGAATTCGAGACAGAGGGTAAACAAGTCCCTTTGTCATTTGAATTAAGCTACAACAGCAACGATATTAAACCAAACCACCGTTACAGCCTACGTGCGCGAATTGAAGTGGACGGCAAACTACGTTTCATCAACGACACAAGCATTCCCGTGATCACAGATGCTGAGCAAACGCACGAAGCAAATATTCGTCTAGTTGGGACGCGTTAATCGTTAGCCCAGTTGATGGTAAATGGCAGCTTAAGGCTGCCATTTGTATTTTTTAAGTGAGATTTTTCCGATCTCAGACACTTCAATGCCTTCTGCTTCAAGCTTCTGCTTTTGCCTTTCTAGATCGCGACCTTTTAACGAAATTTTTCCTTGGCTGTTAATCACACGAAACCATGGAAGTTTGCTGCCTTCTGGTAGATTCCCTAATGCTTTACCTACGTGCCTTGCATAACCAGGATAGCCTGCCATTTTTGCGATCTCGCCGTAAGTTGAAACTCGTCCAATAGGAATTTGGTGAATTACAGCAAAGATTTGCATTAGAAATTGGTCCATACTGAAAGTGTCCACTGTTGTTTACCAAGGAATGGTAATACACAAGACTTGTACTTCACTATCAGTTCTTGCTCCTTAACATCATTTGCCGCTCATATGTCTTCATCGTGTTTTGTTGTTTCTTTTGTGAGCCGCAGCTGATCTCTAAGAGCAAGTTGGAAATACAAAAACAAGCTCAGTCTTAGTTTATATAGACCCGCTCAATGACGTTAAAGGCCTAGGTTGATATGCCGTTGAGTTACCAGGTTGGTTGGGGAAGCCAGGAGGCGCTATGATTTTTTCGACACTTCAATTTCTCGTTACGACTCTTCTTGCCGTGGTGTGTGCTCGTGCCATCAGTTTGAGCGAAGGAGACATTCCCGTTCTTGCATTGATGATTCCTGCACTGTGGATACTACCGCAAGGTGGTATTGCCGGATTAATACTCCTAGGAGCCATGACCGTTTATGGATTGACGTTATCAATGCAGCCAATTGCTTTGTCGATTGGTGTGTTGATTCTATTTCCATTACTTATGGTGGTGTTTTCGAGACGCAGTTCACTGGGGGTTTTACTTACTGCAGGTCTAATAGTGCTCACGTTACAGGTCGGTATCATGGTAACGCAACAAGCTGGTAAGCTAGATGGGACTCCTTGGATAACCGTTGTTCAAACGCTGTCGGTTATCGTGATGTGGTGGGCAGCTAACCATTGGAAACCGTCAGAGAAACACAGCTGGTGGTCACTGTTGTTATTGTTGCCATTATGGTTGGCGGATTTGCCATACGCTGTATTAGTTGCGCTCAGTGTCACGGGGATCCTCGCCTCTATGGAAGCGCTGACTAAGATTAAAAACTCAATGCGTTGGGGAAAGTTACTCTGTTGGACATTACCAACTGTAGGCTTTGCTGCATTGGTTGTTAACCCAAATATCGATGTCCCTAATCCCGTATTTGTGGTCTGGATTTGTTTGTTGGGTACGGCTTGGATGACAGACTATATCTTGCGCAGTAGTGATGAACAGGCAGAATTGTAACGTACAGAAATTTAACGAGAAAGAGTGATACTCTCTACAGTCTCTTCATCAATCAATGAAAAATGAAGCCGAATAGTATATGTTCGGATTTTCATATTTGTTCGGTATGTCAGTTACATGTTGTTGGGTGAGTGGCCCAACCAACCGTATGCATAATTAGTTGGTCATGGTTAAGATTTTTAAAGGGCTGGTATTTGCTTATTTACTGCAGTTCAGTCCGTTATTGTTTGCTCAGTCGGTGCACCAGAAAGAATATAAAGTTGCGACCGAAGCGGATGATATCGTTACAAGAGCTTTGTTTGATGCGATTTCAGCAGAGTTTGATGTATCGATACGATACGTCAATTTTTCTAGTTTTGACGCCATTCTGGACTCTGTCGCAGAAGGTGAGAGCGATTTTGCCGCAAATATAACCTTCACAGATAAGCGAGCAAAACGCTTTAGTTATTCCCGCCCAACGAATATCGAATACACCTACCTATTCGGTCACACAGATAAAACCTTGGATGACATTCATAACGTTGGCGTGCCTCAGGATACAATATACTCAGAGCTTATCAGGCACTATTATCCGGATATCGAGCAGGTGTTTTATCAAGGCCACGATGAAGCCGTTGAACTACTGAATAGTGGTAGGGTTGATGGTGTTGTCGATGCCATCAACCAACTCAAGCCCATGTTGTTAGATGGGTTTGATGCGCAATTACTTAATGATCAAATATCGATTAAGCCTGTTTCCATTGTTAGCCCTAAAGGTCTGCATTTACATGAGCTAGAGGCTTTTTCTGAGTATATCCATAGTGAAGAAGTACAAAAATTACTTCGGGAAAGGGTCGCAAAATATCAGTTTGATCTTCGTCAGAGCGCTTTACGGGAAGGGTTAAGTACCTTACCAATTGATTTGAAGCAGCCGATAATCATTAAGCTTGAGCCTATCTTCCCTTACGTGGTTTACAACGATGATGGAACCATTGAGGGCATGACGGCTGAGGTAGTCCACAAAAGCTGCGATATCTTGAACTTAAAGTGTGAGATTGTGAGTCAAAAGGATGAAAGCTGGGAAAGTATGTATAGCCAGTTCATTCAAGGTGACATCGACATGATAGCACCGCTAACGATAAGCCGTGACCGCCGTGCATTTAGCTACTTTACCCAGCCGCATTATTCGCCAAGTTCGGTCATGGTAAGGCGCCTAGGATACAAACCCAATGTCTATTCTCATGTCTCCCAGCTAATCTCTGAACGTATTGGTGTGGTGAAAGAAGACTTTTTTGATCATCTTTTGAGCCAAATGTTGCCGCTAAAAAGTTTGAAAAGATATGAAAATCAACAAGCCCTCATCGATGCACTACTTGAGCGAGAGGTGGACTATATCGCGATGGATACTGCGATGCTCAACCATTTTCTTCGTCTAAGTGAGTTATTGCCCATCGAGCAGGACAATGCGATTGGTGAGTTTTATCAATCACAGCTTTCAGTTGGCTTAGCAAAGTCCACTAAAGGTGAATTATTGGCGCCATACTTTTCTAGAGCGATATCCATGCTGAATTTGGACAATATTGTTGCTCGATATGATTTAAGGCCAGATTGGCGCACAGCATTAGAGTACGAGGTGAGACTTGCAACCCAAACTCAAGCGGTATTCCTATTTGTACTGATATTTGCAATCTGTGTATCGATTTACCTTTATCGTCAATCCAATACCGATAATTTAACAGGGTTACGCAATCGCAGGTCATTGCAATTGCGTTTTCGCCAGGGAGTCTCTCCAGAATTGGCAATCCTCTATCTAGACATTAATCGTTTCAAGCAAATCAACGATACATACGGTCACCGAGCTGGTGATTTAGTGTTACAAAAGCTCTCAAATGACATTAAAACCTTGTGGGATGGCAGAAGCTATCGTCTTGGAGGAGATGAGTTCATTCTTATTGGTAACCCGACTCAAGCACAGTTAGAGCTGGCAATAGAAAAACTGACAACCATTACCTTACAGGATGAAATGTTAGATGAAGCTCATCCTATATCAGTCTCTGTGGGTTGCTCGGTTAATCGTAAAAAGACATTGAGTTTAGAGAGTGCTCTCCATCTTGCCGATGAGGATATGTACCAAAGAAAGCAAGCATCACGGCAAGAGACGATGCAAAAGAGTATCGATGATATTGGGGTTTAATTGTTGAATTGACCGACTTTTGTGCAAACGGAAGTGAAATGGGGAAATTCATTGCTTTAGCCCTTGCAATCTTAGAGGCGATACTGAATAATCCTCACATCATTTGAGACACGCTCTCAAAACAGAATTATGGGGCTCTGGTCCTCTCGCAACAATAGCTCGTGAACTCGGTCAGGTCCGGAAGGAAGCAGCCGCAGCGTGTGACTTGTGTGCCGGGATGTGGCTGGGGTCCCACCCTTTAAAAGCCTCGCTTATACAGCGAGGCTTTTTCGTTTCCGGCGTCTCTTTTTGTTCATTTCACTTTATTCTATAATTTGGTGCTTTAGTCCATGCCAATTTTCATCTGGGATATTTCATGATTTCAAAAAACCAACTAAAACTGCTTCGTGCTCTTGGTCAAAAGAAGCAGCGTAAAGCGCACGGCTTATTTCTGGTTCAAGGTGAAAAGAACGTACTGGAATTGGCAAACAGCTCGCTAACGGTAAAACAGATCTTTGCAACCGCTGAGTTTCTAGAGCAGCACCGCCAAGAGCTAAATGGCTTCGAATGCATTGAAGCGTCACTCGATGATTTGACCAAAGCAAGTACACTTGTGAGTAACAACGCAGCCATCGCCGTGGTGGATATTCCAAATGTAAAAGTGCCACAAGCTCAAGGTTTGATGATTGCACTGGATGGTGTTTCTGATCCGGGTAACTTGGGCACAATCATCCGCGTTGCGGATTGGTACGGCATTAAGCACATCATTGCGAGCACAGATTGTGCCGATCCTTACAACCCAAAAACCATCAGTGCAACTATGGGCAGCTTTGGTCGTGTGCAAGTTAGCCTTGTGGATTTACCAAGCTACTTAGAAGAAGCAAACTTGCCAGTATATGGCGCGTTCCTTGAAGGGGAGAGCGTGCATAAGACAGAGTTTTCAGCAGAAGGCATTTTGTTGATGGGCAGCGAATCTCACGGTGTACGTGAAGCCGCGTCTAAATTTGTGACTGACAAAATAACCATTCCAGCCTTTGGCGGTGCAGAATCACTAAACGTGGCAATGGCGACAGGTATTATTCTGGATAACATGCGTCGTCAACACAGCTAGAAGAAACATTCGATCAGAAAAACGAGATTCCCGACTGAGCTCCTTCGTCGCTATCGGGAATGACGAGCCTATTTTTAATCGGGGTCAAATGGGAAGCTAGGTGCCGTTGCTAAACGTATCCTAGGGAAATCATCGAAGGATTTTGATGGTGTTTGTGTTTACCCATCGAAAAGATCACCCCGCCTTTGAATGTCATCCTCGAGAGGGAGGGACGACCGAGTCGGGGATCTCTTGCTTGTGGCTTATTTTTCTAGCATGTCCAACTTGTTTGGCACACCATTCCACTTTTCTGCTTCATCCATTGCTGGCTTTACTTCAGTTTGTACTGGCCAGATTTCCGCAAGTTCTGCGTTGAGCTCTTTATAGATCACTTGATCTTCTGGTAGCTCGTCTTCTTGGAAGATGGCGGCTGCGGCACATTCATCCACGCATAAGCCACAATCGATGCATTCGATCGGGTTGATTACCATAAAGTTCGGGCCTTCGTGGAAGGCATCAGCAGGGCATACCGCGACACAGTCAGTGTATTTACATTGGATACAGTTATCGGTTACGACAAACGCCATGATAATCAGCTCTTAAGTTAGTCAAAATTGAAGAATGGGGATAATACTCATCCCAAGGTAAAATTCAACATTCGCTACGTTAATTCCGCCGCGCAACTTGGATTTAGTATGACAGCCAATTCAATTTCTCGTAAAATGCGCGCCATTGTGAGCTGACTGCTTTTTTCGTTCTTAACTTCAATGGGAAGGAAATGGCGGTTCTGGCTAAGACACCGACCCAAACGAGACATCCTATGATTCGTATTAATGAAATTAAACTTCCTCTTGATCATGAGGAAGACGCGCTACTAGACGCGATTACTAAAAAGCTTGGCATTGCTGCTGAGAAAGTTATCTCTTTTAATGTCTTTAGACGCGGCTATGATGCTCGTAAGAAAACCAATATTCATCTTATCTACACGCTAGACATCATTGTTGAAGGTGATGAAGAAGCGTTGCTAGCGAAGTTTGAAAAAGACCCGCACGTTCGCCAAACACCAGATATGGAATACAAGTTTGTTGCGAAAGCACCAGAAAACCTAACAGAACGCCCTGTGGTGATCGGTTTTGGACCTTGTGGCTTGTTCGCGGGTTTGGTTTTGGCTCAAATGGGCTTTAACCCAATCATCGTTGAGCGTGGTAAAGAAGTACGTGAACGTACTAAAGACACGTTCGGATTTTGGCGTAAGCGCACACTAAACCCAGAGTCAAATGTACAGTTTGGCGAGGGCGGTGCGGGTACTTTCTCTGACGGTAAACTTTACAGCCAAGTAAAAGATCCAAACTTCTACGGTCGTAAAGTGATCACTGAGTTTGTAGCAGCTGGTGCACCAGAAGAAATCCTATACGTAAGCAAACCGCACATCGGTACCTTTAAACTGGTAACCATGATCGAAAAGATGCGCGCGACAATCATTGAACTAGGTGGTGAAATCCACTTTAGTACTCGCGTTGATGATTTACACATGGAAGATGGTCAAATCACAGGCGTAACGCTATCAAACGGTGAAGAGATCAAATCTCGTCATGTGGTGCTAGCGGTAGGCCACAGTGCCCGTGATACGTTTGAAATGCTGCATGATCGTGGCGTTTACATGGAAGCGAAACCGTTCTCTGTTGGCTTCCGTATCGAGCACAAGCAATCGATGATCGATGAAGCGCGCTTTGGTCCAAATGCTGGTCATCCAATTCTTGGCGCGGCAGACTACAAACTGGTTCACCACTGTAAAAATGGTCGCACAGTTTACAGTTTCTGTATGTGTCCTGGTGGTACGGTAGTAGCGGCAACGTCAGAAGAGGGTCGCGTAGTAACTAACGGTATGAGCCAATACTCTCGTGCAGAGCGTAACGCGAACAGTGCTATCGTAGTGGGTATCTCTCCCGAAGTAGATTACCCAGGCGATCCACTAGCGGGTATCCGTTTCCAACGTGAGCTAGAGTCAGGCGCTTACATGCTAGGTGGTGAAAACTACGACGCGCCAGCACAGAAAATCGGTGACTTCCTGAAAGGCCGCGATCCAAGTGCTCTGGGTGATGTCGAACCGTCATTCACTCCAGGTATTAAACTGACTGACCTATCTAAAGCACTGCCTGCATTTGCTATCGAAGCGATTCGTGAAGCAATTCCGGCATTCGATCGTAAGATCAAAGGCTTTGCATCAGAAGATGGTCTACTAACGGGAGTTGAGACGCGTACGTCTTCTCCAGTTTGTATCAAGCGTGGTAAAGATTTCCAGAGTATTAACTTAAAAGGTTTCTTCCCTGCGGGTGAAGGTGCAGGCTACGCTGGAGGTATTCTTTCTGCAGGTATCGATGGTATTAAAGTGGCTGAAGCGGTTGCTCGTGATATCGTCGAAGCGATGGAAAATGCTTAATCTCTTCGAGTAATAATACTTCGAAAGCCAGCCCCATTTGAGGTTGGCTTTTTTGTTTGCACTGCATAGCTAATTATTTCTAACTTGAGTTTTTATTAACTCGACTTTATCTCGACCTCTGTGCACGCAATATATTTTCACTGTTCATCACCAGACTGAGTTTTGCACCCGAGGTAAATAAATATGCAACTGTGTATTTATTGTTTTGTCTTATGTATCAGTTCGGATAGAGATCAATAGCCTAAATCTATAAATAAAATTGCTAATTTCAATTTAGTAAAATCAAGAAATTAGACGACACTTATCTTAAAGGCAGCAAAAACGTGCCGCTAAGGAGATAAAAATGCACTCACTAAAAGTTAAAGATTACATGACATTGCAAGCGGTGACGTTCACCAGAAATATGTCGCTAACAGCGGCTTTGGACAAGGTGATGCAAAGTGTTACTCTAGGTGGACCTGTCATTGACGAAAACGAGAAGGTCATCGGATTCCTTTCTGAACAAGACCTTTTGGATAAGTTGGTTAAAGCGAGCTACCACTGCCAAGACACTCATACGGTGGAAGAGTGTATGCATGATGATGTACTTTCTGTATCACCGGAGATGTCGATCATTGAGCTGGCCGACATGATGAAGATAGGCAAACCGAAAATGTATCCTGTAGTGGATGACAACGAGAAGTTGGTCGGTGTCATTACAAGACGTGATGTGCTTAGAGCGATCGGTATGTCTCTAAACGAATGTTTCCAGCACCCTGTCTAAAATCAAACAATTAATATTAAGATAAAAGACGCCTCGGCGTCTTTTTGTCGTTGAGGAAGAATATGTCTACCCAAGAGGCGAAGTTTGTCCAAGGTTCCACGATGCGCCATATCTTAGTGATGTCAGGTGCGGGCTCAGTAGGCTTGATGGCACTGTTTGTGGTCGACTTGCTTGATATGTTGTTCATCAGTATGTTAGGGCAAGTCGAGCTGGCAGCTGCCGTTGGCTTTGCAGGGACGCTGATTTTCTTTTCTACTTCTGCTTCTATTGGTACGTCGATTGCGATGGGAGCATTAGTTTCCAAGTCTATTGGTGCAAAAGACTTTGACCGCGCTAGGTTGATGAGCGGCAGTATTATGCTGACGGCTTTTATGATCAGCTTAGCGATTACTGTGGGTATGTATGTTCATATACCAGAGCTCTTAGCTGCGATTGGTGCAGAAGGTGTTGCTGCTGAGCGTGCTGAAGCGTATCTCAACATTCTATTGCCAAGCGCGCCGATTCTGGCGTTGGGTATGTCGGCGGGTGCCGGGTTGCGAGCCGCTGGTGATGCAAAGCGCTCTATGTGGGCAACGTTGGCTGGTGGTATTGTTAACGCGATTCTCGACCCATGGTTTATTTTCGTTTTTAAATGGAATGTGGAAGGGGCCGCGGCTGCTTCTGTTATTGCCCGTTTCACGGTGTTGGCCTTCGCATTATATCCACTGGTCAAAGTACATAAGCTGGTTTCCTTTCCCAATCTCGATATTCTTAAAAACAACCTAAAACCAATTTTGGCCATTGCTGTGCCTGCAATTATCACCAATACGGCTACACCCATAGGCAATGCGATTGTCACCACGCACATAGCACAATTTGGTGAAGACTTCGTTGCAGGTTTTGCTGTGATTGGTCGCTTAACGCCTGTCTGTTTTGCGGTGATTTTTGCTCTGTCTGGTGCAGTAGGGCCGATTATTGGACAGAACTTTGGTGCTGAGCGAATGGACCGGGTGAAAAAGACACTGACGGATTCTTTACTCGTTACCACGATTTATACGCTTGCTGTATGCGTTGTGCTGTATTTGCTGCAAGACTACATTGTGGCTATGTTCAGCCTTACTGGTGATGCTGCAATTATTGTGGCGGCGTTTTGCACGTATGTTGCAATCAGTTTTGTTTTCAACGGTACTTTGTTTGTCGCCAATACCTCCTTCAATAATCTGGGTAAGCCACTTTACTCGACAGCACTCAATTTAGGTAAAGCAACAATTGGCACTCTGCCTTTCGTTTACTTTGGATCGCAATGGTACGGAGCACTTGGCGTGTTATATGGACAAGCGGTGGGTACGATAGTGTTTGGGTTGCTGGCGTTAGTTGTCCTGAACAAACACATTAAAGACCTGATGCAAAACTTCGGAGAAGAAGATATAGAAGACGATCCAGCGATCACTTGCGTCAATACTCAACCTTTTTGCTCTCACGATGCGGTATTGATTGATGAAGTGGCAACCGCTTTGGAAGAAGAAAAAGCGTAAATTTTGTTTATCTGACATAAATATGCTTGACCTTGGAGTTAGCTCCAAGGTTTATTCTTAGTGGTAGATAAAGGTTTATCACCAATAAGGAAAGTGAATTATGTGTTCGAAACATCAAGGTTGCCAATCAGGCAAAGTCAAATCTGCGGTGGCAGTAGGTGCAAGTGACTCATGCTGCGCACCGGCAAAGCCAACGCTAAACATTACCCAAGCAACCGTTGCTGTCTCAGAAGAATCTTGTTGTAGCGGCGGAAGCTGTAGTTCGGATTCTGTTGACGACGAAGGCCCTGCTGAACCTCTCGAGTCCACCAGTCGTCATAGTTGGCTAGTGTCAGGCATGGATTGTCCTGCCTGTGCGCAAAAGCTAGAAAAGGCCATCTCTTCTGTTGAGGGGGTCACAAATGCCAAAGTCTTGTTCGCAACAGAAAAGCTAGTGGTCGATTTTGATAACCGAGCACTTGCGCCTGTTATCGAGCAAGTTTCTCAGCAAACCGGATTCCCACTGACTTCGACAGATGCGCCAAAACCAAAAGCCGAGAAAAAGGGTTGGCTGGGCGTTATCAAAGACAATGTTCAGATCCTCTCTATTGCAGGTGCGATGGCGTTTGCTGGCATCATTTCTGATTTCAATCCAACGCTAAGTACTTGGTTGTTTACTTTGACCTGTTTGCTTGGCTTGTATCCGGTTGCGATGAAAGCGGTCAAGTTGGCCCGCACTGGTACGCCATTTGCGATTGAAACATTAATGAGTGTGGCGGCGTTAGGTGCGCTGTACCTTGGTGAAACCGCGGAAGCGGCGATGGTGCTATTGCTTTTCCTTATTGGTGAAAAGTTAGAAGCATATGCATCCTCTCGTGCTCGCAGCGGTGTTCAAGCATTGATGGATCTCGTTCCAGAGAATACAACGCTGATTGTTGATGGTGAACGTCAAGAAGTGCCAGCGTCACAGCTTCAACCCGGTGACGTGATTGAAGTTGCGCCTGGTGGCCGCATGCCTGCGGATGGCCTGCTTATGACTCAAGCTGCAAGCTTCGATGAAAGTGCGTTAACGGGCGAGTCTGTTCCGGTAGAGCACAACGAAGGCGGTAAAATCATGGCAGGCGCTGTGGTTGTCGATAAAGTCGTTCAAGTAAAAGTGACTTCTCGCCAAGGTGAGAACGCGATTGACCGTATCCTGCATTTGATTGAAGAGGCGGAATCACGCAAAGCGCCACTTGAACGCTTCCTCGACAAGTTCAGCCGTTGGTACACACCGCTGATGATGCTTGTTTCTCTATTAGTCATTATCACGCCACCATTGTTGTTTGCTCAGCCTTGGGAAACGTGGGTATACCGTGGTTTAGCATTGTTGTTGATCGCATGTCCATGTGCTTTGGTTATCTCCACGCCTGCGGCGATTACTTCTGGCTTAGCGGCCGCGGCAAAACGAGGCGCACTGATCAAAGGTGGTGCTGCGCTTGAACTATTAGGCCGCGTTGAATCTGTTGCTTTCGACAAAACGGGTACGCTGACACAAGGTAAACCACAAGTCACTGATGTCGTGCCGTTTGGTGTGACTGAAGAGCAATTGCTTCGCTTAACGGCATCGATTGAGATTGGCTCAAGCCACCCACTGGCCATTTCATTGGTGAACAAAGCGCAAGAACAAGGCATCAACATCCCAGAAGCGGCAGATAAAACCGCGCAAGTGGGCTCTGGTGTAACTGGCGTAGTTGAAGGCAAATTGGTACAGGTGATTGCACCATCGAAAGCGGACTTCCCAATCTCACAACAGGTAGAGCAGCAAGTCTTGGCGTTGGAAGGGCAGGGTAAAACTGTGGTTATCGCACGCCACGATCACGAAGTGATAGGTTTGATTGCTTGGCAAGACACGCTTCGTCAAGATGCTCAACAAGCCGTTGCTGCATTGAAGAAACTGGGTATTTCATCTGTGATGCTAACAGGTGACAACCCTCGCAGTGCCGAAGCAATTGCGAACCAAATTGGCCTTGATTACAAAGCAAGTTTGCTACCAGCAGACAAAGTGCACTATGTAGAAGAGATTTCAGCGCAGCACACGGTTGCGATGGTAGGCGATGGTATTAACGACGCACCAGCGATGAAAGCTTCAAGCATTGGCATTGCAATGGGCGGTGGTACTGACGTTGCACTCGAAACGGCTGATGCCGCGCTGACTCACAACCGTTTGATCGAACTCGCTGGTATGATCGAACTATCACGTGCGACGCTCAATAATATCCGTCAGAACGTTGCGTTGGCTCTAGGACTGAAAGGCGTGTTCTTGGTAACGAGTTTGCTAGGTATAACAGGCTTGTGGGTAGCTGTGTTGGCCGACAGTGGAGCAACAGCTCTTGTTACTTTGAACGCTCTGAGATTGCTTCGTTTTGAATCTAAGCAAGTAAAATAACCATTAAAGTGAAATGAAAACTGACCCGAGGCAGAAGTGTCTCAGGTTTTTTTATGCCTATTAAATCGAAACAGCTTTGGTGTTTGTTTCGTTTGGCAAATCACTTATTCCCATGCAACGAAATGATCTTGAGCTCCTTAAACTGTGATCTAAACCGTTTTTATTTGAAAGTGTGGTTTTATTACATTGTTTCATTGTGATTGCGATCACTCTATGTTGGTGAAAGGTTCGCTACAGTGCATCTGTACCCAACAACTTATTAATGAGCTTATTGTTTACAAAATAAGCCACAACAAGGAGCGACTTATGTCTCAAGCTGTATTCCATTTAGGTATTACTGAAGCTGATCTTAATGGTGCAACTCTAGCAATTATTCCTGGTGATCCAGCGCGCGTTCAAAAAATCGCAGAAGAAATGGAAAACCCAGTATTCCTAGCTAGCCATCGTGAATACACGCTGTACCGTGCAGAGTTAGATGGTAAACCTGTTGTGGTTTGTTCTACTGGTATCGGTGGCCCATCTACGTCTATTGCAGTAGAAGAGCTAGCGCAACTAGGTGTTCGTACTTTCCTACGTGTAGGTACTACAGGTGCGATCCAGCCACACGTAAACGTAGGTGATATGATCGTTACTACAGGTTCTGTTCGCCTAGACGGTGCGAGCCTACACTTTGCTCCAATGGAATTCCCAGCGGTCGCTGATTTTGAAATTGCTACAGCAATGAAAGCGGCAGTAGAAGAATCTGGTGCTGCAGTACACATGGGTGTGACAGCTTCAAGTGATACTTTCTACCCAGGCCAAGAACGTTACGACACTTTCTCTGGTCGTGTTGTTAAGCGTTTCCAAGGTTCTATGCAAGAGTGGCAGGACATGGGCGTTCTGAACTTCGAAATGGAGTCAGCAACACTGCTAACTATGTGTGCAAGCTCAGGCCTAAAAGCAGGTTGTGTGGCGGGTGTAATTATCAACCGTACACAAAAAGAGATTCCAGATCATTCAACGCTGAAAGAAACGGAAGCTCGCTCAATTAAGGTTGTAGTTGAAGCTGCTCGTAAGATGCTTTAAGTACAACGGTTAGTTGGCATTTAAACAAACGGGAAAAGCCAGAGGTTCGCCTCTGGCTTTTTCTATCTGTCAGTTTTGTTTGTGTGCTAAAGACAGCGAATCTGACGCAATAAAAAAGCAGCTCGAGGCTGCTTTTTTGATCGGATATGGACGATTAGATTTCGTCAGAACCGCCAGCGGCTTCAAACCATGCACTCAGGTGTGTCTTCAGATCTTTTAGCTCATCAGGGCCAATTAGCGCCAGGCCTAAATCTTCTGCTCGAGTAATATCATTATGGCGTAGCGGACGGAAGCTGACCAACATAGCACGTGCTTGCAGACCGCCTAGAAGGTCACGCAGTGATTCAAGTTTGTACAGGGTGTCATCGCCATCATCACGCATACCTTTAGTCTTACATTCGATGATGTGCAGCTTGTTATTTACTACGGTCGCAACATCCAGTTCATTACGAACCTCACTTTCACCCAGTTTGCGATAAACCTGCACATTTAAAGAACGGTCTTGAATCGTTGGCATCGTATCTTGGATCTGCTTAACCGTACTATGAACTAAGGTCTCTAGCCATTCACCATTTGAAAAACGACGAGCATCTTCGTCAGCAAACGTCAGTACACCATTTTCGTAAGTGGCGATTTGTGCTTCGACCAAGTCGGTCAGCAGCATGTTCAGTTCACGGTAACCTTGCTGTTTCTCCGAAAGCTCAACATCTAGCTTCTGCTCTTTACGACAAGTCGTTGCAAGGTAGTTTAGCGTAGCAAGACCAGGACCAAGCTCTAACGCGTTAGACGCCCAACGTTCGCCAAGTTCATACAGTTTTTGGTCGAGCTGAGGAGGAAGGTCAACATGATGGAACTCACCTCGAGCACCGAAAATGGTTAAGTAGTCAGAGATAGTGATGTGGTCTTCTACTTGGGTGTCTTCCTTACCATCAGGATATAGCCAGCAAAGTTTGTCACTGTTTGGTTCAACGACAAAGATTGGCCAACGGTATGTACGGAATACTTCATATACAGACAGTAATCGGTGACGTAGGCCACAACTCGCATTCAGTTTTACTTCTTCGCCTCGATCGTGGAGATCTTTTGCTAATTTATGAATCGATTGTTTAATCAGAGAAGTGTTTACAACAGAAGGAATTTCAAAAAATTCGGACGTAATTTCTCGCTGCTCTAACACGGCACTCAGTCGCTCGTAGATGTCAGCTTGACTCTTATCGCCGATAAAGACGATATGGGTACTGACAGTGCGATTATCCAATAGAGGAGTAACCAATCTCACAGGGTCTTGGTCAATAATACCAACATGAACAGCCATAGGTTTTCCTTCTTTTTTGGCTTGCTCGAAAAGAGAAAGTAAAAGGGATGAGCAAGCCATAATAACCATATGTAGACAAGGTCCATAAAAAACAAGGGCGACCTTATAAAAAGTCGCCCTCATACAGTGAGTTGCTATCTAAAAACGGTATAACCTATATCTTTATCTATAGTTTGAAGCGGTGAACCAATTCATTTTGTTGATGAGCCAAGTGAGTGAGTGACTCACTAGTTGCGGCAATACTTGCCATTGCATGGTAGCTCTTGTCTGCGATGTTATTAATGTCTTCGATATTTCGTGCGATATCAGCTGAGGTTTCGCTCTGCTCTACTGCCGCTTGGGAAATATGTGTACTCATTTGGCTGATTTCGATGATCAGAGCTTGAATTTCTTCCATCGAACTGTTGGCTTTGGATGCTTGTTCAACCGACATCTCCATATCACTCATACAACTCTCAATGACTTGGCTTGCTGATTGTGAGCTTGTCTGAAGATTGCTAATCATAGATTCTATCTCAGTCGTCGATTGTGTGGTCTTAGAGGCCAACACGCGTACTTCATCAGCAACCACCGCGAATCCACGGCCTTGCTCACCAGCACGTGCTGCTTCAATAGCAGCGTTTAGAGCGAGTAGGTTGGTTTGCTCTGCAATGTTACGAATTACGTCTAAGATTGAGCCAATCTGGCCACTCATTTTTTGCAACTCAGCGACGGCTGATACAGACTCATTCAATCTTGTCTCTAGTTGATTGATCGTAGAAATATTGCTGTTCATGATATTTCTACCCTGATCAGAAGCAGTCTCCACTCGCTGCACCATTTCCAGTGAACCTTGCGCACTTTGAGCCACTTCTTGAACAGAATGAGACATCTCAGTCATTGCTGTTGCTACGTTTGCCGTCTGCTCACGTTGATTGTTAAGCTGCATTTGTGCCTCTGATGACGTTTGTTCATTTTCAGAAGCCGTGTTTGAAAGGTTGTCAGAAGCGTCATTTAGCTTAACAAGAATATTGTGCAAGCTGTCAGCAAGAGTATTGATATGTCCACTGACGCGGCTGAATTCGTTGTTGTAACGGTTATCAATGCGTTGGGTCATATCACCCTCAGTCAAGCCCTCTAGCACTTTTAGAATGCGAGTCAATGGCTCACGAACGCTATGCGCAATGTGATAACCAATTGCAGCTGCAAATAGTACGACAACAATTGCGATAACAATGGCTTTGGTTACGCCATTCGAGTAGATGTTTCCGGCATCTGTCAGTGATTCTTCCAATTTATCTGTCGCAGTCGCGGTAAATTGTTCGAGGATACCCATCGATGTATCAACTTTGGTTGCTAGGTTAGCGATATTATCGTACAAAGCTGAACGAGCGCTTAGATAGCTGTTGTGTTGATCAAGTACTCCTCCTCGTTGACCAACGTCACGAGTAAATTGTTCAACAGATTCACCAAAGGCATCTTTTAGCGCAGGTAATTGAGTGACTAATCCACGGAATGCGTAGTTTAAATGTGTTACCGCTTTGCGGTTTTTGGTCACTGCTTTCGTTACAAACTCTGGGTTATTGCTAGCCAATGCATCAGACGTAATTACCTCAGCGTCTTTTAGCTTGATGAAGTAGCTTTTTGCCATCACTTTAACGGAAATACTCGATTGATCGGCGACATACTCCTTCATACCAACCGATAGTTCAGTGTTAAGTTTTTGGAAGCGACGAGAGGATTTTTGTACTTCTTCTTGTGCCGCAAACATCGCCTCATAGTTGTCCATGGCTTCTTTAGCTTCAGAGAAGTAGCTTTGCTCGATTTCTTTGAGCTGGGCAAAAGGTTGTTTCAAAGAAGGGTAGATGCGGCTGGCCGTCTCAAGTTTCCCTAACGTAGAGGTAAACTGTTCTTGAGATTTAGCAAACTCCTGACGCATTTCATCCATTCGTTGCTTATTCTCTGTTGTGAGAAAGTCTTTAAAAGACTTGTCGGCAGACAGAAGCTCAACACTGGTTTGGTTTGATAATGAAACCAACGGTAAAGAATTCTTTGATACGGTTTCAAACTTGTTATGAATATCACTCATCCCACTCATCATAATGGTAATGGTGACGGCAAACAGAATTATGATCAGTGCAAAGCCTGCATACATCCGTTTAATTACTGACCCACGCATAATTAGCGTCCTCTCCCAGAAACAAGACAAAAAAATAGTTATGTCTTAAAAAATTAACAAAATTCTTTGAATTGTATTGAGTTTGAGACGCACGTTTTATGACGCACACGACAAAAAAAACTTCTCTGTAACAACTTATATTGATAATGTTAAGTGAACACTGTTTTTTATTGAGCTAAGCCTAGGGTTGGCGCATACTAAAGCGGTTACACACTATATAAATGGAGTACCCATGGCGGAAGAAACCATCTTTAGCAAAATTATCCGTAAAGAGATCCCAGCAGATGTTCTTTATCAAGACGATTTAGTCACTGCATTTCGAGATATCAATCCGCGAGCGCCTAGCCACATTCTTATCATTCCGAACAAGCTAATTCCAACAACGAATGATGTAGAAGCAGAAGATGAGGCGATGATGGGACGTATGTTCACTGTCGCGAAAAAACTGGCTAAAAAGGAAGGTATTGCAGAAGACGGTTATCGTTTGATTGTTAACTGTAACTCGCATGGTGGTCAGGAAGTATACCACATCCATATGCACCTAGTGGGTGGACGCCCGTTAGGCCCAATGGTATTGAGCTAATTGTATAAAAGTGGGTGGGCATTCCCACCCATGTTTTCTTGTCCAACCACATTTGCGGAGATGAATGTGAAACAAGGTTTGAAGCTAATTGGTTTAATTAGCTGGATGGTGGTTGCTGTTGGGTGTGCCAACCTTTCTGCTGGAAACCTGTTTAGTCACTATAGCGATCAAAATCAGCAAGTGTATCAGGCTGTTGTTGCGGGTGATTATGCAGAGGCTGAGCAACTACAGTCGGTTGATGTTGGTGGAGATATACTTGGTAATTTTGAGCGAGGTCGAATCTCATTTCTTGCGCAAGACTATCCAACAAGCTTGGGGGCACTCGAAGACAGCGATCGTGCGGTACGCAAACAACAAGAGCGTGCAACCATTTCTGTTACGGAAACAGCGACCAGTGTCGGTTCTCTGGCTGTTAACGACAATCTGAACGAATACCAACCCGCCGACTACGAGCTCGGTTTCTTGCATTTGTATCTAGGTCTGAACTACCTACAAAAGAACGATCTAGAGGGGGCGTTGGTTGAAATTCGCCGTGCAAACCAAGTTCAAGAAGCTGCAAAGAAAGCCCGTGAAAAGGAACTAAAGCAGGCCGAAAAGGATCTTAACAAGCAAGGTATGTCTGCCAACTTGGGTAGCGTACTCGCAAACTATCCAGATGCTGGAAAGAAGCTTAGCTCAGTACAAAATGGTTACTTATTCTACCTTTCGGGACTGCTTTATGAAGCATCAAGAGATTTGAATAGTGCCTATGTAGACTATCGTCGAGCACTCGCTGTTATGCCTAACAATAAGCAAGTCATTGAGAGCACTATGCTAGCAGCAAGAAAGCTGGGCATGCGTGAAGATCTGCGTATGTTAGAAAAGCGATATGGCAAAACACCACCTAAGCTCAGCAAATCTAAAGGCCGGGTGATTATCATTGATGAACAAGGTGTCGTCGAAGCACTTCACGGTTGGCGTATTGATTTACCGATTTATGACAGCCGAGGCGATGGTGCAATTTATTCGCTTGCACTGCCTTACTACCCGAAACGTGGAACGCAACGTTTTGGTGATGTCACGTTGAATGGTAACAAGCTGCCTTCCAGTGAATTAGTTAATGTGAACGCGATGGCTGGCAATGATTTAAATGAGCGTCTGCCTAATATTGTTATTCGTCAAGCTTTACGAGTGTGGGCAAAAGACAGAATTCGTAAAGAGGCAGCCAAAGGCGATGATGTCGGCAACTTGCTGTTTAATGTATGGAATACTTTAACAGAGCAGCCTGATACGCGTAGTTGGCAGACATTGCCAGGTCACGTTGATACAGCATCTAAGGTGGTTCATGCTGGACCACAAACATTAAATATTGGCAGTAAAGTTTACCAGTTTGAAGTGCCTGCACAGCAAACCACACTAGTTTGGTTGTCGAGGCAAGGTACGAGTTCCACTGTGTGGCACAAGCAACTAGGGAGGTTGTAATGAAAGCATGGCTTATTGGTATTGTGGTATTGGTTGGTTTAACTGGTTGTGCTGACAATACAGCAGGTATTCGCATTGATGGCCAAACCCAGAAAGTTTTTTTCAGTGATAACGTGTTAGGTGGGCGTCTATTAGTTGACGACATTATCACGACTTATGTTGATGATCGCCCAAGGGGCGTTGTTCAGTTGAGTAGCAACTACAAGGGTGATCAGCACATTCTATATCGCTTCTATTGGTACGATGCTAACGGGTTAGAGGTTAACACCAAACCGGGACCTTGGCGGAAAATGATCGTTCGAGGTTTTGAGCAGGTATCGCTTTCTGAAGTCACGGTTAACCCTGCAGGAACTCAATTTAGGCTCCAAATTCGCGAAGCGGAAGATAATTAATTCACCAGTCAAACTGGGCAACCAAAACAACTGGTTTTGGTATCGAGTAAACTAAGGAACTCTCATGAAAAAAAGTATTATTGCTCTTTTAGGTCTTGCTGTCATTCTGGGTGGCTGTTCGAATAAAGTCTCGTACGGCGATGCTCAAGCGACAGAAACAACGACGATTGACTTTGGCTCAACGGATCTACAAAAAATAGCCGGTGAAATGGTTGATAGCATGATGATGTCGGGCTCTGTTGCTGCAATTACTCGTGATCAGCGTCCAATCGTATTTGTAGAACGTATTAAAAATAAAACCAGCGAACACATTGATACTGAATCCATCACCGATACTATCTCTACTAAGATGCTAAACTCTGGTAAGTTTCGTTTCGTAGATATGGACCGTGTTGAGTCTGTTCGTGAGCAACTGAACTTTCAGAACAATGATCAGCTAGTGAACCAGAGTACCGCAATTCAGTTTGGTAAAATGGTCGGTGCGCAATACATGCTTTACGGTAACCTTTCTAGCATCGTGAAAAATGCCGGCAGTGATAAAGACGTATATTACAAAATGACGATGCGCCTGATGGATCTAGAAACTGGTCTTATTGAATGGGCGGACGAAACAGAAATTCGTAAAGAGCAATCTAAAAGCTTATTTGGCCTTTAATCTTTCCCAATACCTGACTATTTACTGAGTAAGGTAGTAGGAACTAAAGTGGAGAAGTTATGAATGGCATGGTTTTCTTGGCAGCAAGCAAAGCAACTTGATCCGAGCTTAAGCATATTAGACGGCTTCTTCGCTGTTCCTCCAGTAAAGGTTCAAACTGTTACTGGAGGGCTCACCAACCGCTGTTGGCGATTGGAAACTTCAGAAGGTCTTGCATATGTCTGGCGGCCAGCCAGTATTGTTTGCAAGGCCTTTTCTATTTCTCGCCATAACGAGTACCAAGTTCTCAACACTATCGAGCCTTTGCAAATTGGCCCTAAGCCTGTTTTTGTCCATGAACTTGGCTTGCTGGTGGAGTGGGTCGAAGGAGAAACGCTCACACGATCGGGGATAGATCTCAAGGAGCTATTGCCTGTTGCAGCGCGTATCCACCAATATCCAGCTGGTGCGATTCCTCTGGTTCCATTTTCCTATATATCACGCGTTGATCACTATTGGATGCAGTTGGAAGGTGTTTATGAAGGCACTGAGTTTGAACGGCTCTACCAAAAGTGGCGTTCTGAACCATCTGTTGCCCCAGTCCCTATCTCTTTGTGTCACTTTGATCTTGGTTGCTACAACCTTGTTCGAGGTCAGGATGGGTTAAAAGTGATTGACTGGGAGTATGCTGGATTGGCTGATCCACGTTTAGATCTGACGCTGATTCTTCAATTGGCAGAGGCGCCAATTGTTAACGGTGTTGAGAGGTATTGCGCTATTCGAGAGATAGAAGATACCCAGCTTTGGATTGATGGCGTAAAAGCATGGCAGCCAAGGACGCTCATGATGGCTATGCTGTGGTATTTACTCGCCTATAAATTATGGGGTGATGAACAATACTTAAGCAGTGCGAATGAATTTAAAGACTCATTATGTATGGAAGATCACTGTTTTGAGACATAATGACATTTGTCGCTTTAACCACATGGAAATAGTGGTAGTTTAAAGTGAAGTACCAGATACACACAGGGAGAGGTACAAATGATTATTTACTTGCATGGCTTTGATAGCACAAGCCCAGGTAACCACGAAAAAGTTCTTCAACTTCAGTTCATTGATGATGATGTTCGCTTCATCAATTACAGCACGCTTCATCCTAAACATGATATGCAGCATTTACTTAAAGAAGTCTCTAAAGTAATTGACCAGTCTGACGATCCAAACCCGCTAATTTGTGGTGTGGGTTTAGGCGCTTACTGGTCAGAGCGTATTGGTTTCCTCTGTGGTATTAAGCAAGTCATGTTCAATCCAAACTTGCACCCAGAGAAGACAATGGAAGGTCGAATTGACCGCCCTGAAGAGTACGAAGACATCGCAACCAAGTGTGTTGATAAGTTTCGTACCAAAAACCAAGAGCGTTGTTTGGTGATTTTATCCAAAGAAGATGAAATCCATGATAATTCAAAGACGGCAGCAGAGCTGGATAGTTATTACCAAATCATTTGGGATGAATCTCAAACACACAAGTTCAAAAAGATCTCTCACCATCTGCAAGCAATGAAAGCATTCAAAAATAAATAGCTTGTACGACAATGAACAACTTGATTAATTTTAAACAGCACTTATCTAAGTGCTGTTTTGATTTCAAGCATGGCTCAAATCCACGACATCCATTCTGCTAAATTTTACATTTTGTATTGATTTATCATCTTGATTTATTGATTTAACCTTTTGTGGCACGAAAACGATACCGTAAAGCAGATGAAAATTAGTCAATCCGTAGCTCTAGTAAGGATTTTTGTTGCCATCAAAGTAATGCTCTATATAATGAACTTAGTAAAAATAATTTGATAAATATCAAAAAAAATTGAGAGCGAGTGAAAAACTTGCCCATTTATTGTCTGAGATCGTGTGTATCAGACAAAACCGATACTCAACAAAGCCACTACGCGCAAACAAGAAGATATCGGTATTTTATCCAAAAGTGAGCTCACCTCTAGAGACCAAAGAATTCATCGGTTGGGTGTATGGCCGCAGTGAGACTGTGAGTCAGCATCGAGCTGAACCCATATATTCATTTTTGTAGAGGATAACATTGTGACACGCATTATCGTTGTAGGCGGCGGTGCTGGTGGCCTTGAGTTGGCAACCAAACTGGGCCGCACTCTGGGTCGTAAGAACCGAGCGCAAATTACACTGGTAGACCGTAAAGCGAGCCACTTGTGGAAACCATTGTTGCACGAAGTAGCAACAGGTTCTTTGGACGAAGGCGTGGATGCATTGAGCTATCGTGCTCATGCGAAGAACCACAGCTTTGACTTCCAAATGGGCAGTCTTCAAGACATTGACCGTGAACGTAAAGTGATCATTCTAAGTGAGCTTAAAGACGAGCATGGTGAGCTTCTTATGCCAAGCCGTGAACTAGAATATGATATTTTAGTCATGGCAATCGGCTCGACATCAAACGATTTCAACACACCAGGAGTGCGCGACAACTGTATCTTCCTGGATAGCCCTGAGCAGGCGCATCGTTTCCGTAGTGAAATGAACAACGAGTTCTTAAAACTACACGCCAAAAATGGTAACGGCACGGTAGACATCGCGATCGTTGGTGCAGGTGCAACAGGTGTTGAACTTTCAGCAGAGTTACACAATGCCGTTAAAGAGCTACGCACTTACGGTTTTGGTGATTTAGATTCTAGTAAGTTAAACGTAAACCTAGTTGAAGCGGGTGAACGTATTCTTCCGGCGCTTCCACCACGTATTTCTTCTGCTGCGCATCAAGAGCTAGTGAAGTTAGGTGTAAACGTACGCACTGCGACCATGGTGACGCAAGCTGACAAAGATGGTTTAACGACCAAAGATGGTGAGAAGATCCCTGCGCAAATCATGGTATGGGCGGCAGGTATCAAGGCTCCGGATTTCATCAAAGATATTGCGGGTCTAGAAACGAACCGTATTAACCAGCTTGTGGTGAAAAACACGTTGCAAACCACACGTGACGATGACATCTTCGTTATTGGTGATTTGGCACAATGTACTCAACCAGACGGTTCATTTGTACCGCCACGTGCTCAAGCGGCACATCAAATGGCAAGCCAAGCGTTCAGCAACATTGTTGCTAAGCTAAACGGTCGTGAACTGAAAGCTTACGAATACAAAGACCACGGTTCTTTGGTTTCTCTAAGCCGTTTCTCTACAGTAGGCAGCTTGATGGGTAACCTAACCAAGGGCTCCATGATGGTTGAGGGTCGTATTGCACGTGTAGTGTACATCTCGCTATACCGCATGCACCAAATGGCGCTGCATGGTGTGATTAAGACCAGCCTGATGATGCTGGTTGGTCGCATCAACCGCGTATTGCGTCCGAACTTGAAGCTGCACTAATATTTGATGATTTGGCTCTTTAAGCTGATTTGGTTGAGAGCGAAACAAAGGTCAAAACAAAAGCCACCGCATGTCGGTGGCTTTTTTCATTTTAAGTCACTAGGAAGCAGTGAATACACTACGCCATCTTTCGGCTTGCCATGGAAGATAAAACGGTTTCTGGCAATGGCTTCCTTCTGTGCACCAACAGATTCAATTAATGCCTGACTTGCGATGTTATCTGGATCGCAGACGATCTCTACTCGCGCCAAACTTAGCTTGGCAAAACAAAACTCTGCCAGAGCACCAATGGCTTCTTGTGCAAACCCATTACGTTGATGGCGATCTGCAACCCAATAACCAATGCTTGCCATATTGAAGGTATGATACAGCTCATTCACTGCAGCCATGCCTACAAGGCAATTATCTTTACGTTCATAAATACCAAAACCAAATGCTTCCGTTTTAACCCAATTTAATCGTGTTGCTAGCAAGAAATCTTGGGCTTCTTTGAGTGTGATATTTTTATCACACCAATCAAGCCAATGATGCAGAGAAGGGGATTCAGCTAGTAAATCTCTTAGGGTGTGCGCTTCTTCTGAAGGAATCAGTTTAAGTATTAAGCGAGGGGTGATGATTTCGAAATCAGGAGTCATGAATCAATACAACTTCCATGCTAGATTCTAGATAAAATAAAGCGCAGCAAGTGCTGCGCTTTATTTGTTCTCAAAGATTATTGAACGCGACGTACTTGGATGATCATTCCCATTAATGGGTTATCTAGGTAGTGAGTTTCACTACTGCGCATACGGCGCTTCTGATCCATTCGGAAGCTCTTTAAGAAAGTTTCCTCGGTCACGGTAGGCGTTATTTCTGCAAGGTTTCCTAATTGAACATTGCCTTCAACCTCGCCAAACTCTTGCGATTGCTCGTCTAGAGGTTGTGCCTCAAAGCGGACTTCACGTACGCTTGGTTCTCTGATGTCTATTGTCGTTTCAGCGAAAAGATAATGTTGAACATAAATCTGTAACTTACCATCTAGCTCATAAAGCGGGCCTGTGATGCTTTCTTCCGTGTACCCATCGCTTTGTAATGATGTAGCGTTACCATTTTTTTGGCTACCGTCAGAGTTGTAAGAACCAGAGAAGTCTCTTCCCCCGACTATGCGAAAAATAGGTGCACTTGCTTTACCGCGATCGCCTTGTCTCCAAGCTACGTGTTTCAGTACTTTAAAGCCAGCGTGATTACGTAGTGCTGATTCTTGGCTGTTTAATCGGTAAGCTGAACGAGGAAGCAACGTGACGCCTTTCGCTTGGCGATATGAATCACTCTCCAAACTGCCCACATTATCCATCTCAATTTGTGGAAGCTGATTTGGCCAAGATTCAGTGGTGTTCTCAGCGTCGACTGCTCGCTTGAATATAATTACTTCAATATCAAATTGACGCGCAGCCCAAGATGGCATTGAGACACAAAGAAGCAATAATGGGATCAGTATTCTCATTCGACTATTAGCTCGTTGGTAATAAATTCTGTTTAAAATCATTCAGTAAGTCTTGAACAAACTGAATGCGTTTCCGTCGGTCCGTTAATGGTACGCTAAACTTGAACTTAGTTGGACCTTCCATTGCAAATTTTTGCGGCTGTGATTGCAGGAGTTTAACCAAATACATTGGGTTTATGTCAGCATCAGGGTAAAACTCAATGAATCCGCCTTTATCATGGGCTTCAATTTTCTTCGCTTTGAGACTTCCTGCTCCAATTTTCAATTCTGAGACAGCGAGAAGATTCTTGGTTGCATCTGGCAATAAGCCAAAACGATCAATCAGCTCTACCTTAAGCTCCGCCAGCCCCTCGTTGTCACTTACACTCGCAATACGTTTGTACATTGATAAACGAGTATTTACATCTGGGATATAGTCATCCGGTAGCAGAGCTGGAATGCGCATTTCAATTTCCGTCTGCTCGCGAAGTAAGTCGTCTAACGATGGTTCTTTACCTTCTTTCAATGCTTCAACCGCTTGTTCAAGCATCTCCATATACAGTGTAAAGCCAACTGATTGAATTTGACCACTTTGTTCGTCACCTAAAAGCTCACCAGCACCACGGATCTCAAGATCGTGCGTTGCTAAAGTGAAGCCTGCACCAAGGTCTTCCAGTGAAGCAATTGCATCAAGACGCTTGATGGCATCTTTGGTGATCGCTTTCGGATGCGGTGTCAGCAGGTAAGCATAAGCTTGATGGTGTGAACGACCAACACGGCCACGAAGCTGGTGCAATTGCGCCAAACCTAGGTTGTCAGCACGATCCATGATGATCGTGTTTGCCGTCGGAACGTCGATACCGGTTTCGATGATGGTGGTACACACCAGCAGGTTGAATCGCTGATGGTAGAAATCATTCATGATGCGCTCTAGCTCGCGCTCACGCATTTGGCCATGAGCGACGGTTACGCGTGCTTCCGGAATCAGTTTCTGCAAATCTTCTGCGGTTTTCTCGATGGTTTCGACTTGATTGTGCAAGAAGTAAACCTGACCACCACGCATTATTTCACGTAATGCTGCTTCACGAACGACTGAATCTTCACGTTGACGTACAAAAGTCTTGATTGCCAAACGACGGGCTGGTGGTGTTGCGATGATAGACAAATCACGCATGCCGCTCATTGCCATATTTAACGTACGCGGAATAGGCGTTGCGGTAAGCGTTAAGATGTCGACATCGGCACGCATTGCTTTTACTTTTTCTTTTTGACGTACACCAAAGCGGTGTTCTTCATCGACGATCAGTAGGCCAAGGTCTTTGAACTTGATGTCGCTAGAAAGTAACTTGTGAGTACCGACCACGATATCAACTTTGCCGTCAGCAACATCTTGGAGGATGACTTTCTGCTCTTTTGCCGATTTAAAGCGCGATAGTACTTCAACGCGAATTGGCAAGTTGGCAAAGCGGTCACGGAAGTTTTCAAAGTGTTGCTGTGCCAGCAGGGTGGTTGGCACCAATACTGCGACTTGTTTGCTGTTGTCAGTAGCAACAAATGCAGCGCGCATTGCGACTTCTGTTTTACCAAAGCCTACGTCACCACACACTAGGCGGTCCATGGCTTTCGCTTGGCACATGTCAGACAGAACAGCATTGATTGCCATCGACTGATCATCAGTTTCTTCAAACGGGAAAGTCGCTTTGAAGGTCGCGTATTGACCACGGTCGAGAGCAAACTTGTAACCCGGTTTCAACTCGCGCTTAGCGTAAACGTCGAGAAGCTCGGCGGCCACGTCACGGACTTTTTCAGCGGCCTTACGACGAGCCTTCGCCCATGCTTCACCACCGAGTTTATGCAGTGGCGCACTTTCTTCGGCGCCACCAGAGTAACGGCTAATTAGGTTTAGTGATGAAACAGGAACGTAAAGCTTGGCATCGTTTTGATATTCAAGGGTTACGTATTCGGTTTTCATGCCGCCGGCTTCAAGCGTTTGCAGACCAATATAGCGGCCGATACCGTGGTCAATGTGTACGACAGGCTGACCTGGCTTTAACTCAGCTAGGTGACGAATGACGGTGTCACTGTTGACGTTTTTTTTGTCTTTACGACGACGCTGAATTACGCGATCGCCCAGTAGGTCACTTTCACAGATAAGCGCAAAGTTCAGCTCATCGTGAATAAAGCCATGTTCTGCTGCGCCTAAGATCAAGCTGAATCGATCATTGGAATCCAAAGCTTGGTAAATTGATTCATGCACGACAGGGCGAACTTTGATGCCTTGAAGTAACTCAGTTAGTGCTTCTCGGCGGCCTTCTGATTCGACCGAAAAGACGATTTTTCCTGTGAACTGCTCACTAAACTGGCGTAGACGAGAAAGTGGTTCTTTGTTTTGTTGTTGCACGCCCAGTTCAGCCAGAGACTGTACTGCGAGGTTTTGGCGACCAGCACGTTTTACAACTTTATCTAGACTTAACAGGGCTTGAGGCAGTTGCTTAATCTGCTTGAATAGCTCGTCCTTTTTTAGCCACAGTTCATTAGGGGCTAATAACGGGCGAAGTGGATCGATTTTCTTTTGGTCGTAACGATAGTCGACATCATTCAAGAACGTATCTACAGCAGCTTCGATGTCCCCATAAACGATAAGTTGTGAATCATCTGGTAAGTAATCAAACAGTGTTTCTGTGTGCTCAAAGAACAGTGGCTGCCAGTATTCGATACCCGCTGGCCATGTTCCTTTGGTTACTTGCATGTAGATAGATTCAGGTTCCCGACGCGCTTCGAATTGCGTACGCCAACGAGTTCGGAAATCTTCGATTGCTTCTTTTGTGGTTGGAAACTCGTGCGCTGGCAGCAATTGGATTTGCTGAATATCGTCGATCGAACGTTGATTTTCTGGATCAAAGGTACGGATGGTATCGATCTCATCATCGAAGAAGTCAATGCGATATGGATCGGAACTGCCCATCGGGAACAAATCTAGGATTGAACCACGGCTAGCGTATTCCCCCGGTCCAAACACTTGATCCACATGACGGTAACCAGAATTATCTAGTTGAGCACGCAGCTTATCTAGTGAGAATCGGTCTCCAGTCTTCACCATCAAAGTATGTTGCAGCAAGAAGTCGCGAGGAGACTGGCGTTGTAAGATGGTACTGACAGGTACGATGGTTACACCACTGCGTTGGTTTGGCAGTTGGTATAAGCGTGCAATTCGATCAGAGATGATTTCTTGGTGCGGAGAAAAGTTATCGTAAGGCAGTGTCTCCCAATCAGGAAATAGACTCACTGGCTGATCGGTAAACTGTTCAATTTCTGCTTGAAGTTTCAGTGCAATTTGCGGATCTGGCACAACAAGTAGAGAGTGACTAGCGTGTTGTTTCGCCAGCTCTGCAATTGCCATCGGTAATGCTGCACCGGGTAGGTTACCCAGCTGTTTTTTATCGCCACGCTCAGACGGATTCGTGACGGAGAGAATCGTTGCTTTTGTCATGGTACTTATTTGTTATCTCGCTCTAATGAGCGCTGACGGAGTAGTTTTTGCTGCTGGTATAGCGCGGCCTTAATCAATAAGTCTTGATCTGCTTCTCTAAGTAACTTGTACTTGAGTGTGACCAAATAACCTTGTTCTGCGATTTCGCATTCTATAACCTCAGCGTAGCAGTAAATTGCAGCGGCTGGATGGTCTAAGAAGAGTTTCACCCGAGCCAACTGTCCTACCTTCATCACGAAGTTAGAGCGATAGCTTAATTGGCTGGCACCAAACTGCGTGGTTTGAGAACGCTGTGTTGGATCATCTTGCTGAGACAACATAAAGCTAAGCAAAAGGTTGAGTTTTGAATTTTGTGTATCCAACAGGCTGATCACGTGCTTAAGATCTTTGTTTTGTAGCTCTAAACGAGCGCTATCAGCGAGCATATCTAATTGACTAAACTCGCTAGCAACAATGAATGGTGCAGGAATTTCTGCGAGAAATGATTCTTCACTTGGCAAAAGGTAATCTTCACCCATGGCCTCAACGTTAATAGTGAGGTTGTGGTGTACGGTGAAGTATTCTTGCTCAGTCATATTTAGTGTCCTTTTGCCAAACGAGCACTTCCTTTCTTATAGTGAAAGAGGAAGGTAAGGCATTGATTATCGCTAACTGACTTAACTTATCAAGTTTCCTTGCTCTGTCAGGCTGAACTTTCTTAGCGAAAAATGGACTTATTGCATGTCGTTGACAAATTTAGCGATTATCTTGTCTTCTTCATAGTAAGAGTAAGGTAAGATAACCAGTATTAATTAGCTAAGTATTGGCTCCATTATTAGAAAACCAGTTGGTTTGTCCTATATGTATCATCCTATCTCTTTGTTTATTGGCTTGAGGTATCTGCGGGGGCGCTCCGGGGATAGATTCAGTCGATTTGTTTCTTATATGTCGACAGCAGGCATCACGATCGGTGTGATGGCGCTAGTGACAGTACTGTCGGTAATGAATGGCTTTGAAGCTCAGCTTAAAGAGCGCATCTTAGGTGTTCTTCCTCATGCTGTTATTTCGCAACATGATGGCAAAACTCGAGTTAGCGAAAGTGCCCCTCAGTTCATTCAAGACATGTCGTCAGTAGCGAAGCCAGAACCCATCGTACGTGGTGAAGCGGTGATCCAGAGCTCTGCGCAACTGACAGCTGGCTATTTGATTGGTATTGAGCCTAAGCTCGGGGACCCGATTTCAAACCACCTGATTGCAGGTCGTTTATCGTCACTGCAAGCGGGCGAGTATAAAGTTTTCCTTGGTCACAGCTTAGCGCGTTCACTAAAAGTATCTATGGGCGATAAAGTGCGTTTGATGGTGACTAACGCAACACAATTTACCCCATTAGGTCGCATCCCAAGTCAACGTAACTTTACGGTGGCAGGCATCTTCAATACTGGCTCTGATGTCGATGGTCAGCTCATGATCGTCAATATGACCGATGCTTCCAAGCTGATGCGTTTGCCACAAGATACGGTGTCGGGCTGGCGCGTATTTTTCTCTGACCCATTTATGGTTACCGATTTTGCAGATAAGCCAATGCCTGATGGTTGGCAGTGGAGCGATTGGCGAGCGCAGCGTGGCGAGCTTTTCCAAGCGGTTAAAATGGAAAAGAACATGATGGGTTTAATGCTAGGCCTGATCGTTGGCGTTGCGGCGTTTAACATCATTTCTGCGTTGATCATGGTGGTGATGGAGAAGCAATCGGAAGTCGCGATTCTCAAAACTCAAGGTATGAAGCAATCCCAAGTGATGGCGATTTTCATGGTACAGGGCGCGAGTAGTGGCGTGATTGGTGCGATTGTGGGTGGTGCTGTAGGCGTTGCTTTATCGCTCAATCTCAATGCGATTTTAGAAGCGGCAGGCGTCGCCTTGTTTAGTTTCGGTGGTCATTTACCAATCGTGATTGATTCATTCCAAATTTTATTAGTGGTAGTGCTGGCAATTGCTCTGAGTCTAGCGGCCACTGTTTACCCGTCTTACCGAGCATCTTCTGTTAAACCTGCTGAGGCACTTCGCTATGAATAAGCTATTAGAATGTCGTGATATTCGTAAAGTCTACCGAGAAGGCTCGTTAGATACGGAAGTGTTGAAAGGCGTGAGTTTTGATATCGACAAAGGTGAACTGGTTTCTATTGTCGGCTCATCGGGGTCAGGTAAGAGTACGCTGCTTCACATCCTTGGCGCTTTAGATGATGCATCTCAAGGTGAGGTGGATTTTCTAGGGCAGAACTTGTCTGCGCTAAGTTCAAACAAGCAAGCAGCACTACGAAACAAACACCTTGGTTTTGTGTATCAGTTCCATCACCTATTGGCTGACTTTACCGCAGTAGAAAACGTTGCGATGCCACTGTTAATTGGTGGCGCAAAAGTAGCGGATGCCAAAGCGGAAGCAAAAGCTCTACTTGAGAAGGTTGGCCTAGGACACCGTATGGATCATCGTCCTTCGGAGCTATCAGGTGGCGAACGCCAACGTGTTGCGATTGCTCGTGCTTTGGTCAACAAGCCGGATTTAGTATTGGCGGATGAGCCCACGGGGAACCTAGACCACAATACCGCATTGGCGATTTACGATTTGATGCGAGAGCTAAACCAGGAGTCAAACATCGCTTTCTTGGTGGTGACCCACGATAACGAGTTAGCTGCGAAAATGGATCGTCAAATGCACATGCAAGATGGTTTGCTGGTGGATCGCTTTACGACTCAAACAGCGTCTGTGGAGGGCTAATTTTGTTTTCATCTTTAGCATTGATGATCGGTGGCCGTTTTAGTCGCGCGAAAAAGCGCAACAAGATGGTATCGTTCATTTCTCTCTCCTCTACCATCGGTATTGCGGTTGGTGTTGCGGTGATCATCATTGGTCTGTCTGCCATGAACGGTTTTGAGCGTGAGCTACAGTCACGTGTTTTATCGGTAATCCCTCATGGGGAATTGGAAGGGGTAAACGGTCCGCTACATAACTACACCAAGACCATGAACCAAGCCTTGAAGCATGAACACGTTGTCGCTGCGGCGCCTTATGTTCGATTTACTGGTTTGGCAGAGAAGGGCAGTAAGCTTAAAGCTGTAGAAGTGCGTGGTGTCGATCCCGCTTTTGAGCAAGCTGTGTCCAGTATGTCGGAGTTTATCGAACCCCAAGCTTGGCAAAATTTTTACGCAGGTCAACAGCAAGTTATCTTAGGTCGTGGTGTGGCCAATGAGCTTAAAGTGGATGTCGGTGATTACATCACATTGATGATTCCTCAGACAGCAAGTACCAACAAGGTTCAAGCACCAAAACGTGTTCGCGTTAAGGTCGCTGGATTCTTAACGCTGAATGGTCAAATCGATCATTCATTAGTACTGGTTCCATTAAAAGATGCCCAAGCATACGCACGTTTAGGCGATGGCGTGACGGGTATTTCTCTCAAGACCGACGATGTGTTAAATGCGCCATCGATTGTGCGTGAAGTGGGAAGCTTGATCGATGTCTATGTCTATCTAAAAAGCTGGCAGCAACAGTTTGGCTTTTTGTATCGTGATATCCAATTGGTTCGCACCATTATGTACTTGGTTATGGTGCTCGTGATTGGTGTAGCTAGCTTCAATATTGTTTCTACTTTGATGATGGCGGTAAAAGATCGTGCGGCTGAGATTGCAATTCTTCGTACCATGGGCGCTAAAGATGGACTAATCAAGCGCATCTTTGTCTGGCAAGGTGTCTTCTCTGGCGTGTTTGGTAGCCTTGCCGGTAGTGTTATTGGTGTTTTAGTCGCTCTTAACCTTACACCGATAATTAAAGGGCTCGAAGCGTTAGTTGGTCACCAATTCCTCTCCGGTGACATTTACTTTGTTGATTTTTTGCCATCGCAATTGCATTGGCCTGATGTTGTGCTGGTTTCAAGTACCGCCATTATTTTGAGCCTACTCGCAACTTGGTATCCAGCATCCCGCGCGGCGAAACTTAACCCTGCCGCGGTATTGAGTTCCAAGTAATCGACGAGCTTTACGAACTGCTCGTAAATAACAGACATAAAAAAGGACCGAATCTCGGTCCTTTCTCTTATCTATGATTCTAGCAATCTCTGCTTGCTGTGGCTCGGCAACTTTCATGCTTGAGTTACATTGCCTTTCACGTCGAACGTTAACTGTTTTCCATTCGATGTTCTGCAACCTACCAATCGAAGAATAAGTACTTATCGTATCTTACGTTTTTGCCAGCTTCTTACCACTGAATAGCGCCAAAGACCACGAATACCAAAGTAGCCAATAATGGCAGAACCAACACCACAAATGGCGCAACCAAGTAAAAATGGGGGCCCAATGGTGTTCATTTGTTCCATGATGAACTCCCATGATAATTCAAAGTGGAATGGCTGAGGTGGTACGTGCATGACAAGTGCGCCAAGTTTGTACGCGAAGTAAAACAGCACGGGCATGGTGATTGGGTTGCTGATCCAAACTAAGGCGACAGAAAGGGGTAAATTTACACCCATCAAAATAGCGAGACCGGCAGCCATAATCATTTGGCTAGGGAGCGGAACAAACGCCATAAAAAGACCAACAGCAAAAGCACCTGATGCAGAGCGACGATTTAAACACCACAGATTCGGGTTATACAACACGTTGCCGAAGACTTTTAGTGCTTTTTGGCGCTTGATCATTTCATGATCTGGCATGAAGCGTTTTATCAGCTTTCTAGGCATAGGACGACATGACTCTCTCAGAAAAAAGTTTGGCCTTGGCGTTATTTGTAGCGAGCATTTTTTCATCTGCTTGGTGGCCGATGATGCCGAGTTGGCATTGGTTGCTACTAGGAATGTTTGCCAGTGGCTCAATAATCAAACTACGTCGGGGCTTAATGAGCATAGGCGTAATTTGGGGCTGTATGGTTGTTATTGTTCACGGCAATATCATAGAACAACAAAAACAAGCCCTGTTTAAAGCAGGGGTGAATATTACCATAAATGGCAAAGTTGACAGCCCTTTTACGCAAATAAGTCACGGATATGAAGGAATTGTCGCTGTTAGCCACGTAAATTCTAAATCTCTCTTACCATTTTTTAAACCAAAAGTTCGGTTGATAACGTCAATTCCACTTGGTGTTAACAGTGAAATTAAGATGGATGTAGAGCTTAAGCCTATTACTGGCTTAAAAAACGAAGTTGGTTTCGATTTAGAAAGTTTTGCTTTAAGTCAGGGGATCGTTGCAAGGGCAACCTCAATGAAAGCAACTCATTGGATTGTTCGTTCCAAAAGCTCTCTCAGACAAATTCTCATCACGCGCATTAACACTGGTATTGTGGGCCTACATAATGAACCTTTAATAAGGGCTCTGAGCTACAGCGATCGCTCATTGCTAACTCCTGGTTTATGGAAGAGTTTGCGAGACAGTGGACTTATTCATTTAGTATCTATATCTGGTTTACATATTGGCATGGCGTTTTCATTTGGCTGCTTTCTGGGCTTTTTGTTTCGTCTCGCTATCCCCTCAGGCAATCATTTACCCTACATCTTAGGGGCAATCTTTGCTGTCGCTTATGCTTGGTTAGCTGACTTCTCATTGCCAACTGTACGCGCACTAAGTGTTTGCGTGATCTACTTGTTTCTTAAATGCCACAAAATTTACTGGTCAAGTTGGCGGATTTTACTGCTCGCCGTTAGTGGGCAGCTTTTGTTCGAGCCTTTTTCCTTTCTCGGCAGTAGTTTTTGGTTGTCATATCTGTCGGTAATAGCGGTACTCATTGTCCTTAATATTGTTCGAATGAACCAATATGGTTGGTTTCATACTTTAAAGCAGATCATCGTTGTTCAGATTGCGTTATCGCTATTTATTTTGCCAATTAGTGGCTACTTTTTTTCGGGTTTTAGCGCAGTATCGACCCTTTTTAATCTGGTTTTTATTCCTTGGTTTAGTTTGATCGTCGTCCCAATGATATTTGTGTCGCTGCTATTTACCTGCTTGGCTACAGATACTTTTAGTTGGGGATGGGTACTCGTTGATAAGTCACTTTGGCCTTTAAATTGGGCTCTAGGGCTGGCAGAGGGCACTTGGTTTCCAGTTAGTGACGACTCACTTATTTTTATCGTATTGATGTTATTGAGTTTGTTTTGGCTTCGCTTTCTAGCTGCAAACAGCGTGGTATTGATAATCAGTGTTGCAGTGCTTTGCCTCGCTTTTCCTTTTAAGCAGTACTATTGGCGCGTTGATGTTTTAGATGTTGGTCACGGTCTATCATTGCTGCTCGAGAAAGAAGGAAAGACCTTGCTTTATGATACGGGTAAATCCTGGGGTGATGGGAGTATTGCAGAAAGAGTTATCGCTCCCATTCTACATTCAAGAGGCTACTCCCATATTGACTCTCTAATTCTAAGTCATTTGGATGATGATCATGCTGGGGGGCGAAGGTACTTAGAAGAGAGCTTTGAACCTAAGCGCAAGTTTAGTAGTCAACTTCTACCGGATTACCTTCCTTGTATCGAAGGTGAAGTCTGGTACTGGCAAGGGCTAAAGTTTGAAGCTATTTGGCCACCTAAGCTAGTAAAACGGGCTTTTAATCCTCACTCGTGCGTCATTAGAGTTGTTGATTCCGTCTCTAAGTTTCGAATATTACTCACTGGAGATATCGAGGCAATAAGCGAATGGATTTTAATCAGACGACCAGACCTTTTAGAGAGTGATATTGTGGTTGTTCCACACCATGGTAGTAAAAGCTCTTCTAACCCCAGGTTTATTGAAGCTGTAAACCCTCAAGTCGCCATCGCTTCTTTGGCTAAAAGTAATCGGTGGGGGATGCCTTCACCAATGGTACAACAGGCCTACACTTCATTGGGGGCGGTGTGGTTTGATACTGGTGAATCGGGGCAAGTTAGTATTTATGTATGGCCGGAATTTTGGCGATTAAAAACTCAACGGGACAAGATGTTTGAGCCTTGGTATAGGCAGATGCTGCGTAAGGGGGTAGAATAAGAGTCTTAATCTAAGAAAATAAAGCACTTCTATGTCGATAAATACTGATGAAACGACCTGGCAGACGTTTAAGCGTCTTTGGCAATTTATTCGCCTCTATAAATCAGGTCTTGTCGTTGCTGTTGTTGCATTAGTTATTAATGCTATTTCAGATACCTACATGATCTCCTTGCTAAAACCACTTCTTGATGAAGGCTTTGGCAATGCGGAGTCAGATTTTCTTCGCACACTTCCACTGATTGTTTTCGCCATGATGTTTATTCGTGGTGTGAGTGGGTTCGTTTCCACATATTGCTTGAGCTGGGTGTCTGGCAATGTGGTGATGCAAATTCGCCGCATGGTATTTAATCACTTTATGCACATGCCAGTGTCTTACTTTGATAAAGAAAAGACGGGGAATCTGCTCTCTCGTATTACTTACGATTCTGAGCAAGTATCCGCGGCTACCAGTTCTGCGCTCGTGAGTATTGTCCGAGAAGGTGCAAGTATTATTGGCTTACTGGTATTAATGTTTTACAACAGCTGGCAGCTATCGTTAGTTCTATTTGCCGTTGCACCAGTGGTTGCTTTAGGGATCAGTATCGTTTCGAAAAGATTCAGAAAGATCTCAAGAAATATGCAGACCATGATGGGACATGTTACGGCCTCTGCTGAGCAAATGCTGAAAGGTCATAAAGTCGTATTAAGCTACGGTGGTCAAGACATTGAAGGCAAACGTTTTGAAAAAGTCAGTAACCAAATGCGCCAACAAAGCATGAAGTTAGTGACTGCTCAAGCCGCAGCGAACCCGATTATTCAGATGATCGCTTCTATCGCGATCGTAGTTGTTCTTTACCTAGCAAGTATTGATTCTATTAAAGAACAATTGACTCCGGGTACGTTTACCGTTGTGTTCTCAGCAATGTTTGGTTTGATGCGTCCGCTTAAAGCGTTGACCAACGTAACGTCACAGTTCCAACGCGGTATGGCGGCGAGCCAAACGTTATTTGCACTTGTAGATTTAGAACCAGAGAAAAATGAAGGTAAGTTTAAGGTTGCACGTGCGAATGGTGATGTTTCAGTAAAAGACGTGAGTTTTACTTACGAAGGCTCTGAAAAACCAGCGCTCGAAAATGTGAGCTTCGATATCCCACGTGGTAAAACAGTTGCTTTGGTCGGGCGGTCTGGTTCTGGTAAGAGTACCATTGCCAACTTGTTCAACCGTTTCTACGATGTAAGTGGCGGTGCTATCACACTCGATGGCCATGATATTCGAGACTACGAGCTTAAGAATCTTCGCGAGCAGTTTGCATTGGTTTCGCAAAACGTTCACCTATTTAACGATACCATCGCGAATAACATTGCTTACGCGACAGAAGAAAAATATACACGTGAAGACATTGAAAGAGCCGCAACCTTAGCTCATGCGATGGAGTTCAT
Organism: Vibrio sp. WZ-1; assembly: GCF_052037695.1. Taxonomy (NCBI): domain Bacteria; kingdom Pseudomonadati; phylum Pseudomonadota; class Gammaproteobacteria; order Vibrionales; family Vibrionaceae; genus Vibrio; species Vibrio sp. WZ-1. Next base: position 164,753 of record NZ_JBQEQR010000080.1, on the reverse strand, counting down.
TGGTAAAATGGATGGTGGCTTAGATGCTATGATTGGCGAAAACGGTGCAAGCTTGTCGGGTGGTCAACGTCAGCGCGTCGCGATAGCTCGTGCTCTGCTGCGTGATGCGCCTGTCCTTGTTCTTGATGAGGCTACATCAGCGCTAGACACAGAATCTGAACGTGCAATTCAATCTGCGCTGGATGAGTTACAAAAAGATAAGACGGTACTCGTTATTGCTCACCGTCTATCGACTATCGAAAATGCCGATGAAATCCTAGTTGTGGATGAAGGTGCTATCGTTGAGCGTGGTAATCATGCTGAACTAATTGCTAAAGATGGTGCCTACGCTCAGCTGCATCGAATTCAATTTGGTGCTTAAGCGCTGTGGTTGAAAAAATCTGGTTTGAAAACCATCCCCTCAAATACTTGCTATGGCCACTGTTGTGGCCACTTAGTTTGTTGTTTGGTGCGATAAGCAAATCTAAGCGTAACCAATACCAATCCGGTAAAAAACGAGCCTACAAAGCGCCGATTCCTGTTGTGGTTGTTGGTAATATTACTGCCGGTGGCAATGGTAAAACACCGGTGGTGGTTTGGCTGGTGGAGCAACTACAGAAACAGGGTTATACGCCGGGAGTCGTATCACGAGGATACGGAGCCAAGGCTCCACAATATCCGCTAGTCCTGGATGATAATACGCCAGCGAAACACTGTGGTGACGAACCTAAGCTTATTAATAGGCGAACGGGAGCTCCTGTCGCTGTGGATCCGGTGCGCGCAAATGCCGTTAAAGCACTACTAAGCAGAGGCGTGGATATCATCATCACTGATGACGGTCTTCAGCATTACGCTCTTGACCGAGATATCGAGTTCGTTATCGTTGATGGCAATCGACGTTTTGGTAATGAAAGCCTCATTCCACTAGGCCCATTGCGTGAAGGGATAGAGCGTCTCAAGGAAGTCGACTTTATCATTACCAATGGTGGTCAAGCGAAGCGAAACGAAATGCCAATGTCTTTGGCACCATCGAAGGCCATTAACCTCAAAACAAAGCAACAAGTCGAGGTGAGTGAGTTACGAGATCTCGTTGCATTTGCGGGGATAGGGCACCCACCACGATTTTTTAATACACTTAATGCAATGAATGCGGATATCAAAGTGACGAAAGGCTTTGCCGATCATCAAGAGTTTGACCAGCAAGAATTACAAGCATTGGCTCAGCAAGGAGCGAATGTGATTATGACAGAAAAGGATGCCGTCAAGTGCGACAGTTATGCGCAAGACAATTGGTGGTATCTGCCCGTTTCTGCTCAGTTTGAAATAACTGATGCAGAACGCATTTTAAATCGAATAAAAGAGGTTAAAGCGACTTATGGATCACCGTCTGCTTGAGATTGTAGCTTGCCCTGTGTGCAAAGGTAAGCTGACGTACGATAAAGATAATCAAGAGTTGATCTGCAAACTGGATCGCCTTGCTTACCCAATCAAAGAAGGTATTCCTGTTCTGCTTGAGCCAGAAGCACGAACCATGAGCATGGATGAGGGACGATAATGTCTTTTACGGTTGTCATTCCTGCGCGCTACGCGTCGAGCCGTTTACCGGGTAAGCCATTAGCAGACATTGGTGGTAAGCCAATGATCCAGTGGGTTTATGAGCAAGCACTACAGGCGGGGGCTGAAGATGTGATTATCGCGACGGATGATGATCGCGTATCTGCAGCAGTAGAGCAGTTTGGTGGTAAGGTTTGCATGACCTCGCCAAACCATGAATCTGGTACTGAACGACTAGCAGAAGTGGTAGAAAATATGGCTATCCCTGCAGATCACATTGTAGTGAACGTTCAGGGCGATGAACCATTGATTCCACCTTCTATCATTCGACAAGTGGCTGACAACCTAGCAGGTTGTGATGCTCCGATGGCAACGCTTGCCGTTGAAATTGAATCAGAAGAAGAAGTGTTTAACCCAAATGCGGTTAAAGTTGTCGCGGATGAGCGTGGTTATGCCATGTACTTCAGCCGTGCAACCATTCCTTGGGATCGTGACAACTTCGCCAAGAAAGATAAAACGATCGCGAACCCATTAATGCGTCACATCGGTATCTACGCTTACCGTGCGGGTTTCATCAATACTTACGTAAATTGGCAGCCAAGTGCGCTTGAGCAAATCGAGTGTTTAGAGCAGCTTCGTGTGCTTTGGTACGGTGAAAAGATTCACGTTGAGATTGCAAAAGAAGCACCTGCCGCGGGAGTAGATACGCAAGAAGATTTGGAAGCTGTAAGAGCTATCGTACGAAACAAGCAAAATTGATAGTACGAACGGATTGGAAAATACAAAGGCTCCTAAATTAGGAGCCTTTTCTTTTATACGTAGGTAAGGGAAGGCGTTTAGATGTTCGTATCGTATTGATTACGCTTTGGACAGGTAGATAAAATCTCTCGATGCCCCGTGTCTTTAACTTCCTCAAGAATCACATCAAAGCCCCATAAGCGATAAACGTGTTTTAGTACCTCATCATAACTACTATCGAGAGGTATTCGGTTGTGAGGAACATACTGCAGCGTTAAAGAACGATCGCCGCGCACGTCAACATTAAACACTTGAATGTTGGGCTCTAGGTTTGCCAGGTTATATTGTGCTGCGAGCGTTTCTCTGATGCGCTTGTAGCCCATTTCATCATGAATTGCGGCAACTTCGATGAAGTTTTTCCGGTCATCATCATTGATTGCAAAGAGCTTAAAGTCGCGCATGAGCTTCGGAGACAAGTACTGGCTGATAAAGCTCTCATCTTTAAAGTTATGCATGGCAAAATGAACCGCATCTAACCAGTCTGTTCCTGCTAACTCTGGGAACCATTCTTTGTCCTCATCAGTAGGTTCCTCACAGATGCGTTTGATATCACGAAACATCTCAAAGCCAAGCGCATAAGGGTTAATACCACTAAAATAAGGACTATTGTATGGCGGTTGAGCTACCACACTGGTGTGGCTGTGCAGGAACTCGAGAATAAACTTCTCAGAAACCAAGCCTTCATCATAGAGATGGTTAAGAATCGTGTAATGCCAAAAAGTTGCCCAACCTTCGTTCATCACTTGAGTTTGTTTCTGGGGGTAGAAGTACTGACTTATCTTGCGCACAATACGAACAATCTCACGTTGCCAAGGCTCAAGCAGTGGGGCGTGTTTTTCAAAGAAATAGAGCAGATTTTCTTGTGGTTCACTTGGAAAGCGTACTTTAATATCTTCTTCTTTAGTTTTTGATTTCGGCACTGTTCGCCATAGCTCATTCACTTGTGATTGAAGATAAGCTTCACGCTCTTCCTGACGAGCCTTCTCTTCGTTAATCGAAATCTTTTCTGGACGTTTGTAGCGGTCTACACCAAAGTTCATGAGTGCATGACAAGAGTCGAGTAGTTGTTCGACTTCGTGTACACCATAGCGCTCCTCACACTCAGCAATATAGTTTTTCGCAAACAATATGTAATCGATGATCGAGCTCGCATCAGTCCATGTTTGGAACAAGTAGTTCCCTTTGAAGAACGAGTTGTGCCCATAACATGCGTGAGCAATAACGAGAGCCTGCATAGTAATGGTGTTCTCTTCCATCAAATACGCGATACATGGGTTAGAGTTGATTACGATTTCGTACGCTAACCCCATTTGACCGTGTTTGTAATTTTGTTCAGTCTGAATGAACTTTTTACCAAATGACCAGTGATTGTAGTTGATAGGCATACCGATGCTCGAGTACGCGTCCATCATTTGCTCTGAGGTAATCACCTCGATTTGGTTGGGGTAGGTGTCAAGACGATAATGCTCGGCGACACGTTTGATTTCTTTGTGATAACGCTCCAGCAACTCAAAGGTCCAGTCTGGACCATCTGGCAGCATATTCTCTCTGCGCTTTTTCGAGGCTTCCCCCGAAAGGTTTGTCGTTGCGGTATTCATCGCTAGCCTCCTTACACATTTTCTTTTTGGAATAGTTCACGGAAGACTGGGAAGATATCCTCCACAGAGCGGATGTTTTTCATGGCGAAGTTTGGAAAGGCTTCAGAGAGCTTCTCATACTCATGCCACAGTGTTTGATGAGAACGTCGTGTGATTTCTATGTATGAATAGTACTGACAATTTGGTAGTAGCTTATTAACGAGTAGATCACGACAGCGAGGTGAATCGTCTGCCCAGTTATCGCCATCGGATGCTTGAGCCGCGTATATGTTCCATTGACCCACAGGGTAACGGTCTTGAACGATCTCATTCATAAGTTTGAGCGCGCTCGATACGATAGTGCCCCCCGTTTCTTGCGAATAGAAAAACTCATGCTCGTCTACTTCTTTCGCTTGGGTATGGTGGCGAATGAAGACCACTTCCACGTTCTCATAGGTGCGGGTTAAGAAAAGATACAGAAGTACGTAAAAGCGTTTTGCAATATCTTTGGTGGCCTGATCCATTGAACCAGAAACATCCATTAGACAGAACATCACCGCTTGGCTCGATGGAACAGGGCGCTTCTCATAGTTTTTGAAACGTAAGTCGAAGGTATCAATGAAGGGTACGCTGTCGATTTTCTTACGTAACTCTTCGATTTCCTTCTTCAGGCGATTTTCTTCGAGCTGTTGAGCAGGCTCGATGTTTTTGATGCGAGTAAGTTCTTCCTCCAACTCGTTAAGAAGACGTTTCTTACCTGCCGTCATTGCGGTGCGTCGTGCTAAAGATTGTTGCAACGAACGGACGACAGCAATGTTAGATGGAATCCCCGCGGTTTGATAGCCAGCGCGATGCGTTTTCCATTCTGTGATTTTGGCAATTTGGTTCTTCTCAAGATTCGGTAGCTCTAAATCTTCAAACAAGATGTCGAGATACTCGTCTTTTGATATTTGGAAAACGAACTCGTCCTGGCCTTCTCCGTCCGGGCTGGCATTTCCTTCACCAGAACCGCCACCTTGACCGCCACCTTTTGGACGTTCAATTTTGTCGCCAGTGATAAATTGGTCATTGCCCGGATGCACGCGTTCACGTATCCCACCTTTACCCTGATGAAACATTGGTTCGTTTATGTCTTTGTGCGGTATAGAGACGTCTTCGCCCGTTTCCGTGTTTGTGATCGAGCGTCGATTCACTGCGTCAGCTACCGACTCTTTAATCTGCTCCTTATGGCGTTTCAAGAAGCGCTGCCGATTAACAGCGCTCTTATTTTTGCCATTGAGCCTTCGGTCTATAAATTGCGCCATGAAATAGCCCTCTTCATGTTTCACAAGCGACCTAACTCAGACTGGTTAGGATGACTTACGTACTCGTAGGTACCACTCAGAAAGTAGGCGAACCTGTTTCTCGGTATAGCCTTTTTCCATCATGCGAGCGACAAAGTCGTCGTGTTTCTTCTGATCTTCAGAAGAGGTTTTCGCATTGAATGAGATAACCGGAAGTAGCTCTTCGGTATTGGAGAACATTTTCTTCTCGATTACCGTGCGCAGTTTTTCGTAGCTGGTCCAAACTGGGTTTTGACCATTGTTATTGGCTTTCGCACGAAGCACAAAGTTAACGATTTCGTTTCGGAAATCTTTCGGGTTAGAGATGCCCGCTGTTTTCTCGATCTTCTCTAGCTCAGCATTTAGAGAAGCACGATCGAACAGTTGGCCTGTTTCTGGGTCGCGGTATTCTTGGTCTTGGATCCAGAAATCTGCATAAGTGACGTAGCGGTCGAAGATGTTTTGGCCGTATTCAGAGTAAGACTCTAGATATGCCGTTTGAACTTCTTTGCCAATGAATTCGACATAGCGAGGCACCAAGTAGCCTTTCAAGAACTCAAGGTACTTTTCTGCAAGCTCGGAAGGGAACTGTTCACGTTCCACTTGTTGTTCAATAACATAGAATAAGTGAACGGGATTCGCCGCGACTTCTGTTTGGTCGAAGTTAAAGACACGAGATAGGATCTTGAACGCAAAACGCGTAGATAGACCATTCATACCTTCATCAACACCGGCGTAGTCACGGTATTCTTGGTAGCTCTTCGCTTTCGGATCGGTGTCTTTTAATGTCTCACCATCGTACACTCGCATCTTCGAGAAGATGGATGAATTCTCAGGCTCTTTAAGTCGTGAAAGAATACTGAATTGAGCCAGAGTTTCTAGTGTGCTTGGTGAACAAGGTGCTTGAGATAGTTCGCTGTTTTCAAGCAGTTTCTGGTAGATTTTCACTTCTTCAGACACTCGTAAGCAGTATGGCACTTTCACAATATACACACGGTCTAAGAATGCTTCATTGTTCTTATTGTTGCGGAAGGTTTGCCACTCTGACTCGTTTGAGTGAGCCAGAATCATGCCGTCAAATGGAATCGCGGACAGGCCTTCTGTACCGTTAAAGTTGCCTTCTTGAGTTGCCGTCAATAGTGGGTGTAGCACCTTGATTGGCGCTTTGAACATCTCAACGAATTCCATTAAGCCTTGGTTCGCTTTACATAGCGCGCCAGAGTAGCTGTAGGCATCTGGGTCATCTTGTGAGTAATGTTCTAACTGACGAATATCGACTTTACCAACTAGGGACGAAATGTCTTGGTTATTTTCGTCACCTGGTTCGGTCTTAGCGATACCAACTTGGTCAAGGATGGATGGGCGGACCTTCAACACTTTGAATTTAGTGATGTCACCACCAAAATCGTGCAGACGTTTTGCAGCCCAAGGAGACATGATTGAACGCAAGTAGCGATGTTCAATTCCATACTCTTTCTTAAGTATTTCACCATCTTCTATCGGGTTAAAAAGGCAGAATGGGTGATCGTTAACTGGGCTTCGTTCGCCGTTTGCGCTTAAAACGTAAATAGGCATTTTTTCCATCAATGCTTTAAGTTTTTCTGCAAGAGACGATTTACCGCCACCTACTGGCCCCAATAGGTAGAGAATCTGTTTACGCTCTTCTAAGCCTTGTGCGGCATGTTTGAGGTAAGAAACAATTTGTTCAATCGCATCTTCCATACCATAAAAATCTTTAAAGGTTTCATAACGTGAGATAACGCGATTTGAGAAGATCCGGCTCAATCTTGGATCTTGAGCAGTATCAATTACTTCAGGTTCTCCAATGGCCAGCAATAGCCTTTCTGCTGCATTAGCATAAGCACTTTTGTCGTCTTTACACAGGGCTAAAAAATCCTGTAACGACATCTCTTCATCTTTTGCAGCTTCATATCTTGATTGATAGTGGTCGAAAATACTCATGTCGCTTTCCCCTTTATAGTCAGTCTACCGACGAACGTTGACGCAGGCTTATCCACATTCGATATGCTCTTCGTTGTATGAACTTATACGTCCTATTATCACGTTTGGTTTGTACTCAAGGTTAGCTAGACAACACCAAAGACTTTGCTTTATGGACAACTTTTCACAGCAACTGAGAACGATGGATAAGTACCTTTCAATCACTCCCTTTCTCTTTCTAAGCCTAGTCGGGGATTTCCAATTTTGCTTAACAATTATGAATTTATTGCAAAAGTGACATTTGAATCACTGTTTGGAGAATGAAAAATTTATGCTGTGAATAGCAGTGATAGAAATCAGATATTTGGCTTTGAATCACGGATATTAGTGATTCGTATACAAGTCTAGAGAATGAAAGATAAAACCGTGTTGAAAGAATGAGGCTTAGTTGTGACAAGGGAAAAGAAAAAAGGAGAGCCTTCGCCCTCCTTTTCAAATACTTGCTGAATTATGCACTAAAGATTTGTGCTAGCTCGTTTGCACATAAGTGGTATTGGCGAGGGCAGTTGCGCCATGTTCTTAGCATTCGACGGTATTTTTCTAGCATTGGCATTTGGCTGTTGAAGTGGTGATCTGCCTTGTCAAATTGAGGGTAAAGACCTTCTGAATCCACTAGGAAGCGTACGTAATGCACTTGTTGTGCTTCCGTTGCGATATCAAAGCCAAGGAACTGCAAACGACGTTGGTCTACTTTGCCACGCTCTTCATCATCCAGCATTTTGTTTGATTCTTGCATCGCATGGTACATCTCCATGATGTCGATGATTTCACGACATTCAGTTTCAGTGATGCAGCCAAAATCTTTGTTCAACTCGCGCATTTGCAGCTCGTAACCACGTTCTACAATGGTTTGTAGACGCTTGTATTTTGCCGAGTTGCTAGGGTCAAGTTGAGACATTAGGTTGTACTGGTTTGATAGGATCAAACGTTGAGCGTTTGACATTTCCATGATGACCTCACTAAATAATCTAATACATTTTTAATGTGCTTAGGTTAACGTTTCGGATAGCCGTGAAACATGATCTCAACACATATTTAATATGAAAAATGGCAATAATTATCGAATTTAACCAGCTATAAATGCCGTGTTAATATGGAATTACTGCTTATTTATGGTAGTGATTGTATATGTAATCTCGGTCTGAGAATACCCTAAGCCATTCTGGTTTGAATACGGTCAGTATAGCTAGCGACATTCCGTTGAGTAGACCTTCCGGGAAAGCAAGCAGTGGAACAAAAATGAAATAGTTATGCTGGATGGTTTGCCACTCATAGTGACCAATATAGAGATGATAGAAAGAATTGATCAGTAGGTGGAGACTGCCAGTAAGCGCGCCATTGAAAAAACCAGCCACGAAGATAAAGACAAAAATGTTGCGAGGAAGATATTGATAGCTAAGTAGAAAAGTGAAGTAGCTAATTAATATTGGTATTAATGCTGAAAGTACCAGTGTGCTTGGCAACATTAATAGTGATGTGCCGTGAATCAGGTGATTAATTAACATGGCTGGAATACAGAGCAGAAATGCCATGCGCCAACCATACATCATAGTAAGTGTCGTGAGGGCGAGAAAGTGAATCTGCAATCCTTCCTTTATACCTGCCTGAGCAGACCATAAAACACTAAGGATAAAGAGGGTTGCAAAGACCAAGTGTTGGAATGGTTTTTCTTGCTCCATCTTAGGCCAGACTACTTTGTGCCAGTCAGGGAGACAATAAGCGAGCACAACCCAGGTGACAACGATGGCTGATACAAAATTAAACCAATCCATGTTTGATATCCTTATCTCTTTCCATGCGTGACTTGTACTTGTAGATTCTACTCTTATCATCTTGGTGTAGACCCAACCTAACAAGAATAAGGTAATCGTTGTCCCTAGTTCAGTGATGCCGGATCAGCGATAAGATAAAAAAATACCAGCGAATCGCTGGTATTTGTTCAATCATCTAATGCGACTTAGTATTTCACATTTGAATGGTATTGGGAAAGGATTGACTGGATTTCATCCATTGTCTCTTTTGACGGCGGATTTACGCCCTCAAGTGGGTATTCAATACCCAACGCTTCCCATTTATGTGCACCAAGCTTGTGGTAAGGAAGAAGCTCTACTTTCTCAATATTGTCCATATCTTTGATGAACTCGCCAAGCATGTGGGCCGCTTCTGGTTCGTCTGTGTAGCCTGGAACCACTACATAACGAATCCACGTCTTTTGACCAATCTTATGTAAGTAACGAGCAAAGTCTAAAACACGACGGTTAGACACACCGATAAAGTCTTGGTGGATTTCGTCTTTCATGTGTTTTAGGTCAAGCATGACTAAATCTGTCGCATCCAGTACTTCATCGATAATGTCAGTATGTTTGCGGATGTAGCCGTTTGTGTCCAAACAGGTGTGGATCCCTTCGGCTTGAGCAGCTCGAAAGAAATCGCGAACAAACTCCGGTTGAAGCATAGCCTCGCCACCAGAACAAGTGATGCCACCACCTGATGCGTTCATGAAATGACGGTAGGTTTTTGCTTCAGAAATAATTTCATCAACCGTCACTTCTTTGCCATCATGAGTATCCCACGTATCACGGTTATGGCAATACTTACAGCGCATTAAGCAGCCTTGCAAGAAGACGATAAAACGAATACCAGGTCCGTCTACGGTACCACATGACTCAAATGAGTGAATACGACCAGTTGTTGACATCTTTTGCTCTCATTTTTAATAAATTCTGACCGTTATTTTATTACAAATTGAAGGGTTAAAACAGTCTAAGAGGGCTTTCGATAGTTATTATAGTCGGTAAAGAAAGCGGCGAAAGAATGCTCTCACGCCGCATCCGAAGTTTTATTTAGAAGAAGGCGAATAAGGAAAGAGATCCTGTGCCATATACGTCGGTTTGAGCTTCTTTATAATCCGGAGACTTTATGGTGAAGGTTAAACTTGCGCCATAATTTCTGTTGTACCAAGTCGCGCCCGCCACCGCGCTTGCTTGCCAGTTTTGTAAAGTTACGTCGTATTGTCCAGAAGGTTCTGGTAGTCCGGAGCGATCGCCTTCAATTGTGATGTCATTGAAACGGTAGCGGCCTTCAAAGCCAGTAAATAAAAACCAGCTAGTAGTGCTTTTAGCTAGCATACTTGCGTGGAATGGGCTCTCGACACTGATGTTTGCTGCGCCAATGCTGTTTGCTAGGTTTGTACCCCAACGGAACATCACACCTTGAGAAACATCGCTACGGAAGTTACCTGCATTGATGTCATTCACGTTGGTGATTTCCCACTGTGTATTTTCGTCTTCGCTGCGCATTAGTTTGTTGAATGCACGGTAACCAACGCTGAATGCAATCTCATCATCGATTTGGTATTCCCAGCCTTGAGGGTCAGTCGATCCCGTAATGCTATGAACGATTTGTTGTGCTTTTTCAGACAATGAGCTTTCACCCGTTGCGCCAATAGTAAAGTTGTAGCGAACAGCTTTGTCTGCGGTAAGTGAAAGGTAGTTAATTTCGGTGTGCAAGTAACCGGCGTATGGGCGATCATTGATGAGAGGGTAGTCGGCATCAATGTCACTTGGTGTATACATTTTGTGGCCGAGTACTAATTCAATTTTATCGACGTGATTTTGACTGTTGTTATTTAATGTGAGCCACTTCCACTCTGAGTCTTCTCGTAGTTTTTCGGTAGCGTACGAGAGGAATATACCGTTGGTATAGTCTTGGTCCACACCAAATATTCCATCGTTATCTAACGTGAAGGAAACTGTGGATTTCGAAGATGCAAAGGCAGGAGAAGCTATCAAAGCCAAAATGATATATTTATTAAGTTTCATAGGCATTTTTGTGAGGATTTTCCGCATCATACTCAACTTATGCGAGAAAATCTCAGGGTGGGTCACAACTTAGAACCAAGATAATAAAAAAGGCTGACGCATTGCTGCGTCAGCCTTTTACTTATCACTTAAAGTGCTAATTCAATAAGTCTTATAGAGACTCAGTGAATGTACGTGCGATTACGTCAGCTTGTTGCTCTGCAGTTAGAGAGTTAAAGCGTACAGCGTAACCAGATACACGGATTGTTAGCTGAGGGTACTTCTCTGGGTGCTTAACTGCGTCTTCTAGAGTTTCGCGGTTAAGAACGTTCACGTTTAGGTGTTGACCGCCTTCGATGCCAGACTCGTGGTGGAAGTAACCATCCATTAGACCAGCAAGGTTAGCACGTTGTGAACCTTCATCTTTACCTAGTGCGTTAGGTACGATAGAGAACGTGTAAGAGATACCATCTTTAGCGTGAGCAAACGGTAGTTTACCTACAGATGTTAGAGACGCTACAGCACCTTTCTCATCACGACCGTGCATTGGGTTTGCACCTGGTGCGAAAGGAGCACCTGCACGACGACCGTCAGGCGTGTTACCAGTCTTCTTACCGTATACCACGTTTGAAGTGATAGTTAGGATAGACTGAGTAGGGATTGCGTCACGGTAAGTCTTAAGCTGACGAATCTTGTTCATGAACACTTCAACAAGTTCACAAGCGATGTCATCTACGCGAGCATCGTTGTTACCGAATTTAGGGTAGTCGCCTTCGATTTCGAAGTCTACAGCTACGCCATCTTCGTCACGAACTGGTTTAACTTTCGCGAATTTGATTGCAGATAGTGAGTCAGCTGCAACAGATAGACCCGCAATACCACAAGCCATAGTACGACGAACGTCACGGTCATGTAGAGCCATTAGTGCAGCTTCGTAGCTGTACTTGTCGTGCATGAAGTGGATGCTGTTTAGAGCAGTTACGTACTGTTTAGCTAGCCAATCCATGAAGTGGTCTAGTTTGCCCCATACATCGTCGAAGTCTAGAACTTCGTCAGTGATCTTAGGCATTTGAGGACCAACTTGGATCTTCAGTTTCTCATCCACACCGCCGTTGATAACGTATAGAAGAGTCTTAGCTAGGTTAGCGCGAGCGCCGAAGAACTGCATGTGTTTACCAATGATCATTGGTGATACACAACATGCGATTGCGTAGTCATCAGACTCGAAGTCTGGACGCATTAGGTCATCGTTCTCGTACTGGATTGATGAAGTATCGATAGATACTTTCGCACAGAACTTCTTAAAGCCTTCAGGTAGCTGCTCAGACCAAAGAACAGTGATGTTTGGCTCTGGAGAAGGACCCATTGTGTATAGAGAGTTTAGGAAACGGAAGTTTGAACGTGTAACTAGCGTACGACCGTCAAGACCCATACCACCCATAGACTCTGTTGCCCAGATTGGGTCGCCAGAGAATAGATCATCGTACTCAGGAGTACGTAGGAAACGAACCATACGTAGTTTCATTACGAAGTGGTCGATCATTTCCTGTGCGTCAACTTCAGTGATCTTGCCTGCAGCGATATCACGTTCGATGTACACGTCTAGGAACGTAGAAGTACGACCTAGAGACATTGCTGCGCCGTTTTGAGATTTAACAGCTGCTAGGTAACCGAAGTAAGTCCATTGGATTGCTTCTTGTGCAGTTTCAGCTGGGCGAGAGATATCACAGCCGTATTTAGCTGCCATAACTTTCATTTGGCCAAGTGCACGGTGCTGCTCAGCGATTTCTTCGCGAAGCTGCATAGTCATCTGTAGATCTTCACCGTTCTCAAAACGCTCTTGTAGAGACTTGAATTGAGCTAGTTTGTCTTGCATCAGACGGTCGATACCGTATAGAGCAACGCGACGGTAGTCACCGATAATACGACCACGGCCGTAAGCATCAGGAAGACCTGTTAGAACACCTGATTTACGACAAGCTAGGATGTCAGGAGTGTAGATGTCGAAAACACCAGCGTTGTGTGTTTTACGGTATTCTGTGAAGATTTTCTTAACTTGTGGGTCAAGCTCGCGATCGTAAGCTTTGCATGAACCTTCAACCATACGGATACCACCGTTAGGGATGATTGCACGCTTAAGCGGAGCTTCAGTTTGTAGACCTACGATAGTTTCTAGATCTTTTTCGATGTAGCCTGCATCGTGAGCAGTGATGGTAGAGATAACTGAAGTATCGAAATCAACAGGAGCGTGAGTCGCGTTCTCTTGTTTGATACCTTCCATTACCTTAGCCCAAAGCTTGTTAGTCGCTTCAGTACCTTCAGAAACTAGGAAAGATTCGTCGCCTTCGTACGGAGTGTAGTTCTTCTGAATGAAATCACGAACGTTTACTTCGTTTTGCCAGTCGCCTGCAGCAAAACCTTCCCAAGCTTTAGCAAATTGCTCTGCCATGACATACCTACCTTTTTAGTAGAAAAAAATACGTACTGCTTCGCCGTTGAGCCAGCTATCTCCACTGTTACATGGAGAACAGTACACTCTTAATGAATAACAATATTTATAGTCTTAAATAAGAAGATTTGGGTAATAAAACTATAAATATTGTCACTGATACTAATGTGGGTTCTTCCCAACCACAATTCAAGGCTACACTAAAAAAATTTTGCAAACCTTAAACTAAATCAATAAATACTAAAAAAACTCGATAAAAATGGGGTAGCGACAAGCGCTACCCACACAATTTTTGAAAGAATGGTATTAAAGCCAAGCTTTAATGCCATATTGTCCTTCTAGCATACCTACTGCAAGCATAGCGACCAAACAGATAACTAGTACGCCTACAGGGATCACAATCTTGTCTACGAATGATAGGCGTGATGCACGCTCTTTGTCACCGATTAGACCATTGTTGTCTAGTAACATAGTTAACGCCCAAGCAAGTACAGGGTTAACAACTGCTGAACCGAAGATACAGATACCTGCCGCTTGAGAGTCTTTTGAGTCTTTTACCATCTGCATACCTGCTTCAAGTAGCGGTAGAGATACACCTACTAGAAGAGCAACACGCATCACTGGTGGCCATACCGCGATATCCATTGGGAAGCCAAGGATAGCGATGATCATAACTAGAAGACCTAGAAGGATAGCACCGCCAGGGATAGGGCGTTTTGCGATCGCTGCAGGAATCATGTAAGTACCCCAAGATGAAGTGATGTTACCACCACCTACTGCTGTACCTACCATCTGACGGATAGAACACATAGTCATCGTGTCATCAACGTCCATCAGTACTTTTTCAGTCTTTTTAGGGTAGTTCAGTTCTTGGAAGATACGGTGACCTAGGAAGTCAGGAGACCACATTGCCACGGCAAGGATTGCAAATGGTAGCGATGCGATGAAGTGTTCCATGTTAGGAAGACCTAGCATCCAACCTTCTTCAGTGCTGCCCCACCAGTAAACCGGGTTTAGGTTAGGAAGACCTGTTTCAGTTACGAATTTAATATCGAAACCAGCACCTAGCACTAGTGCGATCGCAAGACCGGTGAAAGCACACACTGGGATTGCTAACCAACGTTTGTTTACTTTTGCAAGGAATGCGTATAGCGCGATAGTGACTGCAAGTACAATAAGACCAACGTAGCCCATGCTGCCAGCTTCAACAGTAGAAGATTGTAGGCCAACTGCCCAATCTTGTATCGAAGTAATCTGGCTCATAGTACCCGTTAAACCCAAGAAGATAAGCAAGCCACCGGCCGTGCCTTCTGAGGTGAGGTTCACTAGTTTTGAACCGCCTTTCAAGGCGCTCAATAAAAGACCGAATACACCGATTAGAATTGCCAATGCAAGAGGGTGAGCACCAGCTAGAGCGATGGTACCAATAAGAGGGATCATTGGACCGTGGTTACCTGCAAGGTTGGCTTTAGGGTTAATAAAACCAGAAGCAAGTACACAGAAAAGAAGTGCAGGGATAAGCATTTCTACACGTGCAACTTCGATAGCAAAATCTTTGCCCAAGTTGACGTGGTCCCATGCTGCAGTAAGACCTTCAGCCCAAGACATCATTACCGCAGAGTACATTGCGATAATGCCGATAGTACCAGCAAGTGCTGGAACAAGGTCTTCAAGCTCAAAGCGGAAGTCACGACCTGGCAAGTTCAAGCCAAATCGACGTGGCTTCATAATTTGTAGTTCGTGGTCTAGGTAGTCTGAACGGCTTGCGAACTCAGAAGATGGACGATGAAGCTCTTTATAGCTCTTTGTCTCAATATCTGAATCAGAGTGCGCTTTATTTACTGCGTCTGACATAGATTCCTCATATGTTTAAAAAGTTATTAATTCTGAATTGAATTTTAAAATCCGCATCCTGCGGTACTTCCTATGCTAGCTATTATTAGATTTTGTTGCACGCATACCTCGTGCCTAAGCATAGCTAATAACCTGTTGTGTTGAGGCACAAAAAATTCCTCAGCATTGAGTCGGAGTCTAACAAGATAGCCCTTTGGGGTGATTGATTTAGATCACTTTAAGAATAGATGTGAAAGAAAACTACAGAAAGTGTCCGATATGCGAATGACTTGGTTTTTTTGCCGTAATTTGATTACACAAGTTGCATAAAATTAGAGGGTTTCGTTGCTAGTGATAAGTAAGTAAACAGCAGGTGAGATAAGTCACAAGTTTAATTGTAACTTTGGCTTCATTCTTGCTTGTTATCGGTTAGAGACGTTTTTTTGGCTAATCATTGCCGCTCAGTTTAGGAACATTACATGAAACAACTTAAAGTGCTGCCACTTGTGGCAATTATCTCAGGTTTAATGGTCGGATGTGGCGGCGGTGGCGGTGGTGGTGGTAGCACCCCTGCACCGAGAACCACTTTTACTTTTACCTTTTCGGCTCCAAATATTATTGATGAGGTAACTGCGCAACAAGATGGCTGTACCGTTTATGATCGAAGATTGGATGGCAATGACATCAACCAGGTATTGACTTATCAGCCTGCAGTAAGTACACAGCTAACAGGGGATAAAGTTGTTGGTTTTTATTCTGATAAGAACGGTGTTCGCCAAGGCGACTTTATCTATCCGTCAGGTACAACCTTGAAATTTGTCCTAGAAGACATCCCTGTTGACGGCTACTTTACATACCAACTACTTGATGCTTCCAATACTGTATTTACAGCAAATAGCTTCAGCCGTGAGTTTCTGAAGGATAACAAACTCAGAAACTCTACATTTTCGATGAATCGCGAAGCTGTATCTTCTTGTATTAAAAGTAGTAACTTCAGCATTGTTAACCGCACAGACCTTAAGTATGAAGCGACAGAAGCTGGTGGTCTGGAATACAACTTCATATCTCAAGTCGCGAAAGAGCCTAAGCCTACCTATTCAATTGATTCATTGGAGGTACGAGCGGTAGGTCCGAAGATGGAGTCGACAGTAGTACTGCAATACGCAGATGCAGCGAAGACAGAATTGCATCAGTATGGTATTCGTGATTGGTCCAATGAGTCACCATTGCCTTTGGTGGGTATGAATGGTTCATCTTCTGTCTTGAACCCAACGTCTTTTAAATATGACTCATTAGATATCAGTGTACTTGTTGGTGACTACAGCTACGAAGTTGCAGAGCTTCCTATTACTACAACAAAATTTTATCACCCGCTTGAACCTAGAACCGAAACTTGGACTTACAGTGTTTCAGCTGAAAAACCGATTAATGGTTGGACAGTTGCACTGAACCAAAAGATGTACCAGGACGCAAATTGGGATATCTCAATTGATCCAAGCGCTTACTACAATCTAAATACTCTGCCTACGTCGCATGTGGTGAGAGGTTCAACTATTGATACTGATTTTGCTTTCAATGACCAAGATAAAGGCTTTAGCCGTGTTGCTTACCGTTCTGAGTCAAGCTCTGGATCGTTACACCGAGTAACACACAAGATCTTTACGACTCTAGAAAGTGATGTCGTTGTTCCTGAACTGTATTACTACACATTCGATGACAGCGTAAAGCAGGATTTGAAAGTCTCTTCAGCGAGTGATTACTCACAGACTGTTATATTGGAGTCTGCAGAGGCAGAGCTAAATAGTTACGACTTTGTTTCTCTTTTCTCTCATGGTGATGTCACCGACTTAAAAGTTGATCATGATGGCCTTGTGATTAGCGAAGTGGATTCAGAGAAGGTTAATACTAACGCTCAGAAATCAGACTTTATGGTATTGATTAAGTAGCGTGTTAACATTTTTACAAAATTCAGCCCCTCTTATGAGGGGCTTTTTTATGTCATTTATTCAGGTTAAAAAGAATAAATTGCTAATTATTGCATATTCATTTGATTGTTGTATCTATCTATTCTAAATATTTAGGTTAATAATTTGTTGCATGTTTTTTTGTGTGGTGATAATTTGTTCCAAAATAAGGAGGGCGGAGTCCCTCTAAGCAGTGACATTACACAGGGAGTAAAGCGCAATGAATGATGTACCAGCGCTAGATATAAAAGACCTGCACAAAACATTTGGCCAGAATGAAGTACTAAAGGGTATTTCACTTGCCGCACATAAAGGGGACGTTATCTCTATTATTGGTTCTTCTGGTTCCGGTAAGAGTACTTTCCTAAGATGTATCAACCTTCTTGAAACGCCAACTGCCGGTGAAATTTGGGTAAACGGCGAGCTTATCCAGATGAAAAATAATCGAGCAGGGGAATCCGTTCCTGCCAACGAAAAACAAGTACAACGCATTCGCTCTCGCTTAGCCATGGTCTTCCAAGGCTTCAACCTTTGGTCCCATTTAACCGTTCTAGAAAATGTGATTGAAGCACCAGTTCATGTACTTGGTGTACCTAAAGTTCAAGCAATCGAAAATGCAGAACTGCTTCTGAAGAAAGTAGGGCTTTATGAGCGCAAAGATTATTACCCAGGGCACCTTTCCGGAGGCCAGCAACAACGCGCAGCTATTGCTCGTGCACTTGCGGTTGATCCAGAAGTTATGCTGTTCGATGAGCCAACCTCTGCACTAGACCCAGAACTAGTAGGTGAAGTGCTGGGGGTCATGCGAGATTTGGCAGATGAAGGGAGAACGATGTTAGTAGTTACCCACGAAATGGCATTTGCGCGTGATGTCTCTAACCATGTGATGTTTTTACATCAAGGCTTAGTGGAAGAACAAGGGGATCCAGCTAAGCTCTTTACTAATCCAGATTCAGAACGCTTACAGCAATTTATCTCATCAATTTACTAATATTTCTAAAGTGGCGCATGCCACATGAGTAAACACAACAAACAAAACGATACAAAATAACGATCACAGGAGTATGGAAATGAAAAAGTGGTTATTGGCGGCAACACTTGCTGCGACAGCGGTATCCGGTTTAGCTCAAGCAAAAGAATGGAAAACAGTTCGCTTCGGTATTGAAGGTGCATACCCTCCGTTTAGTTGGACAGAGACGGATGGCTCCCTAAAAGGTTTTGATGTTGATATGGCAAATGCACTTTGTGAAGAAATGCAAGTGAAGTGTAAGATTGTTGCGCAAGACTGGGATGGTATCATTCCTTCTCTATTAGCTCGTAAATATGATGCGATCATTGCGGCAATGTCGATTACTGAAGAACGTAAGAAGAAGGTGGACTTCACAGGCAAATATGCATTGATACCAAATAAATTCATCGCGAAGAAAGGTGCAAATCTAGATTTTGATAACCTTGATGGTCAAAAGATTGCGGTGCAAAGAGCAACGACACACGACAAATACTTGACAGACAACTACGGCGATAAAGTTGATATTGTTCGTTACGGTTCATTTGATGAAGCATACCTAGATCTTGCAAATGGTCGTGTTGCTGCGGTTCTTGGTGATGCATCTGCACTAGAAGAGGGTGTTCTAAATAAAGCAGGAGGCGAAGGGTATGAGTTTGTTGGGCCTTCTCTAACGGATCCTAAATGGTTCGGTGATGGCTTTGGTATCGCGGTTCGTAAGCAAGACAAAGAGCTAACTAAAAAGCTAGATGCGGCTATCTTGTCACTACGTGAAAAAGGTGTTTACCAAGAAATCGCAGGTAAATACTTCAACTACGATGTTTACGGCGAGTAAGCTGTAACTAAGCGACCGTTGGCTTGTTCCTAGAAGTAGCCAACGGTCGATCTTTTGAGTTTAGGGATTAGGAACTCACCTATGCTGGATCTACAAGGATATGAAGCCTCGATCTTAAAAGGGGCTCTAGTAACCATAGAAGTCGCTGTACTTTCACTACTTTTAGCCATGATTCTCGGTATGCTTGGTGCGTTAGCAAAACTGGCGCCTTACAAGTGGGCGAGGGCTATAGCGACACTTTACACCACCATTATTCGTGGCATACCAGACTTAGTTCTGATGATGTTGATCTTCTTTGGTGGTCAAATTCTATTAAATAACAGCCTTTATTCTATCAATGAGACACTCAATGAGTGGTTTACCGCAAGTGACCCAAATCATGAGTGGACTTCGTACTTACCTGACTACATCGATGTCAGTCCGTTTATCGCAGGTGTGTTGACCATTGGATTCATCTTTGGTGCCTATATGGCTGAGACGTTCCGTGGTGCGATCATGGCCGTGGATAAAGGCGAGCTAGAAGCGGCAAAAGCTTATGGCATGAGCCCGGTAATGTCGTTTCACAGAATCTTGTTACCTCAGATGATTCGACATGCGTTACCCGGTTTTGGTAATAACTGGTTGGTTCTACTGAAAACGACGGCATTAGTATCCATCATTGGTTTGGAAGATATGGTACGAATGAGCTCATTAGCAGCAGGTACGACCAAAATGCCATTCACTTTTTATATGGCAGTGGCGATCATCTTCTTGTTCTTTACTAGTGTTTCGACAGGCTTGCTTAAGCTGGTAGAACGCAAATTCAGTATTCACGCGAGGTAAGCCATGGATTTTTCATTGATCATTGAAAGTTTTTCGGTTTACCTAGATGGATTGTGGACGACAGTATGGCTTGTTGCTTTAGCGCTGGTGATTGGTCTATGTGTATCGATTCCTCTCGCGATAGCACGCAATAGTACGAACTATGCATTGAGCCTGCCATCATGGGCGTTTATTTACTTTTTCCGTGGAACACCTTTGCTCGTGCAGCTTTACCTTATCTACTACGGTATGGACCAATTCTTCCCGGTGAAAGACACTCTTTGGGAGAATGCGTGGTTCTGTGCGCTGGTGGCTTTCGTATTGAATACATCTGCTTACACAGCGGAAATTATTCGCGGGGCTATCAATGGCTTGCCTAAAGGTGAAGTCGAGGCAGCTAAAGCATACGGTATGAGCAAGTTTATGACTTATCGTCGTATTATTTTGCCAAGTGCTTTGCGTCGCGCATTACCAGCGTACTCCAACGAAGTCATCTTCATGCTCCATGGCAGTGCGGTTGCCGGTATTATCACCATTATGGATCTTACAGGGGCGGCTCGTTTGGTGAACTCTCGTTACTATGCGCCATTTGAGTCATTCCTAACGGCGGGGCTGTTCTATATGGCACTGACCTTCATCATTTTGTGGTGCTTTAAAATGGCAGAGAAGCGCTTCTTAGCATATCTAAGGCCATTAAGCTAAATCTTCAGTCACCTGATCTTGATTGCGAACGAAAAGAAAGAGCGCCGGTTGGCGCTCTTTTGGTATTTGGGAAAGTGATTCGGCTATTTGAAAGTCGACCAAATTGGGGCGTGGTCAGAAGGTTTTTCAATACCACGTAGTTCGTAGTCAATGTCCGACTCAACACATTTTTGCGCTAGCGATGGTGTTGCCAGGATAACGTCAATGCGAAGCCCTCGGTTGTCATCGAAACCACGTGAGCGGTAATCAAACCACGAGAAACGGTCATCGACTTCTGGGTGTAAGTTGCGGAAAGTATCCTCGAAGCCCCAATCTAATAACGTTTGCAACCATTCACGTTCTTCTGGTTGGAAAGAACATTTACCTGTCTTCAACCAACGTTTACGGTTTGGTTCGCCAATGCCGATATCTGAGTCAATAGGGCTGATGTTAATGTCACCCATGACAATCAGTTGTTCATCGTTAGTGTGGTGATCGTTCAGGTAAGTCATCAAGTCTTTGTAGAACTGACGCTTATATGGGTATTTGGTTTCGTGAGCAATGTTATCGCCTTGAGGGAAGTAACCATTTAGAACCGTTACCTTCTCACCATTATCATCTTCAAATGTCGCCATGATCATGCGCTTTTGGTGTTCTTCATTATCAGTTGGGAAACCTTTTTGAATGCTGATTGGTTCTTGTTTACAGAGCATTGCCACACCGTAGTGGGCCTTTTGGCCGTGAAAGTAAACTTTGTATCCCATTGCTTCGACATCTTCGATAGGGAATGCTTCGTCGTGTACTTTGATTTCTTGAAGACCAATCACATCTGGTTGGTGTTTGTCGATAAGCGCTTGGAGTTGATGCAGACGCGCACGAAGTCCATTGATGTTAAAGCTAATTACTTTCATTTTTTATCCTTCTCAAGGGGGCGTGTTTGCGTATGATGTTACCATTGCAAAAGGAAGGTGCAAATGGTTCTCATGTAAGGGAATAGAGTAGAAAGATATGGTTAAATGGCGAGTTGCTACTGTGCCTTAAGTTTGTTCTCTAGATCACTTTGCACGATCTTTAGCGCTTTAAGTGCAGTCTCAGGATCGATCTCGTTGGTTTCTAGCAGGTAAATCAAATCGACAGCGAGTTTGATCTCTGCTGGCGCGTCATCAAGAGGGGATTTTGGTTGTTCAGGCATTACTGGTTTTTTTCCCTATGAGTAATTTGGTTTTCCAATTTAAGAAGTGCAGCTTCGCAACGTTGTAGTCGTTGTTCTGTTGCTAATAGGACTTTCTGAGCTTCAGCCCTTGCAAAGCTTGGTGCCATTTCGACGGCCCGTTCTTTTTCTAATACCATTTCGCGTAAACGACGAGCCCATTCTTGGTGCTGAGCCAGTTCTTGGTAGAGAACGTTAATTGGTTTTCTGAAATGGCTGCTGTGTTTGATTTCACCTTTACGGATTTTGGTCGTAGAAATTTCGCGTTGAATAGCTGTTATTTGAGCGACAAGTCTTTCGGTCAGGTACTCTGCACGAAGTGCTGTGAGCTTTTCTTCTTTCTGTTCACGGACAATAGAATCAAGTGTTGCAGTTGCTTCTTTAACACAAGGAACCAATAACCGAGAACGGCAGTGGAACAAACGTTCATCAAAGAGAGGGACATGATGTTCACCGCGTTGGCGATCAAGTGCCGCTGCTTGGTTAGACATCTGTTCTAAGCTTTCAGAAAGTTGCTTAATGTTCATGTTAATCCCACAAACCACGCGTCATAGGCAAGTTTTATCGCCAACACACTGACCACAGTGACAAACACTGGGCGAATGAATTTGGAGCCAAACCGAATAGCGGAATGTGCGCCAACAAAAGCGCCAGCCATTAAACAGACTCCCATGGTTAAGCCTAGCACCCAGTTGATATGACCTAAAACAGCAAAAGTGATGAGAGAAGTAAAGTTGCTGGTGAAGTTCATTGCTTTTGCTAGGCCTGACGCAAGCAAGATGTTCAATCGATAAAGTGCCATCGAGCTTACTGTCCAAAAAGCACCAGTTCCCGGACCGGCGAGACCATCATAGAACCCGATTGTAAAACCTTGCATATATTGCTTTTTATGAAGCATTGGGCAGGGTTCAGGAGTTGGACTTTGATGTGTAGGCTGAGGCGTTTTATGGAACACGGTATACATAGCGGCCGCAAGAATAATAAGAGGTAAAACCTTCTCTAACCATTCTGTACTAATCGCATCGACAAACAGAGTTCCTAATGTTGCACCGATGAGTGTTGCTACAAACGCTCGTCCCCAACACTGTGGCTTGAACAAGCGCTTCTTGTAGTAAGTAAATGCGGCAGTGGAAGAAGCAAATGATGCGGCTAACTTGTTAGTGCCCAATGCGATGTGAGGCGGGAGGCCTAGTGATAGCAAAGCGGGCACAGTAAGCATACCACCACCACCGGCTACGGCATCAATAAATCCAGCAACAAAAGCGACGAGCGCCAACACCAACAGCATGGTTGGCTCAATCATTTCCATAAATAGTTATTCTTCTAATATTCGATCTTGCGTTTAAACGGCGGAAGCGAGTCAATTAAAGCTTGCCCGTAGCGTTTTGTTACTAAGCGTCTATCAAGGATGGTCACTCTACCAGAATCACGTTCTTTGCGCAGTAAACGACCGACACTTTGAATCAGCTTTTTGCTCGCATCAGGCACGGTGATCTGCATAAACGGATTCCCTCCTTTCTTTTCTATGTATTCCGAGTGTGCCTGCTCTACCGGAGAAGTAGGCACACCAAATGGAATCTTAGTGATGATGAGGTTTTCTAGTAACTCTCCCGGTAAATCAAGACCTTCCGAGAAGCTTCCTGTACCAAAAAGAATGCTGGTTTTCTGCTGATCTACGAGCTTTTTATGTTTTTTTAGAATTTCTGCGCGTGAACTTTCGCCTTGAACTTGTAGTGCCCAGCCTCGTTTTATGAAGTCTGAACTTAACGCATCCGCCACTTGGTTCATTTGCCAATAAGAGGAGAATAATACTAAGTTTGCTTTGTTGTCTTCTAAATACTTAGGCAAAATTTCAATAAGATATTCGGTAAATTGCGGTGCTTGAGGTTCGTACCTCATTGCTGGAATCAAAAGCTCGGCTTGGTTTTGATAGTCAAACGGAGAAGCCAATGCTAAGAACTGAGTGCCTGACTCAGGTTTCGCATCGACACCAACTTGATGACAGAAATAATTGAACGAGTTTAGCGCGCGCATTGTCGCAGAGACGAGGACTGCACCAATACAGCGGCTCCAAATTTGTTGATCGAGTTGCCAGCCAATTTCTAGCGGAGATACACTCACAATGTAATCGCCTTCTCGGTCTGGGTGTTTTTCCAGCCATCGAGCCAGAGGGGCTCCTTTGTCACGGGTAGGCTCTGCCATCAGATTCCACACCTGCGCAAGGTTTTCCAGGCGCTGAATGTAAAAACCTAATTCCGCGAGGGCTGGTTCTGCCAGTCGTGATGAAAGTTCACCATCTTTAACTCTTTCAGCAATAAGATCGGCGATCTTCGCTACACTTTGGTTTGCTTTTTTACTGAGTTGTTTGAGGTCTTTAGATTGGTTTTCTAACCACTCTGGCAGCTCACCATGTTCAAAGCGATAAATGTTCTCTTCAAACTGTGCAGGGTCGAACTGTTTGGTTAGGTGGCTCAGTGCAGGGATGAGCTCTTGCACCGATTCCTGCAAATCATTGCGAAAACGCGCAACACGTTTCTCGTCTGCTAAAGATGAAAACTTACTGGTCGATTGATTGAGCTTCTCTAGCCAAGCTGCTGCACCTTTCAAACTTGCAGACGCAGATGCATGATCGCGTGCAACATGTGGAAGGTGATGGGCTTCATCAAATACATAGATCGTGTTCTCTGGCTCAGGAAGAATCACGCCACCGCCTAAGTCTGCATCCGCCATAACTAAAGAATGGTTCGCAATGATGACGTCATTCTTGTCTAACTCTGATCGAGCTTTCTGAAAAGGGCAGTTGCGATGAGCTGGCAAGCTGTTATTACAGCTGTGCTTATCACTTACGATAAGCTGCCATATATGGTCATCAATTGGTTTCGGCCAAGAATCACGGTCACCATCCCACTTACCTTGAGCAAGAGAACGGTACATGGTCTCTAGAAGCTCGATATCTTTCTTTTTTGGTTTTGTCTCAAACATCGCGAGCTGACCGCCATCAACACCGCTAGCGGTAGCAAGCTTCTCTGCACAGCAGTAGCGTTGGCGTCCTTTAGCCAAAATAAAGGAAAACTCTCGGTCTGTAATACGACGGAAAAGGGGCAAGTCCTTGTTTACCAACTGCTCTTGTAAAGCAACAGTAGCTGTCGATATCACAACTTTACGGTTGTTATATACCGCAACGGGGATTGCAGCCATTAAGTAAGATAAAGATTTTCCGATCCCTGTACCAGCTTCAGCAATCAGCATACGATTTGACTTGTGGTACTGCCCGCATAGCGTTTTTGCAATCTCAGCAACCAGGTAATTTTGTGCTCGACGTGGAACAAAGTTGTCCAGTTGAGCTTGTAAGTTCTGATAGCTGGTTCTAATCGATTTTTGAATGTTACTGGTTAGCATACGGGCCTCAAATGCGTTGGTGGCGCATAGTAGCACACTTCACTAGCTGTACAGTAGTTCACAAAATTGAATGCTTTTGTATGGAATGTAGATCTTGTTCACAAAAAAATATTGAACCTAATTTAAATGAAAATAATTTCATGGTGTAAAATATATAAAGCTTCAAAAATACCATATTCATAGTTTTTAATTCTAAATGTAATCTTTTTTTTCTTTCTTTGTAGTTATTTTTGCTGATTATTAATGAGGTTATAAATTAATAAAAATCAAGTCGATTGTTTAGAAGTTCATCGAATAATTTAAATGTAAAATGTCAAATCATTGTTTATTAAGGTTATTTTTGTTTTTTGATATGAATTTTTAGAAAATTTGACAGGCAGAATAATCTTTTGCACTCTAGTGCCCAGATTTTGCAGACCAATCATTGTTACGTTTCGATAACAAGCGGTTTCAAAAATATAAAAAAGGGAATCGGACAAGGATATCCCAAACTAAGAAAAGGCAGTGGATTAATTATGAAAAAGACTCTATTAGCTCTAGCTGTAGTTGCGTCTGCAACTTCAGTAAATGCAGCAGAAGTATACAAAGCAGAAGGTGGTTCTGTAGATTTTTACGGTCAACTACGTCCAACTCTTCTGTTCCTAGACAAAACAGATCACACCGCTGAGCTAAACACTAGCTCTTCACGTATGGGTGTTAACGGCGTTTACGTTGTAAACGACAGCCTAAAAGTTCTAGGTGAAGTTGAACTAGGTGTAGGTCTAGGTGACAACTACGGCGCTGAAGAAAACTCAAGCGAACGTACAGACGATACAGTATACGTTCGTCGTCACATCATCGGCTTTGACATGGGTGAAATGGGTACTATCCGCTTTGGTAAAGAAGGTACTTTCGCGGATGACGTTTACGGTGCTGATTACTCATACTTCTTCGGCGGCTCTGCACTTCTTTACGGACACGCTTGGAACAACTCTTCTCAAATCAAATACGCATTCGAAAACGATGCATTCTGGCTAAAAGCGGGTTACGCTCTTGGTGAGAACGACAAGAACGAAGAAGTTCGCGAAGTATTTGTAGGTAAGTCTTTCGGTGACCTATCTATGCACGCGGGCGTTCTATCTTCTGAGAACAAGATCGCTAAAAAAGGTAACAACAGCGAAAACCTATCTTTCGAAGTAACTGCTGAGTACGCTCTAGGTGAACACACTCTAGGTGCGACTTACTACTACAACGAGAACGACGACAAAGCTGCAAGCGAAACAATCGACTCTCACGGTCTATCTCTAGCAGGTATGTTCGCAGTTGCTCCTAAAACAACTCTTTACTCTGGTTACGAGCTAGTAGCATCTTCTTCTGACAAAGCTGGTAAGAAAGACGGCGACCAGTCTAAGTTCTACGCTGGTGTTGAATACAAGTTCTCTAAATGGGCTCGCGTATTCGCTGAAGCTGGCTACAACTTCGATGGTGATAAGCTAGAAGCTGGTAAAGCGACTGTGGCAACAGATTCTAAGACTGACTTCGGTGTTGGTGCACGTTTCTACTGGTAATCAAAACCCAGTTTGATATTGTAAGACCCAGCCTAGTGCTGGGTCTTTTTTATTGAAGATAAGGAATATAAGTCTATGCAGTTATCACTCAAAGCAGCAATGGTATTGTCTTTGTTTGCAAGTGCAAACTTGTACGCTGCGACAACTCTGGTAGTGCCTGAGGATGTGAAATTATTGTCTGTAAATATGGAGAAGCCAAAGTTAGAGGGCGGCTTATTTTCAGATGAGAAAACGATGGAGATCCCGGACGGAACAAACCAGATTGTTTTCAAATATCAGCCAGAGTTTGAAATCGGTGATGACATCAAAGGCGTTTATGGTGACGTCATCATTGCCAAATTCGATGCAACAGGTGAAGAGCTAACGTTCGAGTTACCTAAATTTAAAACTTATCGCCAAGCACAAACAAGCATTTCGCCTTTGGCGTGGCAGTTGCTTGATTCTAAAGGGCAGCCAATTGATTTGGTTGAAGACGTATTAGAATCTGATGGCGTTCAAATCGGTCGTAACTACCCTCAAGAGGCTCGTAATTATAATATTGCTGGTGGTCTTGCTAGTGTAGCGGTTACTTATGTGACGGTTAACCAACACCAACAAGCGGTAAGCGAAATAGAGCCTAAAGCTCATGAGATTAAGAGCAGCCAAGAATCCACCGCTCAAGACAGCCAAATGGTCGATTTGTTAAAAACGATGTATAACAAAGCAACTCCGCAAGAAAAAGAAACATTTAAGAAGTGGGTCGCTCAACAATAGTCGTTATTTCTGGTAGTAAAAACTAAAAAAGCAGGCCAATGCCTGCTTTTATGTTTTTTGATGTTTAAAGCTAGAGCTTGATTTCTTTCCACTCTCCGGGCGTTAAATCATTAAGCTGTATATCGCCCATTGAGTAACGAATTAAACGCAGCGTTGGGAAACCGATATGCGCTGTCATACGCCTAATTTGACGGTTTCGACCCTCAATGATGGTAATGGCTAACCAAGTTGTAGGGATATTTGCCCTAAACCGAACGGGTGGGGTTCTGTCCCAGATCGTTGGTTCAGGCATCACTTCAACTTTTGCTGGTAATGTTATGCCGTCTTTCAGTTCAACTCCCTTTCGTAACTTCTCTAAGTCTTCTTCTTGAGGCGCACCATCTACTTGTACCCAATAAGTTTTTGGTGATTTTGATTGAGGCTGCGTCAACTTAGCCTGCAAGATGCCATCGTTTGTTAGCACCATAAGACCTTCACTGTCTCTATCTAATCGCCCTGCAGCGTATACGTCTTTTACTGGGATGTAATCCGCTAGGGTTTTGCGACCATCCCCATCAGTAAACTGGCTTAACGTGTCATATGGCTTGTTGAAGATAATCACTTTACGATCTTCAGGTGCAATCCGTGGCTTCGCAGGTTTTGAGGAGCGGGTGGTGCGGCCTGGCCTATTTTTAGCTGGTCCATTCGAATAGTTTGGCTTATTTGAGCGTTTAAAATGGCTTGATTTAGATTGGTTGCTGCGGCGACCTTTCTCATGACCCGTGCGAGATGACATGTTAACTACCTTGCAAAAATGTAAATGAACTGTGTTTGAAAGTTTTAAGTTTTCTTCCGATCGGCTATCATTTGCGCGCCTAAAACTAACAAAAGCGCACAGAATAATAGACTATTTGGTGTTATTTGTTTAATGATATAGCCAAGTTGCTTTTAGGGCAGTATTTCTACATAAGCACAGCATAAAAGTAAACTTGGCACAAAGTGCACTCATGGATAGAGAGCCATAGAGCTTCAAACTATAAAAAAGAGTGCAAACCGCATGTCGCGTTGGTGAGGAGAAATGCACTACTAACGTTTAGCAATGCGTCAATTCAACGAACTCAGTTGCTGAGTTGTTCAGCTTAGTTGAGTAAAAAATAGGGAAATTTCATGCCTACAGAAAAACCTACAATTATCTACACAATCACTGATGAAGCCCCGGCGTTAGCAACCTATTCATTACTACCAATCATTCAATCGTTCACTGCATCGTCTGGCATTAATGTAGATACACGTGATATTTCGTTAGCGGGTCGCATCATCGCTAACTTCCCAGAGCATTTAAAAGAAGAGCAACGTATTGGTGACGCGTTAGCAGAACTTGGCGAGTTGGCTAAAACACCGGAAGCAAACATCATTAAGCTTCCAAATATTTCAGCGTCCATCCCACAGTTAAAAGCCGCTATTAAAGAGCTACAAGCAAAAGGCTACGAGCTGCCAAACTACCCAGAAGAACCGAGTACGTACGAAGAAAAAGCCATCAAAGCGACTTACGACAAGATCAAAGGTAGTGCGGTTAACCCAGTTCTACGTGAAGGTAACTCAGACCGTCGTGCGCCTCTTTCAGTGAAGAACTATGCAAAGAAAAACCCACATTCAATGGGCGCGTGGTCAGCTGGTTCTCAATCTCACGTTTCAAGTATGACTGACAACGATTTCTTCGGTAGCGAAAAGTCGACAACGGTTTCTGGTGCGACTGACGTTAAAATTGAATTCGTATCTGCGAATGGTGCAGTGAAAGAGCTAAAAGCGGCTTTTCCTCTGCAAGATAAAGAAGTGATCGATTGTTCGGTAATGAACAAGAAAGCGCTTGTCGAGTTCTTTGAAAAAGAAATTGCAGAAGCAAAACAGCAAGACGTCCTGCTTTCTCTACATATGAAAGCGACCATGATGAAGGTGTCGGATCCGGTTATCTTCGGTCACGCGGTTAAGGTTTACTACAAAGACGTATTCGCGAAATACGGCAAGCTATTCGAAGAGCTAGGCGTTGATGTGAACAACGGTATCGGGGACGTGTACGCGAAGATTGAAGCGCTACCTGCTGAACAAAAAGCAGAAATCGAAGCAACTATTCTTGCGGTATATGAAACACAACCAGCACTAGCCATGGTGGATTCTGATCGCGGCATTACTAACCTACATGTACCAAGCGATATTATCGTTGATGCATCTATGCCAGCAATGCTTCGTGCGTCTGGTCAAATGTGGGGACCAGATGGTAAACAGAAAGATACCAAAGCAATGATCCCAGATCGTAGCTACGCGGGTATTTACCAAGCGGTTATCGATTTCTGTAAAGAGCACGGCGCATTTGATCCAACAACAATGGGTAGCGTACCGAACGTAGGTTTAATGGCTCAGAAGGCTGAAGAATACGGTTCACACGATAAAACCTTCATTCTAGATGCAGCAGGTACTGTACGTGTTGTAGATGCTTCTGGCGCAGTTCTTCTTGAGCAAGCAGTAGAAGAGGGCGACATCTTCCGTATGTGTCAGGTAAAAGACGCTCCGATTCAAGATTGGGTGAAACTTGCAGTCACTCGTGCTCGAGCGACTGGTGTTCCTGCCGTATTTTGGCTAGATGAAAACCGTGCACATGATGCAGAACTCATCAAAAAAGTGAATGCGTACCTACCAGATCATGATACATCAGGCCTAGAGATCAAGATCCTAGCTCCAATTGATGCGTGTAAGTTCTCTCTAGAACGTATTAAAGAAGGTCTAGATACGATCTCGGTAACAGGTAACGTGCTTCGTGACTATCTAACTGATTTGTTCCCAATCTTAGAGCTAGGTACATCAGCGAAGATGCTGTCTATCGTTCCACTTATGAATGGTGGCGGCCTATTCGAAACAGGAGCGGGCGGCTCAGCTCCTAAACACGTTCAACAGGTAGAGAAAGAGAACCACCTACGTTGGGATTCTCTAGGTGAGTTCCTTGCACTTGCTGCATCTCTAGAGCATTTAAGTACAGTTACTGGCAATGCAAAAGCTCAAGTTCTCGCCGATGCACTTGATAAAGCGACAGGTGAGTTCCTCGATGAAAACAAATCACCGTCTCGTAAGGTCGGTGAGTTAGATAACCGCGGTAGCCATTACTACTTGGCATCGTACTGGGCGAAAGCATTGGCTGAGCAAACAGTGGATGCCGATCTTGCAGCTGAATTTGCACCAATAGCAAAAGTGTTGCTAGAGCAAGAAGAAGCGATTGTTTCTGAGCTAAACAACGCTCAGGGTGTGAAAGGTGAGTTAGGTGGTTACTACTCTCTAGATGATACTCTAGCATCAGCATTGATGCGTCCAAGCGCAACGTTGAACGCTATCATTAATAAGTAATTATGTACGCGCTACTTCGGTAGCGTGTGTCCAAGACCGATAGAAACAATAAACCCGCTTTAAGCGGGTTTATTTTTCTCTTCATAAAAGCAGTTGATATTTTGCTTCGATGAGAGCAAATGGTTTGTCTTTCCGACAGCGCTCTATCTTATTTGGCTAGGTCTTCTATTGGCACTACGCTACTTGCGTGTGAACCTTTTGGACCTTTTTCAACCTCGTATGAGACTTGTTGGCCTGCTTTCAGTGTACGATAACCGTCCATTTGGATAGTTGAGTAGTGGGCGAATATATCCCCTTCTTCTTGATCCGAACAGATAAACCCAAATCCTTTGGCATTGTTAAACCACTTTACTGTACCTGTAGCCATGCGTTTACATCCCTCATGCATTTTTTACTGATGTTGTTACTTCACTTTGGCCATACCTTTAGCCAAAGTACTTCTTTTAGCAATAATGCTAATACACGTCATTGTTGCGCAGACTTTCATCAAAGCAGCAAGCTTCCCGCTACCACTCTAATGAAAAAATATGCATCAACACATTCCACTGTAGTCAAAGAGGTGTGACAGTCAATAGCAAACGCGTACAAAAAAACACATATTTGAAAACAAATCACTTTTGAGATTACAAGTTTGCAATGTTTTTTTGTCAGTATAATCTGAGATTTAGTGCATAGGTCTATAAACACTACGAATGGCAATAAAAGATACCATTGGTAGGAGGTATATTAGAAAGATGTGCGGTAAGAGTTCAAACTGCATAAATAGTGAAAATACGAAGCGGGCAGTGATGTAAATGTGATCTCCATCTTTTGCTGAAGGTTTTCGCCGGAAGTCTGCGATGAAGCGGCACTCAGTTGCCTTTTCATAACCGGCATTTGTCCGGATCAGAAATCTTTTATTTGCAGCGAATGAACAGGTGGATTAGGCTCTATGTAAGAGAAAAATTTTATCAATCAAAGTACATTTAGGTGCCTTATCTCACTACACCGAACGGCATGCTTATGGTAGTCTGTTGATAAGCAGGTAAAACCATCAACCCTTTGATACGATAACTTTTAGATAGCCATGAGTAAAAATTTTGAATGGGTAACTCCAGACTCCGATCTTCTGGAGAAAGAAAGTACAAAAATTCAGCCTCCTAAGCTGTATAACGTTGTACTAAATAATGATGATTATACCCCTATGGATTTCGTCATAGAGATACTTGAGCGTTTCTTTTCACATGATATCGACAAAGCAACACAAATTATGCTCAAGGTTCACTATGAAGGAAAGGCAGTCTGCGGAACATTTAGCGCAGAGATTGCCGAAACTAAAGTAGCGCAAGTGACGATGTACTCAAGGGAAAATGAGCATCCGCTACTATGTACTATGGAGCAAGCGTAATAAGAAGACTTGCTCGAGCAACCCAAGTTGTTCTTTCGGGAGGTACTTATGCTAAATAAAGAACTAGAGTCAAGCCTTAACGGTGCATTTGCTCGTGCACGTGACAAACGCCACGAGTTTATGACTGTCGAACACCTCCTACTGGCATTGTTGGAAAATGATGCAGCTAAGGAAGCCCTTGTAGCCTGTAAAGCTGATCTTGAAGCGCTTAGAAATGAGCTGGATATCTTCATTGATCAAACAACTCCCCTTATTCCTGAGAGTGACGAGACTCGAGAAACGCAGCCGACATTAAGTTTCCAGCGCGTGCTTCAACGTGCCGTTTTCCATGTGCAGTCGTCTGGACGAAGTGAAGTGACCGGGGCAAACGTCCTTGTCGCCATTTTCAGTGAGCAAGAGTCTCATGCCGCTTATCTACTTAAGAAAAACGATATTTCTCGTTTAGATATCGTTAATTTCATTTCTCATGGTATTACCAAAGCTTCTGGTGCGAATGAAGACTCTTCATCCCCTGATTCTTTTGGCTCAGAGAGCGTTGAAGAAACCAACCCTGAAGAGCGACTTGAAAGCTTTGCAACTAACCTGAATCAAGTTGCGAAAGCAGGTAATATCGATCCACTGATTGGTCGTGATAAAGAGCTAGAGCGCACGATCCAAGTGCTGTGCCGTCGTCGCAAAAACAACCCATTACTCGTAGGCGAAGCTGGTGTGGGTAAAACAGCAATTGCAGAAGGCCTAGCGTGGAGAATTGTTGAAGGCCAAGTGCCTGAAGTGATTCAGAACAGCGTGATTTACTCTCTGGATATTGGCTCTTTACTTGCGGGTACCAAATATCGTGGTGATTTCGAAAAACGCTTCAAATCGATTCTGAAGCAGCTTGAGAAAGAAGACGATGCCATTCTATTTATTGATGAAATTCATACTATCATCGGTGCGGGTGCGGCTTCTGGCGGTCAAGTCGATGCTGCTAACCTGATCAAGCCTCTACTTAGTAGTGGTAAGCTGCGTTGTATCGGTTCAACGACGTACCAAGAGTACAGCAACATTTTTGAGAAAGAGCGCGCTTTGTCTCGTCGTTTCCAAAAGATCGATGTAGTAGAGCCTTCTTTGGATGATACGACGAAGATCTTGATTGGTCTGAAACCTAAGTACGAAGCTCACCATGAAGTGCGTTACACCAACAAAGCGTTGCGTGCTGCAGTAGAGTTATCGGCGAAATACATCAACGAACGCCATCTACCAGACAAAGCTATCGACGTGATCGATGAAGCGGGCGCTCGCAGCCGTCTAGCACCAGCAAGTCGCCGTAAGAAAACTGTTGGCGTGGCAGATATCGAATCGATGGTTGCTAAGATGGCGCGTATTCCGGAAAAATCAGTGTCGTCTTCTGATAAAGATATTCTGAAGAATCTTGATGACAAGATGAAGATGTTGGTATTCGGTCAAGACAACGCGATTGATGCACTCTCTGAAGCGATTAAACTGTCGCGTGCAGGGCTTGGTGTAGATAACAAGCCTGTAGGTTCATTCCTGTTTGCTGGTCCTACTGGTGTTGGTAAAACAGAAGTCACCGTTCAGCTTTCAAAACTACTTGGTATTGAACTACTGCGCTTTGATATGTCTGAGTACGGTGAGCGTCACTCAGTAAGCCGCTTGATTGGTGCGCCTCCTGGTTACGTAGGCTATGACCAAGGTGGTCTGTTGACCGATGCTGTGCTTAAGCACCCTCATTCAGTCGTTCTGCTTGATGAAATAGAAAAAGCGCACCCAGATATCTTTAACTTGCTACTTCAAGTGATGGATAACGGCACGCTGACAGATAACAACGGTCGTAAAGCAGACTTCCGTAATGTTATTCTTGTGATGACAACCAACGCAGGTGTGGCTGAAACTGAGAAAAAATCGATTGGTCTTATCCAACAAGATAACAGCCATGACGCGATGGCGGAAATTAAGAAAGTGTTCACTCCTGAATTCCGTAACCGTTTAGATAATATCATTTGGTTTAACAGCCTAGATGAAAGCGTGATTCATCAAGTGGTTGATAAGTTCATTGTCGAGCTACAAGTACAACTGGATGCTCGTGGTGTATCAATGGAAGTGTCACAAGATGCTCGTCATTGGTTAGCGCACAAGGGCTACGACAAAGCGATGGGAGCTCGTCCTATGGGGCGCGTCATCCAAGAGCAGCTTAAGAAACCTCTGGCGAATGAGCTTCTGTTTGGTTCATTGGTCGACGGTGGTACAGTGAAAGTGACGCTAGTGAAAGACGAGCTTAAGTTTGAGTATTTGAGCGAGAAAGAAGCTGCAGTTCACTAACATTATCAATTAGTTCCGATAAAAGCGTGCGACGAGTCGCACGCTTTTTTTTTATTTTTATAGCACGCTGACGTCGCAAACTAATTCTGCTTTAGTCATGGGTAGGATATAGGCTGGAGCGTCAATTCAATGAAACGACTATTAATAGTGCTGTGTTTGTTGTTGGTTGCGTGTGACAATGGTCATTTGTATATAGAGAAAAATACCGCAGTTTTTGAGCCTATAGTCGCTCGCATAGAACGAGGTAAAGCGGCAAACATCCATAGTTTGTTAGTCTGGCAGAATGATCGCTTAGTGCTCGAACTTTATCGAGAGGGAAGTGGGCGAGATGGTAATTACCAAACCGCTAACTTAGCCGTAGGTCGCGATGTTCTTCATAATGTTCACTCTGTCACCAAGTCGTTTGTTGCAACTCTCATTTTCATTGCTATTGACGAAGGTAAAATAGACAGTCTAGATGTGCCAATTTTTAGCTTTTTTCCTGAGTATCAAGCTCATGACCGTGACAAGAAACTGAGCATTACCATTCGAGATGTCATGAACATGTCTACTGGTTTCGCACTTGATGAATTAAGCTCTCCGTATAAGCAGGGCAATATTTTCGCTCGACATTACAACGCCAAAAACTTACGTGATCAGTTTGTTTCGACACCACTCTCTTTTGAACCTGGAACTCGATTTGCGTATAGCGGACTTTCCACCATCGGACTCTCCAAAGTAATAGAGAAAGTCTATGGAAAACCTTTTACCAAGGTAATGAAAGAGAAGTTATTTTCTCCACTTGGCATCGTCCAATATCAATGGCTAACTCAACTAGGAAGTGGTGAGGCCGGAGCGGATTGGGGCTTACGCTTAACCTCTAACGATATGGGTAAGTTTGGTCTTATGTGGTTGAATAAAGGCGTATACGAGGGTAAACGAGTCGTTGGTGAAGCGTGGTTTGATGAACTGAAATTGAGCCAATTCTCAGGCTATGAGATGGGCTACGGTCTGCATTTTTGGCAAGTATCAAATGTTAATAATGCGGTTGCAGCGGTAGGGATCGGTGAGCAATACATTATGATGCTACCAAGCAAAAAAGCGGTCATTGTAACGACAGCAGGTAACTACGATGTTAGTAACAGGCCCGTGTTACAACTCACGAAGGAGTTGGCTGAACTGCTTTAGCATTAACTAAAAAACGGAGCAATGAGCTCCGTTTTTTATTTGCATCCGAAAATCTATGATTAACGAGCGCGGAAGACGATGCGGCCTTTAGAAAGGTCGTATGGAGTCATCTCTACAGTTACTTTATCACCAGTAAGAATACGGATGTAGTTCTTACGCATCTTGCCAGAGATGTGTGCAGTCACAACGTGACCGTTTTCAAGTTCAACGCGGAACATAGTGTTTGGTAGAGTGTCAAGCACAGTGCCTTGCATCTCAATTACGTCTTCTTTAGCCATTTAATCCTCTTTAGAAATTAGGCGGTATTAGCGGACTAATATTGCCGCTAAACAGTAATTATGTAAAGTTGGGGCGTATTCTACCCTTGCCAAAGCTGATTTACTAGCCTTTGGTGTCGCTGAAAGCGAGTTTTGTAGTTCATTGCTGGACATTCATCGATCTGATAACCCAAATATAGCCAATGTTTACTCTGTTTTTGGCAGTATTCCAGCTGAAAAAGTACGGCTAATGTACCAAGAGACAAAGGAAAGTCAGGATCAAAGAAGGTGTAGAATGCACTTGCACAGTGTTCCATTATATCAGTAACCGCAACGGCTAATAAGCGATGACTCTCGTCATAAATATGGAGAAATCCTGTCGTTAACCATGTCGTTTGAGCAAATCGTGCGAACTCATCTTCTTTTGGCGGATACATCGTGCCATTTTTGTGCCTTTGGCAAATGTATTGGCTGTAGAGTTCAAACCAACCATCATCGAGTTCACTTTTCATTTCCCAATAAAACGCTTTGCCTTTCTTGAGCAGGCGTTTTTGACTTTTTGAGGCAACAAAATCAGGTACAGCGATACGAATAGGCTGGCAAGCATTACAGTTTTCACAATGAGGTTTATAAATCGTATCACCGCTACGACGGAACCCATTAGCCATTAAAACCTGATAATTCTGTTCGTTGTGTAAATTGGCATCAAGTGCAACAGCCACGCGCTCTTCCCGCTCAGGTAAGTAGCTGCATGGATGATTGTTCGTTAAACCGATACGAATTTGTTGAAGATCCGAGCTCATGATGCGGCGCCTTGAAGAATTTGTGGTTCGAATGTTCCTAGATTGATTTTCTTATCTCTTAAAGATAGTAGTTTTTGGATGAAGTCGTCACGTTCAAGTTCAAATGCGCCAAGTGATTTAAGGTGTGGATTCATTACCTGACAATCGATTAATTGACCGTGATTTGACGCCAAGTGTTCGCATAGATACCACAATGCAACCTTTGACGCGTTGTCTTTAAGACTGAACATAGACTCACCACAAAAGAGTTGCCCTACGCTGATGCCATATAACCCTCCAATGAGCTGGTCATCGTGCCATACTTCAACAGAGTGGCAATGACCTCGTTTGGCTAACTCAATATACGATGTTTGCATGTCTAGGTTAAGCCAAGTCTCTTCTGCGGAGCGAGTTGAGGAGCATAGCTGAATTACGCGTTCAGTTGCATTGTTTATTGTTACTTTATACTGTTGTTTTCGCTGAAACTTTTTTAAGCTTTTTGAAGGCCTAAATGTCAAAGGGTCAAAGACGGCGCGTGG
Organism: Vibrio sp. WZ-1; assembly: GCF_052037695.1. Classification (NCBI taxonomy): domain Bacteria; kingdom Pseudomonadati; phylum Pseudomonadota; class Gammaproteobacteria; order Vibrionales; family Vibrionaceae; genus Vibrio; species Vibrio sp. WZ-1. The sequence continues at coordinate 127,421 of NZ_JBQEQR010000080.1, read as the reverse complement.
CGACGGACTCCACCAAAGAATTGGCTCTCCTGGACCATACCAAGGGAAAATGCCGTGATAGTAGCCATTAAGAATACGATCAGGATTAAGGTCGCCACCAAATGCTAGCAAACCGTTTGGATCGCTTAGTGCTTCGTAAGGCGATGGAAAAGAAAGCGAATCACCAAGTTCAGTTAGATAAATAGCCATAAAGAAAAGATTACCAACATCAGAGCCTATAGGAGCTTATTATGCGTGGAGTAAGACTTAATATAAAACGATGGGCATTGATCATACTGTTTTTGCCATTTTTCGCCAATGCGGCTTATGAAAGAAATGTAGCAAAGCCGGTTAATCAAGTTGTGTATGGTAAAGTGGATTCAGTGCGGTACATAACGCAGCAAGAAGTGAAACAGTCACAAAGCAATGGCTGGGAGACGTTATTAGGTGCCACTATCGGTGGTTTAGTTGGTAACCAATTCGGTGGTGGTACTGGCAAAGAAGTAGCGACTGCTGTTGGTGCGCTTGCTGGTGCAGCGGTAGTCAGAAACCGCGGTAATTATGAATATACCGTTGAATACAAGCTGGTAGAGTTGTTAATAAGGGTCGATGGCGACACGCTTATCAACGTAATTCAAGACGTCGATAATAGTATGTTGTTTACCCGTGGAGATGATGTTCGTATCTTGTACTTTGATGATGGCGTTAGAGTGGATATCGCTTATTAAGTCAACGTTTGCGCAACAAAATCATAGCTGATTAATTATTCAAAAATTAGCGTGTATTTGCTCTGGTTTTGTGAGGGTTTTTTCGTTAGTCTGAATTCACGAAGAATTGTTTAGCTCTCAAAAAACGTGAAGTTGAGAGCACAAAGGATTATCAACTTTTAATGGAAAGCCTAACGTTACAACCTATCACTAAAATTCAAGGGGAAGTGAATCTTCCTGGATCTAAAAGCGTTTCCAACCGAGCTTTACTGTTAGCTGCTCTCGCAAAAGGCACGACTCGCTTAACCAACCTTCTCGACAGTGATGATATTCGTCACATGTTGAACGCGTTAACGACTCTTGGCGTTCAATACACACTATCTGAAGACAAAACGGAATGTGTCGTAGAAGGTCTTGGTCGCCCATTTTCTGTCTCTGAGCCTGTAGAGCTTTTTCTGGGTAATGCCGGCACGGCGATGCGCCCACTTGCTGCAGCGCTCTGTCTAGGAGAAGGAGAATACGTTCTTACTGGTGAGCCTCGAATGAAAGAGCGCCCAATTGGTCACCTTGTTACTGCGCTAAGAGCGGCTGGTGCAGAGGTTGAGTATCTAGAGAGCGAAAACTACCCACCCCTAAAAATCATAGGAACAGGGCTTAAGTCTGGTTCTGTGTCGATTGATGGCTCAATATCTAGCCAATTCTTGACCGCATTTCTTATGTCAGCGCCATTGGCTGAAGGTGAAATTCGTATCAATATCGAAGGCGAATTAGTTTCTAAGCCATATATCGACATTACATTGCACATCATGAAGCAATTTGGCGTTGATGTTATCAACAATGATTACCAAGAATTTGTCATTCCTGCTGGTCAGTCATATATCGCACCGGGTGATTTCTTGGTGGAAGGTGATGCTTCATCGGCTTCTTACTTCTTGGCTGCCGCTGCTATCAAAGGTGGTGAAGTTAAAGTCACTGGTATTGGTAAAAATAGTATTCAGGGTGATATCCAATTCGCTGACGCACTAGAAAAAATGGGTGCTGAAATCGAATGGGGGGATGATTATGTCATTTCTCGTGTTGGCCAACTGAAAGGCATCGATATGGATTACAACCATATCCCAGATGCGGCTATGACCATTGCGACGACTGCGCTGTTTGCTGAAGGCACTACCGCCATTCGTAACGTATTCAACTGGCGTGTAAAAGAGACTGACCGTCTATCCGCTATGGCGACAGAGCTTCGAAAAGTCGGTGCAGAGGTGGAAGAGGGTGAAGATTACATCATCGTGAAGCCAGTATCACAGCTTAAGCATGCTGCGATTGATACCTATGATGATCACCGCATGGCGATGTGCTTTTCGTTGGTGGCGCTAAGTGATACGCCGGTGACGATTAATGATCCTAAGTGTACCTCAAAGACCTTCCCAGACTACTTCGATAAGTTGAAAGCATTGAGCTGCTAATTCGTCTTATTGAAAATGAAAAGCCAGAGTGAGTACTCTGGCTTTTTTATTGAATTTTAGTTACTTATTTATTCAATGTGAATTCTTTAGAAAGATGGTGTGCTAGGTATTTAAACATATTGAATACCGCAGTTGTCTTCGGTGTCGGTAGGCCTTTCTCATCCAAGAAATACTCACCTTTAAATACCAAAACATCGTCCTTTTCTTCAACACTCGTTGCACGCATCCCTTCGATAAAGTCATCGTGCTCTTGGATAATTTGGTTTGCAATTAAAAGAAGGTCAAACTCTTCAATGTGTTTTCTATCAGACATGGTACTCTCATCATTCAATGAAACTTGATGGAGCGCAGTATACCCTCAATAGTCTTAGGTTTGCAGGCTAAAAACTGTGATTGCGTGTTTTACGAACATCGCACGTTAATATAGAGGGAGTAGCGAAGCGATTCTCATCTGCAAATCGCCGATATTTCATTGTCATAACTTAAGGTTACGTTCTAATCGCATAAGACAAATTATTTTGTGATGAGAGACAAAATTTATCGAATTCGACTAGCGAGAGGAAACTTTGCCTGCTTAGTATATGCCGCTCAAGACCTTTTGCAGAACCCTGCCTTGTCAAAGTATAAAGGCGATGAATTGTCAACCAATCGGATCTGAATTTCAAAAAAGCAGTTGATCTTCTTTTCATCTCGCACAATAGTAAAAAAAGAAGCAATGAAATAGAACATTATGCGGGTAGCTTCCTTTGGGAGTTTTAACCCGCATTATTATGAAGGACGTTAGAGTCAGTTATGGGTAAATCACTCGTTATAGTGGAGTCACCAGCCAAGGCAAAGACGATAAACAAATACCTTGGTAAAGACTTTATTGTTAAGTCTAGTGTTGGTCACGTGCGTGATCTCCCTACGGCCGGTCAAAGCACTGGTGAGAAAAAAGCCGCGGCAATTTCTACAAAAGGAATGAGCCCAGAAGAAAAAGCGCGAGTCAAAAAAGAAAAAGACCGTAAAGCTTTGATCAAGAAAATGGGGATTAACCCATATCATGACTGGGAAGCGAATTACCAAATCCTTCCAGGCAAAGAAAAAGTCGTAAGCGAACTGCAAAAATTAGCCAAAGATGCTGACCATGTCTATCTCGCAACCGATTTGGACCGCGAGGGGGAAGCAATCGCATGGCACCTTCGTGAGATCATCGGCGGTGATGAAGAGCGATACAAACGCGTAGTTTTTAACGAGATTACTAAGAATGCTATCCAACAAGCTTTCCAAACACCTGGTGAGCTAAATATGGATGGTGTTAACGCACAGCAAGCACGTCGATTCATGGACCGCGTTGTAGGTTTCATGGTTTCTCCATTACTATGGAAGAAAGTCGCGCGTGGTTTGTCTGCTGGTCGAGTGCAGTCAGTAGCGGTGAAGCTATTGGTTGAGCGTGAGCGTGAAATCAACGCTTTCATTCCAGAAGAGTTCTGGGATATCAACGCGAATACAAACACTAAAGACAAGACGGCATTCAAACTTCTTGTTGCGCAAAAAGATGGCGTTGCGTTTAAGCCTGTTAACGAAACAGAAACCAAAGCAGCACTTTCTGTGCTGGAAAAGGCGAGCTACGAAGTCTGTAAGCGAGAAGACCGCCCAACGAAGAGTAAGCCGTCTGCACCGTACATCACTTCAACACTTCAACAAGCGGCAAGTACTCGTCTTGGCTACGGCGTTAAGAAGACAATGATGCTAGCGCAGCGTTTGTATGAAGCGGGTTACATCACCTATATGCGTACCGACTCAACCAACTTGAGTACGGAAGCGGTAGATGCGGTTCGTGGATTCATCGGCTCTGAGTATGGTGACAAGTACCTTCCTGCTAAACCGCTAACATACGGTAGCAAAGAGGGCGCACAAGAAGCCCACGAAGCGATTCGTCCTTCCGATGTTGCTGTGAAAGCAGAAGACCTACAGGGTGTTGATGCGGACGCACACAAACTTTATTCATTGATCTGGAATCAGTTCGTTGCATGTCAAATGACGCCAGCAGAATACGATTCAACGACAATCAGTGTTAAAGCAGCGGAATTCACGCTAAAAGCGAAAGGTCGTATCCTTAAGTTTGACGGTTGGACTCGTGTACAACGTCCAATGGGTAAAAACGAAGATACGATTCTTCCTGCTGTTCAACTAGGCGAAAAACTTGACCTAGAGTCACTAGAGCCTAAACAGCACTTTACTAAGCCACCTGCACGTTTTACAGAAGCTGCATTGGTTAAAGAACTTGAGAAGCGCGGCATTGGTCGTCCTTCTACTTACGCTTCAATCATCTCTACGATCCAAGATCGCGGCTACGTAAAGGTTGAGCAGCGTCGTTTCTACGCAGAGAAGATGGGTGAAATCGTTACTGACCGTCTAGATGACAGCTTTAATGATCTGATGAACTACGACTTTACTGCTCGTATGGAGCAGAAGCTTGACCAAATCGCTGAAGGTGAAGTGAAGTGGAAGTCAGTGTTAGACAACTTCTTTACCGACTTCACTGGCGATCTTGAAAAAGCAGAACAAGATGAAACTGAAGGCGGCATGAAGCTGAATCACATTGTGATGACAGACATTGAATGTCCGACATGTAGCCGCCCAATGGGTATTCGTACTGCATCTACAGGCGTTTTCCTTGGCTGTTCTGGTTATGCGTTACCACCTAAAGAGCGTTGTAAAACAACGATCAACTTGGGTGACGAAGATGGCATCATCAACGTTCTAGAAGAAGATGTGGAAACCGCTGCGTTGCGTGCGAAGAAGCGCTGTCCTATTTGTGAAACAGCGATGGATGCGTACCTGATTGACGATAAGCGTAAAATGCACGTTTGTGGTAACAACCCAAACTGTGAAGGCTACATCGTTGAGCACGGTGAGTTCAAAGTGAAAGGCTACGATGGTCCTGTTGTTGAGTGTGACAAGTGTGGCTCTGACATGGTGCTTAAGAACGGTCGCTTCGGTAAATACATGGATTGTACGAGTGAGACGTGTAAGAACACTCGTAAGATTCTGAAGAACGGTGAAGTTGCGCCTCCGAAAGAAGATCCCGTTCATTTCCCTGAACTACCATGTGAAAACTCGGATGCTTACTTCGTTCTACGTGATGGCGCTTCTGGCTTATTTATGGCGGCAAGCAACTTCCCTAAATCACGTGAAACTCGTGCTCCGTTAGTATCTGAACTTGCTCGCTTTGAAGAACGTCTTCCTGAGAAGTTTAAGTATCTAGCGACAGCGCCAGCAGCAGATCCAGATGGTCGCCCTGCAGTGGTTCGCTTTAGCCGTAAGAGCAAAGAAAACTACGTGCGTACTGAAGATAATGGCAAGCCAAGTGGCTGGACAGCCTTGTTTATTGACGGTAAGTGGGAAATCACGGATAAGCGCAAAAAAGCGAAGTAATTCGATTCCATAACGATAAAGGCAGCGAAAAAGCTGCCTTTTTTATTGCCATAGTTCTTCATTTTTTGATTGTCATAGAGTTTTCATCAAGGTGCCGTATTTTAATTGAGCGTACTGATTTGTACCCTCGCTGTGTGTAAATTGTTTTCATGATGTAAACGATTGCGTGACTTAGTGTGACCGGATTATCGTCTTGAGCAAGTAACATCTGTACGCGACACAGAATGGCATATTTAAAATTGTAATTTAATTCCAATTCGATAATTTAATACCTAATAAGTGCAACTGCTTGCTGCCAATTAGTACAAAAATATATCGAATAAATGCGGCAGCACAAAGGAAAGCACAATAGCTTAATTTTGCTCGCTAACTCACGGTTAGAGTTGGTGGAGTAGATACTATAAGGTATCCGCTCGATTACCCCTGAGGCTTATCATGATCGAGTGGATATGGAAATCCAAGCTATAACTATATGGAGAACAACGAATGGCTGGTGTTTTGGGAATGATTCTTGCTGGCGGTGAAGGCTCTCGTCTGAGACCTTTAACGGAATCCCGCAGTAAACCTTCGGTCCCTTTTGGCGGAAGTTACCGACTTATTGATTTCGCTTTGAACAACTTCGTGAATGCCGACTTGATGCGCATTTACGTCCTAACTCAATTTAAATCTCAATCTTTGTTTCATCACATGAAAAAGGGGTGGAACATCAATGGCATCACAGATCGCTTTATCGATCCAATTCCTGCACAAATGCGCACAGGTAAGCGTTGGTATGAAGGCACAGCTGATGCGATCTATCAAAACCTACGTTTTATGGAACTGGCAGAACCTGATCAGGTATGTATCTTCGGTTCAGACCATATCTATAAAATGGATATCAAACAGATGCTGGCTTTCCACGAAGAAAAAGAAGCGTCTTTAACGGTTTCAGCGTTGCGAATGCCGTTATCTGAAGCGTCTCAATTTGGTGTTATCGAAGTGGATGCAGAAGGCCGTATGGTCGGTTTTGAAGAGAAACCAGAAAGTCCTAAATCCATCCCTGGAGACCCAGAACACGCGCTTGTATCTATGGGCAACTACGTGTTCGAAGCACAGACTCTATTTGCTGAATTGATTGAAGATGCCGACAATGAAGCCTCTACGCACGATTTTGGCAAAGACATCATTCCTAAGATGTTCCCGCGCGGCGACGTATTCGTGTATGACTTCAGTACAAACCGTATTACTGGTGAAAAGGAAGAAGTGTACTGGCGTGATGTAGGTACGATTGATGCCTATTGGCAAGCTCATATGGATCTACTTGAGAAAGACGCTCCGTTTTCGCTATACAACCGTAAATGGCCACTGCACACCTACTACCCACCATTACCGCCAGCGACCTTTACCGACTCAGATAATGGTCGAGTCCAGATCATCGATAGTTTGGTATGTAATGGCAGCTATGTGCGTGGATCTCGTATTGAAAAATCGGTGCTGGGTTTCCGCAGTAACATTGCCTCAGCGTGTGACATCAGCCAATGCATATTGCTAGGTGATGTTAAAGTGGGTGAAGGCTGTGTGCTTCATCGCGTGATCGTAGATAAGGATGCCGATATCGCACCTGGTACACAAATTGGTGTTAATCTGCAAGAAGACAAGAAACACTACCATGTGTCAGAGGATGGTGTTGTTGTTATTCCAAAAGGAGCACGTGTTGGCTACTAACAATTTGTCTGTTCTGTTTGTAGCATCTGAGGTCGAAGGGCTGATTAAAAGTGGTGGCTTGGCTGATGTAGCCAAGGCACTGCCGCAAGCGCTTCAAAATCATCAGCAAGATGTACGAATTTCTATTCCTGCCTATACAGGCATAGAACAGTTGTCGGAAGCTGAGACTGTACTAGAAACAGAATTAACGAGTTGGCCTCATACCGCTTATCGAGTTTTAAAGCTAATGCTTGGGGATAATCAAGTTTACTTGATAGATTGTCCGCCGTATTTCAATCGTCCTTCCATGTATGCAGAAAATAACCAAGCCTACACTGACAACGGCGAGCGCTTTGCTTTTTTCAGCGCAGCTTGCCTTGATATGTTACCAAAGCTTGGCTTCCAACCAGACATCGTTCATGCCAATGACTGGCATACGGGCTTAGTTCCATTCCTACTCAAACATCGATATGGAAACGACGCCTTTTTTGCAAATACTCGCAGTGTTATCTCGATTCATAATGCGGTATTTAAAGGGGTATTTAGCTACGATGATGTCCAGTGCCTTCCTGAGTTCCATAGCCGAAACGTGCCTGACGCAGCTGTTAGTGCTACACACATCACGATGCTAAAAGCAGGTGTGATGAATGCAGATAAGATCAATGCTGTAAGTCCTACCTATGCTGAAGAGCTTAAAACCGAGCTTGGAAGTCACGGTATGGCATGGGAGTTTCAGCAACGCTCGACGGATTTGGTTGGTATTCTTAACGGTTGTGATTACAGTGCGTGGAATCCAGAAACCGATCCTAACCTGCCATTGAACTACAAAGCGAATCGTCAAAGCATGGTTCGTGGTAAGAATGCGTGTAAGAAAGCGCTTCAAGAAAAGCTTGGGCTAGAAGAATCCGACTGTGCGATGTTTGGTATGGTATGCCGCCTAACTCAACAAAAAGGTGTGCATTACTTACTACCAGCGTTAGCAGACTTTCTTAAGCACGATGTTCAAGTTGTGGTTGTTGGAACGGGTGATCCTATCTTAGCGGCTCAGTTGAGAGATGTGTCAGCACAGTTTGCCAATAAGTTTATTTTTGTTGAAGCCTACGATAACGAGCTCGCCCACTTAGTCGAGGCCGCTTCTGATTTCTTCTTGATGCCTTCAGAGTTTGAACCTTGTGGTTTGAATCAGATCTACAGCATGGCTTATGGCACCTTACCAATCGTTCGTGGAGTGGGGGGGCTTAAAGATAGTGTCAATGATTACGATGTTGATTCCGCGGATGCGACAGGTTTTGTTTTTTACGAACCAACACCTCAAGGATTACTTCTGACGATGTTGAGAGCGTTGTTGCTTTATGCACAAAATACGAACGAAGTAAGGCGTGTTCAGCTCCAAGCTATGCAAAAAGATTTCTGTTGGCACAAAGCTGCAGAAGAATATTTGCAGCTGTATAGGGCTGCGTTAAATTAACGCAAAATTTTTAAAAATTGTAACTAAAGGCACCGAATGAGGTGCCTTTATTACCTTGTACTTATAGAGTGTGGTAGGATTTACTCACACTTTTTCATACAGAATGTTTTCAGACTGATAAATGACTCAGCCACTTCTATTCCATAAAACCTATATACATCCCACCAGTAATGAGTGGGTCGTTTTCGTACATGGTGCTGGTGGCAGTTCGTCAATATGGTTTAAGCAACTTAAGGCATATAAAGAACACTTTAATTTAGTTTTAATTGACCTGCGTGGACATGGTAAATCAAATCAGTTAATCAAAGAGTTGATGACAAGTCGCTATACTTTTACGGAAGTTACGCAAGACATTCTAAAAGTTTTGGACCACCTTAAGATTCAATCGGCTCATTTTGTTGGTATGTCTCTGGGGACCATCATTGTTCGTAACCTTGCTGAACTAGCCTCGGAACGCGTACGTTCTATGGTTCTCGGTGGGGCGGTAACACGTCTGAATACACGTTCTCAAATTCTGGTGAAACTTGGCAACCTTGGAAAACATATTCTGCCTTATATGTGGCTATATAAGCTGTTTGCCTACATTGTGATGCCACAGAAAAACCAACGTGAATCGCGACATTTATTCATTCGTGAAGCGAAGAAGTTGTGTCAAAAAGAGTTCAAACGCTGGTTTATCTTGGCCGCTGACGTTAACCCTTTGATGAAATACTTTAAAGATCGTGAACTCCCGATTCCAACGCTGTACTTGATGGGCGATAGAGATTACATGTTTATCAAACCAGTTAAAGAGATGGTTGCGGTACACAAGCAAAGTGTTTTACGTGAGATCCCTGACTGTGGTCATGTGTGTAATGTAGAAAGGCCAGATGACTTTAATCAACACTCCATCGAGTTCATTAAGCAGCAGAGTTTAGCTGCCTAAATCCGAAATGATTGAAAAGATAAGGGGAGCCATTAAGGCTCTCCTATTTGATACCCGCATTGCCAACATGCACCAAACTGCCCTTCATTCTGCTCCAAACAATTAGGACATTGCCAATCTTGGTAACTCTGCTCTGCTTGTTTTTGATAGTCTTCGACAATGGCTGAAGCTTTCAATTGTTGCTCAGGATATAAAAGCCAAACATAAGGGTCTGTATCATTACCAAATGGCAATTCCCCCTTTAATCCGAACATCCCTTCGCCTCTTACTTCACAGCCTATCTGCTCGGTCTTGAGAAGCTCACAGACGATATGAGCTTCAGCGGGATTTTTTGCGATGAATACCTTCATTGCGCATTTCCATTTTGTTGTACTTGAGTTGGGCGGATTTTATTCATTACCCACTTGGCGATGATTGGAAACAAACCAAGTAGTGCAAATGATGCTAATACGGTGGGAGACACAATACCTGAAAGGCTATCTATGGTGGCTAATTGAGTCCCCGCATTCAGGTAAACAGCTGTACCCGGTAACATACCTACTTGGCTGGTTAAATAGAACCGTGCAATCGTCATAGGTGTCAATCCCATCAGCAAGTTGATAAGAAAAAATGGAAAGACGGGAATTAAGCGTAGAGAAAACAGGTAAAAGGCCCCATCTTTTTCAACGCCTTGGTTAATGGCATTCAGTTTGTTTCCAAACTTACTTTGTACCCATTCTCTCAATAAGTAACGGCTACTTAAGAAGGCAACTGTTGCGCCAATGGTGCTGGCAAAAGAAACCAATAAGAGACTGGTCCAGAAACCAAATAGAGCAGCACCCAGAAGCGTTACTACGGCAGCTCCGGGAATGGAGAAAGCGGTGATAGCTATATACGCAAAGAAATAAGTTGCTGCAGCAAGTACGAAATTTTGGCTAATAAAAGTGTTCAACGCCTCTTGCTGTGCCTTGGCGTTTTCTAGGGTTAGATATTGACCAAAACTCACACCTAAAAAGACAATCGTCGCGAGTAGGATCAGTCCTAAAATCAGTTTCTTATTCATATCTATCACTCCATTTCTGCTTCTTAGATAATAAGACAGAATGGAGTGAGAAAAAATTTCAAAAAAACCGCAGTGTAAAACTGCGGTTTATGAATTCCTGGAGCTCAAACTTGTGTTATGAGAGGTGGTTAATTAGCTCTTCTCGACGAGATTGAGGTACAACACTCCAATGAGTACCATTAATGGCGCCCTCAAGGGCCCACAGTAACTCGATGCTTACAGAAGCTGTATGTGTTTCTTGGATCGCCTTGTACGCGTTTAACGCCCCTTGTTCTTCAAGCTGCGTAACAGAATCTATGCCTGCTTTCTTAAGCATTCTCTCTGTTGCTAGCCTAAGGTTCGGTAGATCTTTTAAACGAGTCGGTTTAGAGCTGGCTTGCTGTTCTTTTTCAAGCTTTGCAGTTTCGAGCGAACTTTTGGCTACTTCCACTAAGTGTTGTGGTGTGTCCCAAAGGTCTGGTGAAACGGCATAGTACTTTGTGACTACAGGAAATCCACGCTTCTTGTATACGTAAGGTTTAAGTCCCTGAGTTTCAAAGTCTGAAGATGTCTTTTTATCGGCTCTGATATGAAGCTGGTTGTTAACGACTAATGCAAACATTGTTTCATCAGCAAAAAGGCCAAAGCCGCCAAACATTGAGCGTGACTTGATCGTACCAAGCACCTCAAAAAGCTTCATAGAGTCTTTGAGTATCGGTTTATCCATGATGTGTTATCTCGGTGTAATTTAAATTACGCCACCAAAAATCAGGTCCGAGAGATTAGCAAACGCATGCAGACACAATGTCATTAAAGGGTAAACTCGTCATATGCATACTTGCCATCGGTAACCCCGCTACCATGCTATCTCATGCGATAGTTTAGGCCGGAAGCTTTGCGTCCCACTCTTTAGAGTGGTTTGCCCTGTGCGTGACACTGAAAGCATACTTCCTACATTGGACTAATATCACATTCTGCGCTTGTAAATGTGATCTTGGTTCAGTTAATAGTTATTTTTTCGTGAGTTAAGTTTCATAGATTAACAAAGTGGTCTACCAGGAAATTGTCAGCGCTAGAGAGTTGACTGTACGAAGAAATAACAAGTCTGCAAAGTTCTACATACAGAACTGTTGTCATGGATGGGTTGTTAAATAAAAAGCATCCATATGGATGCTTTTTGATGATGAGTAAACGAGCACTAAAGATTAGTTGATCTTTCTAACCGTGTTTCTAATCACGATCTCTGGCTGCATTTCAAACACTCGTTTTTCGTGTTCTTTATCTTTGATACGCTCTAGTAGGATCTCAAAAGCGTTTTTACCCACACGACGTTTTGGTTGGTGGATAGTCGTTAGTGGTGGTGAGAAGTACTCTGCCAGCTCAATGTTGTCATAGCCGATAACAGAAACATCATCTGGTACCTTGATACCGTTCTGCTGAAGGCGGCTCATCAAGCCAAGTGCCATCGTGTCATTGAAACAGAAAACTGCGGTAGGGCGTTTTTCCATTGCAGTAATGTTATCTGCCGCTAGCACAGCGGTATCACACTCAAAGTTGCCTTCAAGAATCCAATCTTCGTTAACCGCAAGGTTTGCTTCTGCCATTGCACGACGATAACCCGCAATACGCTCTTGGCACGCAGCTTTTTCGAAGTGACCGCTTAAACACGCGATGTCTGTGTGACCATTGTCGATCAGATATTTTGTCGCGATGTAACCGCCTTCTTCTGAGTTATCAATGATCTTGTCTGCTTGTGAGCTTTCTGGACCCCAGTCCATCACAACTTTAGGTATGTCTGAGTGACGGTCAAGCATCTCTTTTAGTTCTTCCGTCAGATCAGAACACATTACTAGAATGCCATCTACACGCTTTTCAGCGAGCATGCGGATGTAGTCACGTTGCTTCTCGTAAATACCGCCCGTGTTACATAGGATAAGAGTGTAACCTTGACGGTAACAGTAGCTCTCAACACCATCGATTACTTCAGAGAAGAACAGGTTGGTAGATTGAGTTACTAGCATACCGATGGTACGAGTTGAGTTGCACTTTAAACTGCGTGCAACGGCACTTGGTGCGTAATTAAGTTCATCCACCGCTTTCATTACTTTTTCTTGAGTTGCTTCTGCAACAAAGCGAGTTTTATTAATTACGTGCGAAACCGTAGTGGTAGAAACGCCGGCTAAGCGAGCAACGTCTTTAATAGTGGCCATAAATGATGTCCTGTATCGAGCTACTGTAAATACCGTAGTGAAGACAACCATACGCTTAGGGTCTTGCGCAAACCGAGCAACTGCGAATAGGGGCATTGCTGAGATATTTGGCAGCGGTTGTTCCGAAATCGGTATAAAAAGGTTTGTAGCAACATTTATCGCTGAGTCTCATATTCCTTTCTTATACTAAGTGAGGAATTGGTCAGCAATCCTGTTAAGAAAACACAAAAACCGCTTTATTTCAGCGGTTTACATATAAATCATATTTAATCGTTTGCGCTCACATTTTAGACTGATGCGGGCAAGCTGGCAATGTTTTAAGCAGCTGTTTTGTGCCTCGGAGGTCACAGTTTAACGGCTAAATGGATTGTATTTCTCTGCGCCAGATTAAAAACAAACGAATAAAATAGGGAGTCTGAATGACAGACTCCCCAAAATAGGCGGCAATTATTCACCAAGAAGGTAGGTGCTGTCCAGTTTACAAAATGCAATTAATAGTTGCGCGACACTAACATAGAAGCCAAATTCATCGAATTGCTTACATTTAGCGGCAAACTGAGGTAGCCATGTCAAAAGGTGTTGCTGGATGAACTCATTTTGCTTTTCGAATGCATCTTCCATGTGTTTTTCCTGCTCGAGTTCATTTGAGCGGATAATCATATTGCCTAAAAAATCTAACTCGACTGCTAAATGATCCGCAGGCTCTTTTAGATTTTCGTCAACTTGCACACCAAAGTCTGCCATCAGCCTTTCCATCTCTTCTGCTGGTTTATCGTTTAATAAACCAGATTCACCGATGTACATTGAGGCATAAGGTAGCGCACCGTGCTTTTCTGTTTTAAGAAAAAGTTCACAGAAGTCCGCAGCTAGCTCTAACTGAGCATCTTCACGATCTTGTAGGCGGTTAAGCGCATCAACAAGGGCATTAACGGATGGTTTGAGTGTTTCATTTTCACCTAAACCAGCTAAAAAGCTTCGAATTTCAACACTATGATAAGATTCCAGTTCCTTGTCTGTCAGCTCTTTTGCAAACAGGCTAGAAAACCACCAATAAATCTCAGCTCGTTTTTCGTTAAAAGCTTTCACTTCTTGCATTTTTTTGCTCCCAAATAGTTATCCCCTAAGTGTAAACAATTAAAATGAATAGCAGTAACTATAATTGTTATGGTTTATTGGGAAATATGCATGTTTATGAATGGCGGCAAATAAGCTTGTTTTGCATCAATAAATCCACAAAATCTTGCTTTTTATTGTAACTATTACTAGATATGTTACTAGTTATGAATAGAATACGTCTTGGAAGATAAAAAAGACAGAAGTGGTGTAAATGAGCTATCACGTATTAGTCGTAGAAGATGATGTTGTAACTCGCAGTAAGCTTGCGGGCTATTTCCAAAATGAAGGTTACAAAGTTAGTGAAGCAGAAAGTGGTGCTGAAATGCGCGAAGTGCTTCAAGAGGGCGACGTAGACCTGATCATGCTGGATATTAACCTGCCGGGTGAAGATGGCCTTATGCTTACGCGTGAATTACGCAGCCAATCAGATATCGGCATCATATTAGTGACAGGACGCACGGATAGCATTGACAAAATCGTTGGTCTAGAAATGGGCGCAGACGATTATGTAACAAAGCCTTTTGAACTAAGGGAATTATTAGTTCGCGTTAAAAACTTGCTGTGGCGTATTTCAGCGGCTCGTAACGGTTCACAAAAAGCAGCGAACGACACAAATGAAGAACACATTGTGCGTTTTGGTGAGTGGATGTTTGATATTCAACGTCGTGCTCTAAGCCGTAACGGTGAGCCGGTGAAATTAACCAAAGCAGAGTATGAACTGCTGGTCGCACTGTCTTCATACCCAAATCAGGTATTAAGCCGTGAGCGTATTTTGAATATGATCAGCCACCGAGTGGATGCGCCAAATGACCGTACAATTGATGTATTGATTCGACGCATGCGCGCTAAGATGGAGTTTGATCCAAAGAACCCACAAATTTTTGTGACCGTTCATGGTGAAGGCTACATGTTCGCAGGTGACTAGGGTCTGTTGACTTAAATCAACGCGATAAAGAAAAAGGAGAGCAATGCTCTCCTTTTTTGTGCCTGTAGGTTTCGTTTTGAAGCCGGCTTAATGCGCTTCTTCGACAGGTGCCTGGCCAATATTATCTCGCAAGTGCTGCCAGATAATACCCATAGTCTCGTGCCAGTATCGCTCCGTTTGCTCTAGGTACTGTGCTTTTGGTGCATAACGATGCCAAGGTTGGTTGACATCTGCAACAGCCAAGAAGTTGGTTGGGGCAGGAATTGGCTGAATCCCTGCTGCACGAAACTCGTACATTGCGCGCTTCATATGGCTTGCTGACGTTACCAGTACAATATTTTTCTGTTTTACAAATGCGGCAGCTTGTCTTGCTTCTTCCCAGGTATCTTTAGCATCTTCAAGCAAGATAATGTCAGACTTAGCAACACCAAGAGAAAGGGCTACGTTAGCCATCATACGAGCGTGACTGAGTTCTGAACCTCCCGCGTAGCCTGACAAAATGAGTTTTGCGCCCGGGTACATACGAAGAATACGTATGCCTTCAGTGAGCCTCATTAAAGCAGCGCGACTTAGTTGTGAGGTGGGTGGTATTTCGTCATCGACAACATGCCCATTTCCTAAAACCATCACGTAATCGACAGATTCCGATACCGGTAAGAAGGCTTTGTACTCGCGTTCCAAAGGCATAAGCAACTTGGTTGCAATAGGTTGAAATGAGGCAAGGAAGATGCCTGCAAAGGTGAATAGAACAATGAAACAACCAGTTTTACGTTTGCTAGTAAAACTAATTAAAAATAGGCCTAATAGACCAATCAGCAGTAAGGCCGGTAAGGGCATGAGCAAGGCTGATATTACTTTTTTCAGCTCAAACATACTTAAATAGTCCGAAAAAACATCAATTGATTATAAAAATGAGGGAGACCCTCTTTATTCCTGCTTTTCTTGTGCCAGAATAGCGGCACAATCCGATATGATAACCCAGTAGACGTGACAGAAGACCGTAATTTCGACGATATCGCCCACAAATTTGCAAAAAATATTTACGGATCTGATAAAGGTGAGATCCGCCAAATCATTGTATGGGAAGATTTTCTACAGATTCTAAGTGAATTGAATACCGACCAGCAAGCCCTGCAGGTTCTTGATGCTGGTGGTGGCTTAGCGCAAATGTCGCAAAAGCTTGCTAAGCTCGGACATCACGTTGCTTTATGTGATCTATCTTCGGAAATGCTGCAACTAGCAAAACAGGATATTGAAAAAAACGGTTTGCTTGAGCAGTATCGCCTGATTCATTCGCCTGTCCAATCCATTGGTGACCATATGGAAGAACAGGTGGACCTTGTCATGTTCCACGCCGTGATGGAGTGGCTCGTTGATCCCAAAACGGCACTCGAAACGGTATTGGAACAGGTCAAGCCGGGGGGCATTGCATCGGTTATGTTCTATAACCACCACGGCTTAGTCTATAAAAATGTGGTTTGTGGCAACATTCCTCATATTTTAGACGGCATGCCTCACCGGAAAAGATTTAAACTACAGCCACAAAAAGGCCTAAAACCCGAAGAGGTCTATCAGTGGATAGAAGATTCTGGTTTTAGTGTTTGTGGTAAATCTGGTATTCGTTCCTTTAGTGATTACATAGGCAATATGCAATACATGGGCGATTACGAGTTTGAAGATGTGTTGGCGCTAGAAAAACAACTTTGTCGACAAGAGCCATACCTCTCATTAGGCCGCTATATTCACGTGTGGGCTAAGAAGAACGATAACAGGAATAACGATGAGTGAGATGACTCTCAATGCTGCAGAGCAACCAATCGACGAATTGGTTGGCTGGGTAAAGCAGCACGATTTCTCGTTGAACCTGACCACTGAGCGACTGGCGTTTTTGATCGCTATCGCTGTACTAAGTAATGAAAGGTTCGATGAAGAATTGGGTGAAGGTGAATTGCACGACGCATTTGCCATCGTCACTCGACTATTTGATGAGACGGGCGAAGCTTCGGCTTTCCGCGCAAACAATGCCATCAATGAGATGGTTAAGCAGCGTCTTATGAGCCGTTTTGTCAGTGAAATTACTGACGGAGCGAGCATTTATCGCTTATCGCCATTAGCGATAGGAATTACTGATTACTACGTGCGCCATCGTGAGTTTTCAAAGCTACGTCTTTCTATCCAGCTATCCATGGTAGCGGACGAAATGGCGAAAGCGATTGAAGCTGCACAAAAGGGTGGCACTCCAGGCCATTGGAAGAAGAACGTATACGGGATCTTGAAATATTCTGTAGGCGAAATCTTCGACCAAATTGACCTCAACCAACGTGTGATGGATGAGCAGCAACAGTCTGTGAAACAGCAGATTGCTGACCTGCTTAACAAAGACTGGCGTGAAGCAATCAACAACTGTGAAGCGCTTCTGTCAGAAACATCCAGCACGTTGCGTGAACTTCAAGATACGCTGCAAGCTGCCAGTGATGAACTGCAAACTCAGATCCTAGATATCCAAGAGATTGTCTATGGTGACCCTGAGCTTGAGTTTATTGAAGAAGCCTTGTTTGGTCTGCAGATGAAGCTGGACCGAATCACAAGCTGGGGCCAGCAAGCGATCGACCTTTGGATTGGTTACGACCGACACGTGCACAAGTTTATCCGTACCGCGATCGATATGGATAAGAACCGTGCGTTTAGCTCGCGTCTGCGCCAGTCCGTTAAAGACTACTTTGATTCGCCTTGGTATCTGACTTATGCAGATGCAGAAAGGCTTTCTGACCTTCGTGACGAAGCCCTAGTACTGCGTGATGACGAGGTAACAGGTCAAGTTCCGATGGAAGTGGAATACGAAGAGTTTCAACAAGTCAACGATGAGTTGGCAGAGCGTATTGGTGACATGCTGAAAGCGCATAAAGACCAAGGCGTGCCAATTGACTTGAGCGTGGTACTGCGAGATTACCTTGCACAACACCCTCACACTCATCACTTTGATTTAGCTCGCATTGTCGTTGATCAGGCGGTACGTATGGGATATTCCGAATCCGACTACCAAGCTGTTCAGCCAGACTGGAAAGCAATCAACGAATTTGGGGCAAAGGTACAAGCGAATGTCATCGACCGATACTAATGAATACATGTCAGAGAATCTGGCAAAAGCAATTTCTAACCCTCTGTTCCCAGCGCTAGATAGCATGCTTCGAGCAGGGCGTCATATCTCAAGTGAAGATCTAGACAACCACGCGTTGTTGTCAGACTTCGAACTTGAGCTTTCTTCTTTTTACCAGCGCTACAACACCGAATTGGTGAAAGCGCCAGAAGGCTTCTTCTACCTGCGTCCACGTTCAACGTCTCTGATTGGCCGTAGTGTACTTTCTGAGCTGGACATGCTGGTGGGTAAGGTACTGTGTTTCCTTTACCTAAGCCCAGAACGTCTTGCGCACGAAGGCATCTTCACTAACCAAGAGCTTTACGACGAACTGCTTGCTCTAGCAGATGAAAACAAGCTGATGAAGCTAGTGACGAACCGTGCTACCGGTTCTGACCTTGATAAAGAAAAGCTGTTTGAAAAAGTACGTACGTCACTTCGTCGTCTACGCCGACTAGGCATGATCATCAACATCGGTGAAACAGGCAAATTCAGCATCAGTGAAGCGGTATTCCGCTTTGGTGCCGATGTACGTGTTGGCGATGATATGCGTGAAGCGCAGCTACGTCTGATCCGTGATGGTGAGGCGGTAGTGCACACTAAAGAGCCAAGCCAAGGCAGCCTATTGTCTGAAGAAGATCAAGACGACCAAGCCCAAGAAGAAACAACAGAAGAGGGTGAAGCATGAGCATGATTGAACGCGGTAAATACCAATCGCTGACCATGGTCAACTGGAACGGCTTCTTTGCCCGTACGTTTGACATCGATGGTCTGGTCACCACGCTATCAGGTGGTAACGGTGCAGGTAAATCAACCACAATGGCGGCATTCATCACCGCATTGATTCCTGACCAAACGCTACTGCACTTCCGTAACACCACAGAAGCAGGCAGCAGCCAATCGTCTCGCGATAAAGGTCTGTACGGTAAGCTACAGCCGGGCGCATGTTATGCGGCGCTAGACGTGGTGAACTCACGTAACCAACGCCTATTGTTCGCAGTAAAACTGCAGCAAGTTGCGGGTCGTGATAAGAAAGTAGACATCAAACCGTTTGTTATCCAGGGTCTTCCAAGCCATGTGAAACCAACGGATATCTTGATTGAAAGCGTATCAGCGACTCAAGCTCGTGTACGTCAAATCAACGAAGTAAAAGAATCGATCGCAGAATTTGAAGGTGTTCAATTCAAAGCGTTCTCTTCTATCGTGGATTACCACGCACAAATGTTTGAATTCGGTGTGATTCCGAAGAAACTGCGTAACTCTGGTGACCGTTCTAAATTCTACCGCCTGATCGAAGCATCGCTTTACGGTGGTATCTCAAGTGCGATTACACGCTCACTACGTGACTACCTTCTGCCACAAAACGGCGGCGTGAAGAAAGCGTTCCAAGATATGGAATCGGCGCTACGCGAAAACCGCATGACGCTAGAAGCGATCAAAACCACGCAAGCAGACCGTGACTTGTTCAAACACTTGATCACAGAGTCGACTAACTACGTGGCGGCGGACTACATGCGTCACGCGAACGATCGTCGTAACAAGCTGGATAAAACGCTGTCATTGCGTTCAGAGTTGTTCGGTTCTCGTGAAACTCTCGTTGAGCAAAACAACCTGCTTAACCGCGTTCAAGAAGAGTTAGAACTGTTGATCGAGTCGGAATCTGCGCTAGAGCAAGATTACCAAGCGGCTTCGGATCACTTGCAACTGGTGCAAAACGCACTGCGCCAGCAAGAGAAGATCGAACGCTATCAAGAAGATCTTGAAGAGCTAAGTGAGCGTCTTGAAGAACAGATGATGGTAGTGGAAGAAGCGCAAGAACGCGTGATGATGGTAGAAGAGCAAGCGACCGTTGCAGAAGAAGAGGTGGACAGCCTTAAGACGCAACTGGCGGACTACCAACAAGCACTCGACGTTCAGCAAACTCGTGCACTTCAATACCAACAAGCGGTTCAAGCGCTGGAGAAAGCGAAACAGCTACTTGGCGATGACAGCCTAACGGCAGAATCGGCACAAGCGCTTGTCTCTGAGCTTAAGAGCAAAGAATCAGAAAGCACTAACGCGTTGCTATCGGTTAAGCACAAACTGGACATGTCTTCTGCAGCAGCAGAGCAGTTCGAAACCGCGCTTAAACTGGTACAGAGCATCGTTGGTCAAGTTGAGCGTAAAGACGCGTCTGAACATGCGAAAACCGCAATTGCGAAAGCGCGTGAATCTCAGCAAGTTGCGCAAAACGAACAACAATGGCGTGCACAGCACCGTGACCTTGAGCGTAGCCTTAACCAGCAACGTCAAGCGCGTGAGCTAGTCAACGAATACCAAAAGCAGTTCCATGTTGAACTGACTGACGAAATCACGTTTGAACAAGAACGTGAGCGTCACGCGATGCAAATCGACTCACTAGAAATGACGCAGGAAGACGTGCGTGAGCAACGCAGCGAACAGCGTCGTCTAGAGCAAGATGCAGCAGCGGAAATCAACAAGCTAGAAGCTATTGCTCCAACTTGGATTGCGGCGAACGATGCGCTAGAAAAACTGCGTGAACAAAGTGGCGCTGAGCTAGAAGATAGCCAGTCAGTCATGAGCCAAATGCAAGTGGTGCTTGAGCAAGAGAAAACTCTTTCTCTGGCGAAAGACAAACTGGCAGAGCGTCGCAGCCAACTTGACACTGAGATTGAGCGTCTTGCTTCTCCTGGTGGTTCAAACGACCCTCGCCTGAAAGGTTTGGCAGATACTCTAGGCGGCGTATTGCTGTCTGAGATCTACGATGACATCACAATTGATGACGCGCCTTACTTCAGTGCGATGTACGGTCCGGCTCGTCACGCTATCGTCGTTTCTGATCTGTCTGGTATCGAAGAGAAACTGGTAGAGCTAGACGACTGTCCTGAAGACTTGTACATCATTGAAGGTGACATCGATGCCTTTGATGACAGCTCATTCGACGCAGAAGAGTTAGAAGGCGCGGTTTGTGTTCGCATGAACGATCGCCAAATGCGTTACTCTCGCTTGCCTGAAATCCCACTGTTTGGTCGTGCGGCACGTGAGCAGCGTTTAGAGCTACTGCGTAACGAACGTGAAGAAGTGGTTGAGAAGCACGCGAAAGCAGCATTCGATTCGCAAAAAATGCAGCGTCTTTACCAAGCGTTCAACCAGTTTGTGGCAAGCCACATTCAAGTAGCATTCGAAGCTGACCCAGAGCAAGCGCTGGCAACCATTCGTGACAAGCGTAACCAAATCGGTCGCGTACTGGCTGATCTGGATGCAAAAGAGCAACAGCAACGTTCTCAGCTTCAAACCAGCAAGCAAGCGTTGTCTTCTCTAGACAAGTTGGCACCAAATATGGCGCTGATTGAAGATGAGTCGCTGCAAGCGCGCTTTGATGAGTTGGAAGAGAAAATCGCCCAACTTTCAGATGCAAAAGCTTTCCTAAATAACCACGCGAAAGCGGTGGCGGAACTGGAAAAAGTCGCAGTTTCCCTAGATGCCGACCCAGAGCAATTCGATGCGCTAGAAGCAGAATACAAAGCGGCAGATCAGCAGCTACAAGATCTTAAGAAGCAAATCTTTGCACTCTCAGATCTCGTTGAACGTCGTCACTACTTCGCTTACTCAGATTCAGTAGACCTGCTGAACAAGAGCAGCGAACTGAGCGAGCAGCTAAAAGCGAAATTGGTTCAAGCGGAGCAGATGCGTACTCGCTCTCGTGAAGAGTTGAAACAATCGCAAGGTCAAATGAACCAATACAACCAAGTATTGGCGTCACTGAAGAGTTCACACCAAGCGAAACTGGAAACGGTTCAAGAGTTCAAACAAGAACTGCAAGAGTTTGGCGTTAACGCGGACGAAGGTGCAGAAGAGCGTGCAATGCGTCGTCGTGATGAACTGCATGAGCGTCTACACACCTCTCGCAGCCGTAAGAGCGAATACGAGCGTACAATCACCTCTACCGAACTAGAGATGAAAGGTTTGGCGAAACGTCTGAAGAAAGTTCAGAAAGAATACGTTGAGCTGCGTACCTTCGTGGTTGCCGCGAAAGCTGGCTGGTGCTCGGTACTTCGTCTGGCGCGTGAGAACGATGTTGAGCGTCGTCTACACAAGCGTGAACTGGCTTACATGTCAGCGGATGAACTGCGTTCAATGTCGGATAAATCATTGGGTGCACTACGTCTAGCGGTTGCGAACAACGATGACTTGCGTGATGCGCTGCGTCTATCAGAAGACAATGCACGTCCAGAGCGTAAAGTTCTGTTCTACATCGCGGTTTACCAACATCTTCGTGAACGTATTCGTCAGGATATCATCCGTACTGATGATCCAGTGGAAGCGATCGAAGAGATGGAAGTAGAGCTAGCGCGTCTAACGGAAGAGCTAACGCAACGTGAAAACCGCCTAGCGATCAGCTCTGAGTCAGTAGCAAGCATCATCAAGAAGACGATTCAGCGTGAGCAAAACCGTATCCGTATGCTAAACCAAGGCTTGTCGAACATCTCGTTCGGTCAGGTGAAGGGTGTGCGTCTAAACGTGAAGATCCGCGAAAGTCACGAAGTACTACTGAACGGTCTGGCGACACAACAAGAGCAGCATAAAGACCTGTTTGAATCGACTCGCTTTACCTTCTCTGAAGCAATGGCGAAACTGTTCCAACGTGTGAACCCACATATCGATATGGGTCAACGTTCTCCTCAGGTTCTAGGTGAAGAGCTACTGGATTACCGTAACTACCTAGAGCTAAGTGTAGAAGTGAACCGTGGTACAGATGGTTGGCTACAAGCTGAATCTGGCGCGCTATCAACAGGTGAAGCGATCGGTACCGGTCAGTCAATCCTACTGATGGTTGTGCAAAGCTGGGAAGA
Source organism: Vibrio sp. WZ-1 (assembly GCF_052037695.1). NCBI lineage: Bacteria > Pseudomonadati > Pseudomonadota > Gammaproteobacteria > Vibrionales > Vibrionaceae > Vibrio > Vibrio sp. WZ-1. Next base: position 104,515 of record NZ_JBQEQR010000080.1, on the reverse strand, counting down.
AGAGTCTCGTCGCCTGCGCAGCAAAGACATTGTGCCTTGTCGTTTGCTCTTCTTGGATGAAGCAGCGCGTCTGGATGCGAAATCAATCGCGACATTGTTCGAATTGTGTGACCGTCTGGATATGCAGCTTCTTATCGCGGCACCAGAAAACATCAGCCCAGAGAAAGGTACCACCTACAAACTGGTGCGTAAGGTGTTTAAAGACCACGAACACGTACACGTAGTTGGTCTGCGTGGTTTTGGTCAAACGGATAAGCCTAAGACCGAAGCACAAGAGATGATTGAAGAGTTTGAATCGTAATCTTCGAGTCTAGCAAAACGCCCGCAATGAACGCGGGCGTTTTTGTATCTGGTATAAAATAAGCCGAGACTATAGGGCAATAGTCTCGGCTTGGTTTCGTTGCATGGCAGCAAAGTGCTACTCGTCTGAATAATCTTTTCCTTTTTCGATCATTTCAGCGAGTTCATTAAGTGCTTGGAATGAGATTTCTGACAAACGTTGAAGCTGCTCGTCAATATCGTCATTCTCTGGGATGGTATTATTATTATCTGCATTTGTCGTATGCATTGCCCAACCTCTCTGAGTTGAGTTAGGGGAGCTGTAATCATAGACAAATTTCGAGGATAAAAAGAAATGATTAATGACCAAAATGTTAGCTTGATCATTTAACAAAGTAAAAGTGTGCAAATAAGCTCATTTGCTTTGTAAGAGTTGCCGAGAGAGTTAGTAAAAAAAAGAGCCAGCTCTCAGGCTGGCTCTTAGTTAGAATTGAGATTTTACCCCAAACTGCTCTGCGGCATAGGCCACTCGCTCTTTAGGTTTTGGGTACTCGGCAGGGGTACCTAGGTTTTCGATGTGTCTTAGACGAGGAAGCAGACCAGCACCGTTTGCTATTTGGATAGCCAAGCCAGGACGTGCATTTAGCTCCAACACCATTGGACCTTCTTCTTTGTCCAAAACCATGTCGGTACCCATGTAGCCCAGTCCCGTCATCTCCCACGCGCTAGAAGCAAGTTCTAGTAAACGCTCCCAGTGAGGCACTTGTAGTGTCGACAAGTCTTTACCTGTATCAGGATGATGGGTCACGGGTTGGTCGAATTGTACCGCACGAATGGCTTTGCCTGTCGCAATGTCGATACCAACACCAACTGCACCTTGGTGAAGGTTAGCTTTGCCATCAGAAGCCGCCGTTGAGCAACGCATCATTGCCATCACAGGGTAGCCTTTGAATACGATGATTCGTACGTCTGGCACGCCTTCATAACTGAAACCATCAAAACAGTCATCAAACTTAATCAAGTTCTCAACTACAGCTACATCGTTCTTACCGCCAAGAGAGAAAAGGCCAGCTAGTGCGTTACTGATGTGACGCTCTACCTCTTCTTTATTGCAGGTTGCGCCGGATGGCTTGGTATAAACGCCGTCTTTATGCGACGTAATTACCAAAATACCTTTACCACCGCTGCCTTGTGCGGGCTTGATAACGAAGCCTGGCCATTTTTCGACCATCTTATGAATAGTCTTCACTTCCGCTTGGCTATTTATCACCCCAATCAGAGCAGGGACGGTTGCCCCTGCCGCTTCTGCAATAATTTTGGTTTTTAGCTTGTCATCCACCAAAGGGTATTTGGAACGATCATTGTAGCGACCAATGTAGCTATGGTTACGCTTATTCATGCCCATAATGCCTTTATGGCGAAGTTTTGCTGGCGAAGTAAAACGTTCAAACATCGTTTAGTCCTCCGCTAGTGGTTTAAAGCGACGTAGCTCAGTTAGACGGTAACCTGTGTATGTACCTAGTAGTAGAATACCTGCCAGAACAATAAGCTGTAGGCCGATAAAGTTAAACGTTAGGTGCTGGATGTAGGTATTGGTCATTGCCAAGTAAACCAGTACCGCAGTCAGTAGTGAGCCACCGCCTTGAAGAGCTACTTCTTTCGCGCCTTCCTCTTCCCATAGAATCGACATACGTTCGATTGTCCATGACAAGATGATCATAGGGAAGAAGGTAATCGTTAGACCTTCAGTCAAACCAATCTTGAATGCCACAACGGTGAACACAGATATGATCATGATTACGGTGATGATGACCGCAGATATCCTTGCTACCAGAAGTAAGTTCAGTCTCGATAGGTAACTTCGAATTATGAGGCCTGTACCAACAATCAGTAGGAAGCCCACAATACCTGTCACAAGTTGCGTTTGTACAAAGGCTACTGCGATTAGAACGGGCATGAAGGTACCAGATGTTTTAAGCCCGATAATGACACGCAGGAATACAACGATAAGCGCACCAATCGGAATTAGCATGATGGTCTTAAACATCGCTTGCTCTTCAAGAGGCAAGCTGTGAATCGATAGGTTGAGTAGACCGTCTGCTTCAACTTTGTTTTGGGTTGCTTGCTGTGGCGTCACTTCTTGTTTGATCATCGAGAAGTGAACTTGGCTATTTTGGCCGCCAATGAGATCAAGCAGTGATACGTTGGATTCATCCCAAACCAGAAGATTAGGCTGCGCTGCAGCTTGCTCTGAGTTTGGTGAGAACAGCACCCACTCCTCGCCAGACCATACTTGAACCATCTGTTGAATAGTTTGGCGACGACGGCCATCTTCCAATTCAATAACGCCAACAATTTTGCTCTGCACCCCAGCTGTGAGTAGCATCTTGTGTAGTGCGTCGGTTCGGTCAAAATCGTTGAGGATTAGTGCTGAGTTTTGGCTATCAGGATCGTTTAATGTCTTGATCAGTTCGCGAGCGAACGTAACATTATCTGCAGAACGGCTCATTGCGCGTTCAATAAGTGCATTGGCTGCTGCCTGCTGCGGTGCTGATAATGTAGGAGGAACAATATCACCTGTTGGTGGAATAGGCGTCACTTTCGCTTGAGGGTCAACAAGAAACTGCGCTTTATAGTAGATAGTTTGAGGCCCTGTCGCTTGGCGAATAGACCATTCAGCTCGGCGACCAGAATCTGTATTAACGTAGGATACGCCGTAACCTGGAGAGGAAGCAGATTCACCAATAAGTGTGTAGCCATTTTGAGTATGAGGTGCAGCTAAAGAAGCTTTAACTTCATTACCATTGGCGTTGAATTCAATTCGAGCCTCGACATCCCAAATCTGACGGGTTTCTCCTGGAGTCCAAGGAACGCCGTAATTTTGGTGTCTGAAAACACTCAAAGTGATACCCGCTGCCACCAATAAGATGACAGACAGATAAAACGGTATTTTTGACGTCATAATCTACCTTATTATTTTTTATCTTCTTGTGTTTGGATATATTTACGGCTCACATCAACCAATGCGATGTCACGCATAAACTCTCTACCTAGTAACACAGGATGGTTCATTTGAGAGCGATCTGCCAACGTAAATTGCGCTTTTTCATGAATTTTTCCAACGCGCACCCAAAGTTCTACAACAGCGCGTCGCTCTAGTTCTTCAGTGGTTGCTTGACGGATTTTTACGTAACGGATAATAGGGGCTTCAATCCAAGCTTGCTGTTCATCTTTTGACTTGGTGCTGTCTTCTAGATGGAAGCGAACCCAGTTTTTCCCGTTTCTTTCGAATTCTTCGATATCAACAGCATTAAGTGAAGACGTTGCAGCGCCAGTATCAACACGCGCATCGAAGGTTTGTTTAATGGAGTCAATCGTAACGCGCTCAATAGAACCAAGAACAATATCGTGAGTTGGTGTAGCTTGAATTGGCGCTGGCGTTTGGACGATGATCGGATCTTTTGGCTTTCTTACTTCATCCATCGCTTCTTTACGAAAACTGGAAAGTTCACCTTCTAACTTGTCAACTTGACCCTCTAGGCTTTCTATGTAGTCAGATTGGTTACTAAGTTGAAGCTCTAAATTACTAATTTTGTTATTAAAGTTGGTCTCTGAGGCTTGGATGGCCGCTAACGTTTCTTGGTGGTACTGTTCACCTTTGGTAAGCGTACATCCGGATAGTAGCGCGACTACAACAATCGGAGTCAATCGTATAAACATTGATAACCTTGGGGCTGGATTAAGTTGTTTGTTTTTTAAGAGTTTAGCGTATATCGCTAAAGGCTCACAAGTAAGAATCTTTTCGATTGTCTTATATAGTGAGGAATAGCGACAAATAGCAAAAAATTAAGGATGCGATATGCATCCTTAACTGGAATTGAAAAGAGGTTAATGTCTTAAAGGAGGGAGTGAGTTAAGACAATGTCAGAAATCTCAGTTAATTATGGCTTGGTTGCCACAAGCACCGCACGACGAGGGGCAGGGTAGCCTTCTACTGTTTTACTTGGGTCATTTGGATCAAGATAATCCGGTAGAGAGTTATGCGTCATCCAGTCTGTTGTGCGCTGCTCACCGACAGACGTTACATTTTCATCCACAATACGAACGTCATTAAAGCCAACTAGCTCTAGCCACACTTTCAGTGCTTTTGCTGAAGGGAAGAAGTACACGTTACGCATTTGTGCGTAGCGAGAAGTCGGAACCAGCACAGCGTTCTCATCACCTTCAACCACCAACGTTTCTAGTACTAGCTCACCACCTGATACCAGTTGGTCTTTTAGTTGCACTAAGTGATCCAGTGGCGAACGACGGTGGTAAAGTACACCCATGCTAAATACAGTGTCGAATGCTTCTAGCTTAGGTAGCTGCTCAATACCCAGTGGCAAGAGGTGCGCACGTTGATCATCGCCCATTAGTTTACGAATGGCTTCGAACTGAATTAGGAACAGATGAGAAGGGTCGATACCAACCGTTAGGCGCGCACCTTCACCCAGCATGCGCCACATGTGGTAGCCGTTGCCACAACCCACATCGAGTACGCTGCGGTTTTTCAGTGGTGAGATGTGTGGAAGTACGCGATCCCATTTCCAGTCACTGCGCCACTCGGTATCAATATGAATACCGTGCACTGTATACGGACCTTTACGCCAAGGGTGGAACGTACGCAGTAGGCTCTCAAGCTTTTTAAGTTCACCTTCATGGAAAGGCGTATCGTTGCTGATGGTCACTGAGTTTTTGATGTCCACTTGGTTTGGGGCACCTTGTGGGATCTTATTCAGCGCTTTTAGCCAGCGACCAAAGTCACCGTGCTCAGCATTTTGCCAATCTGTTAACTGTTGAGGTAATACGTTTAGCCACGGCTGAAGACGAGTGTCTTGAGCGATTAACTGATAAAAATTAGCAAAATTAAACATAGTTTTTCACTGAGTAATAAATTAAAAAATTGACACTAATGCGAAACGTTAAGACTTTCTCGCTTCTCGCTATTTAATCGCAAACATCGAACCGAAGTTAAAGCATTGGAACCAAACGTCGTAGCTTGAGAAACCAATTTCTGCGAAACGCTCTTTGTGGTCTTTCTTTGAATCAGGACGCATCACGTTTTCAATCGCGCTGCGTTTTTGGCTGATTTCTAGTTCGCTGTAGCCATTAGCGCGTTTAAAATCGTGGTGAAGGTCAATTAACAGCTCGTTGGATACTTCATCTTCAAATACGAACTTTTCCGACAGAATCAAAATACCGCCTGGGCGCAGGCCCGCGTAGATTTTTTCTAGTAGCGCATAGCGATCTTCTGGAGAAAGGAACTGCAGCGTGAAGTTCAACACCACAACGGACGCATTTTCGATTTCGATATTACGAATGTCTGCCTCTACCACGTCAACTGGCGTATCACTGCGGTACGCGTTGACGTGAAGCTTACAGCGCTCAACCATCGCAGGAGAGTTGTCCACTGCAATGATTTGGCAACCTTTTTGTTTGATATGACGGCGCATCGAAAGCGTAGCAGCACCCAAAGAACAACCGAGGTCATAGATGTTTGAGTGAGGCTTAACAAAACGCTCTGCCAACATACCAATTGCAGAAATGATGTTGCTGTAACCCGGCACCGATCGTTGAATCATGTCAGGGAAAACTTCCGCTACGCGTTCATCGAACGTGAAATCCCCAATTTTATCGATTGGAGCCGAAAAAATAGTATCTGGATTGCTCTTAGGGTTCATAACCAAATCTCTGCATACAAGCTGCCTGAAACGTCAGGCATCAAAAAAGGCGCGTATTTTATGGGAAATTCGCGCCTCTGTCATTTTCTTAATTATACGGAGACCTAAAACATCTGTATTTGCGAGTTGCCATCGTTGGCAGGAAACGAAGACAAATCTGGCAGGGAGAGCTTAAGTTGTAGCTGTTTATAGAGCTTTTCAGCCAGTTCTGGCGCTAAGACGTTATCCGGAGTGTGGATCATCAAGTAAGGCTGAATCCCTTGTTCAATCCACATCGGCAATTTCTTCAACCATGGTTCGAAAAAGCGCAAGTTGTCGTCCATGTCGGGATGACCGATAAAACGAATCATTGGGTGCTTGGCCGTTGCTATTGCATGTACCGGGACGCGCGGCTTTTTCTGATGGGCGTCAATCACCGCTTCGGTCGTCGGCTGCGCGGCAAACACTGGGCGACTATCCATAATAATGCGGTCAATGCCACTTTCTAATAGCCACTGGTTTAGCGCACGCTCTTCTTCACCTTTGGAGAAAAACGCCATATGGCGAACTTCCACCCCAAGTGGGAAATTCGGTGGAAAGCAGGCACAGAACTTCTTTAGGCGAACAAGGTGCTCGGGACCAAAAGCGGCGGGGAGCTGAATCGTCCATTGCCCGACACGCTCATGAAGCGGTTCCATGACTTTCATAAAGTCACGCAACTGTTCGTCACAACCTCTGAGCATTTGTTCGTGAGTAATGGCTTTTGGCAACTTAAAGGTGAATTTGAAATCGTCGTGAGTCGCGGCTTTCCAGTTTTGCACTGTGTTGAGCGTCGGTGTGGCGTAAAAGGTGGTGTTGCCTTCTACGGTGTGGAATACCTGCGCGTACTTTTCGAGTCGCTCTGCAGGCTTGGTTCCACTGCCATAAAAGCTCTGTTGCCATTGGTTGTGAGACCACATGGTTAATCCAAGTCGAAGGGGTAAATTATCCATATCTTTGCTTTACGTTTTTTCCTGAGCCCACTTTACGAGAGTTTTGCTGAAATAGGTAATTTCACGCTATAATCCCCATCAATTTTTTCGCTTTGGTGCGCTTTTGAACATTTGTTGTACTAAAAACCACCAATGAATGATAAAACACACTTAATTGTATGTTGAGTAGTCGATTTTCATAGGCTTTCAGCGTATAAATGGATCTTTACTCTGCTCGGCAATGAGGCTGACAGAGCGTAGTTAACAATATTTGAGAGATTGGGAATTTCATTATGCGTACCCATTACTGTGGTCACCTGAACAAGTCCCTTGCAGGACAAACTGTAGAACTTTGCGGCTGGGTTAACCGTCGTCGTGATTTAGGCGGTCTTATTTTTATCGATATGCGAGATCGTGAAGGTATCGTTCAGGTAGTTGTTGATCCAGATATGGCAGATGCGTATGAAGTGGCGAACACACTTCGTAATGAATTCTGTATCAAGCTAACTGGTGAAGTTCGCGTTCGTCCAGAAAGCCAAGTAAACAAAGACATGGCAACAGGTGAAGTTGAGATCCTTGCGAAAGGTCTTGAAATCATCAACCGTTCTGACGTTCTGCCTCTAGACTTCAACCAAAAGAACTCTGAAGAGCAACGTCTAAAATACCGTTACCTAGACCTACGTCGTCCAGAAATGAGCGACCGTATCAAGCTACGCGCTAAAGCGTCTAGCTTTGTTCGTCGTTTCCTAGATGACAACGGCTTCCTAGACATTGAAACTCCTGTACTAACGAAAGCGACACCAGAAGGTGCTCGTGACTACCTAGTGCCTAGCCGTGTTCACAAAGGCAGCTTCTACGCGCTTCCTCAGTCTCCACAGCTATTTAAACAGCTTCTAATGATGTCTGGTTTTGACCGTTACTACCAAATCGTTAAGTGTTTCCGTGATGAAGACTTGCGTGCTGACCGTCAACCAGAATTCACTCAGATCGATATCGAAACGTCATTCATGACGGCTGACCAAGTTCGTGCAACGACTGAGAAAATGGTTCGTGAAATGTGGCAAGAGCTACTTAACGTTGACCTAGGTGAGTTCCCAGTAATGCCATTCAGCGAAGCGATTCGTCGTTTCGGTTCTGACAAGCCTGATCTACGTAACCCACTAGAGCTAGTAGACGTCGCTGACCTAGTGAAAGACGTTGAGTTCAAAGTATTCTCTGGCCCAGCAAACGACGAGAAAGGTCGCGTTGCAGTTATCCGTGTACCAGGTGGTGCTGAGCTTACTCGTAAGCAAATCGATGGCTACGCAGAATTCGTAGGTATCTACGGTGCGAAAGGTCTTGCATGGATGAAGGTTAACGACCGTGCAGCAGGCATGGAAGGTATCCAATCTCCAGTAGCTAAATTCCTAAGCGAAGACGTGATCAACGGTATTCTAGATCGCACTCAAGCGGAATCGGGCGACATCATCCTATTCGGCGCAGATAAAGCAAACATCGTTGCTGAAGCACTAGGCGCACTTCGTCTTAAACTTGGTAAAGACCTAGAGCTAACGAAAGAAGGCACTTGGGCTCCTCTATGGGTTGTTGACTTCCCAATGTTCGAAGAAGACGACGAAGGCAACCTACACGCAATGCACCACCCATTCACATCACCTCTAGGTGTGACTGCGGAAGAGCTAAAAGCGAACCCAGCAGCGGCGAACTCAAACGCATACGACATGGTTCTAAACGGCTACGAAGTAGGCGGTGGTTCTGTACGTATTCACAACGCAGAAATGCAAGCTGCAGTATTTGATATCCTAGGTATCAATGCGGAAGAGCAACAACTGAAATTCGGCTTCCTACTGGACGCTCTGAAATTCGGTACGCCTCCGCATGCTGGTCTTGCATTCGGTCTAGACCGTCTAGTAATGCTGCTATGTGGTACAGAGAACATCCGTGATGTTATCGCGTTCCCTAAAACAACTGCGGCGGCGTGTCTACTAACAGACGCACCAAGCCTTGCAAACCCAGCGGCTCTAGAAGAGCTAGCGATTGCAGTAACAGTTGCGAAAGAAAAAGACGCAGAATAAGCGCACAACAATTAAAGAAAAAACTCCCGCACCTGCGGGAGTTTTTGTTTTAATGGCATATATACCCAAGTAACCTCGAGATGCTAGGTTCAGCGAGAATGACTTGGTTTGTAGACGCGGCGGCGATTTAAAGGTTTGGTGGGTCCAAATCAAGAATCGACAACAAAGTATACAAGCCAAGTCCCTTACTATTTGTAAAGAGTGCCCTTCGGGAGCGTTTCATTGACTCGCTTTTTTATTAAACCAATGGTTGCGTCAAACAACTTGGAAAGAGCTGGCTATTCCGCTGCGTTGTTTTCCTTGACCTCGAATCAATGACAACGCTCTGAATCCTGCATCTTGAAGTCACTTGGGTATAATTCTCATAAATTTAGTGAGTTATTGATTAGGACTCTTCATGTCAATTATTTTGGGCATTGACCCAGGCTCTCGTATTACTGGTTATGGCGTGATTCGCCAACAAGGTCGTCATCTGCAATATCTGGGAAGTGGCTGTATCCGTACTTCTGAAAAAGAGCTGCCAGGTCGACTCAAGCAAATCTACGCAGGTGTAACGGAAATCATCACCCAGTTTCAACCAGATGTGTTTGCGATTGAGCAAGTCTTTATGTCAAAGAACGCCGACTCTGCACTAAAGCTAGGGCAGGCACGTGGCAGTGCGATTGTAGCGGCGGTAAATGCCGATCTTCCGGTGCATGAGTACGCAGCTCGTCTTATTAAACAAGCGGTAACAGGCACTGGTGGTGCAGACAAAGTACAGGTTCAGCATATGGTTCAACACATGCTTAAGTTGCCAGCCAAGCCTCAAGCCGATGCTGCCGATGCGCTAGGCGTCGCCATTTGTCATGCCAATACCAATAAGACGCTGGTGGCGCTCGCTGGCAAAGCAACCAGTGCAAGAAAAGGTCGTTACCGTTAATTGTATTATTAAAAATGAGACATCTCAGACAGATTTAAGGATTAAATTTGTTGATAAAATGTTACAAAACTATAGTGGTCAGAGGTCTAATAAGAAATCAATCAAGGAAGATTGAACATGAATCCAGCCACGCTGTGGCGCAGTGCATTTATGCCGCGCCAAACTCAATGGACAAGAACACAACAACGTCAAGCTGACATCCTTTCTCTATTCACTTTCATCGCTTTTCTCGTCGGGATCTACAGCCTGATCAAATGGTCCAAACATGGACATGAAAGCTTAATCTTCACCTCAGTACTCTTAATTGCACTCGAACTGGTATCCGCTTTCAGCCTGAAGTGGTTCAAGCAACCGGCATTGTCGCTCAATCTTGGCTTTGTCGGCATGTCGGTACACGCGCTCAATATCATTTACCAAAGTGGTGGTGTGGTTGATTCAACCCAAACTTACTGGGTACCTTTGTTAGTTGTCGCTTTCTTCTTATCTGGCACTCGCATCATAGCGATCTCTTGGAGTGCGTTAGTGATAGCGGTTTCTGCGTTCATGACATTCCAGCATGTGTCTGGTGTTAGTTTCCCTCAACTCGTGTTGTCTGAATCTGCGCAGCGTGTAGAGATATGGTCGGGGACTGTGCTACCACTGGTGGTGATTTGTATTGCACAAGCTTTTACTGCCAAGCAGCGAGATATTGCGATTGAAAGTGCAGAGAAAGCCAAAGCAGAGAGTGAGTTGGTGGCGCAAAAGGCAACAGAAGGGGAGTTGCGTTTGGCCGAGGTACTAGAGCAAGCGAATCAGAATTCGACTGAGCTCAAGCAAGTTTCCCAAGTGCTCGAGAAACAATCTTCTCAGCTAGATGTTCAAGTGAATGCACTTAATGTAAACAGTGAATCCCAAGCCAGCGCGGCAGAGCAGATGAGCCAGCAAGTGCATCATATGGCGACGGGGATTGAAGAGTCGGGCAAATTCGTTGAAGAGCTGCGTGAGAAAAGTGAAGAGGTTCACCAACAAGCGGAGAAAAGTTCTGAGTTGCTCGTAGACTCCACCCAAGCTATCAGCCAAATAATCAGCAGCCATGAAGACATCATGAAAGTGGCGGACTTAATTACGTCGGTTGCGGAACAAACCAACTTGTTGGCACTCAATGCGGCGATTGAAGCGGCGAGAGCGGGCGAGCAAGGTAGGGGCTTTGCTGTAGTTGCCGACCAAGTACGCGATCTTTCTGCCAAGAGCAGTGAGTCCGCGGTGGAAATTCGCAACTTACTTGATCGCAGTGAGCAAGAAGTAAAGCATGGTCAAAGTGTTGTGACGTCAAGTACCGAGCGGATGAACACCATTATTCAGCAAGTGACCACTATTTCTCATGATGTACAGAGCCTGTCCAGTATCATGGCAACACAAATGACGGCACTCAAAGAGTTGGATGAAGCGAGCAGTGAGGTCGCCAATGGGGTAGTTAACACCAAAACCATCGCTGAGACGGTAGCGCAATACGGTGCTGAGCTGAACGGCCAAGTAGTCGCAGTGCGTAACCTCACTCAACAGCTTGATCAAGTTGTCTCAAAAATCTAAACCCACTGCATAAAGGACTGGATGTCTATCCAGTTCTTTATTATCCTGTCGCAAATTCATTTCCAAAGAGTATTTATAGTGATTGGACGTCTTCGCGGCACTCTGCTTGAAAAGCAACCACCTGAAGTTTTAATTGAAGTTAATGGCATTGGTTATGAAGTTCAGATGCCAATGAGCTGCTTCTACGAACTGCCAAATGTCGGCGAAGAAGCCATTATTTATACTCACTTTGTTGTGCGTGAAGACGCGCAATTGCTTTATGGTTTCAATACAGTAAAAGAGCGTGCACTTTTCCGTGAAGTAATTAAAGCGAACGGTGTTGGTCCTAAGCTAGGTCTAGGTATCCTTTCTGGCATGACGGCAAGCCAATTCGTTTCTTGCGTAGAGCGTGAAGACATTTCAACGCTTGTGAAGCTGCCGGGTGTTGGTAAGAAGACGGCTGAGCGCCTAGTAGTCGAAATGAAAGACCGTCTGAAAGGTTGGGGTGCTGGCGATCTATTTACTCCGTTTACCGATGCAACACCTGAAGACGCTGGTTCTGCGGCTTCTAACAACGCAGAAGAAGAGGCAATCAGTGCGCTTCTTGCTCTAGGCTACAAGCCGACTCAAGCGTCGAAAGTGGTTTCTCAGATCGCTAAACCGGATATGACCAGTGAGCAACTGATCCGTGAAGCACTAAAATCAATGGTGTAACGGAAAGTCCAAGGGAACAATATGATTGAAGCCGATCGTTTAATAGCGCCAGAAAATCCCTCATTTCGTGATGAAGATGTCATTGATCGTGCGATTCGCCCTAAGAAGCTGTCGGATTACCAAGGCCAGGATCACGTGCGTGGTCAGATGGAGATTTTCATCAAAGCCGCTCAATTGCGAAATGAAGCACTCGACCACCTTTTGATATTTGGTCCTCCAGGTTTGGGTAAAACCACGCTTGCGAACATCGTTGCTAATGAGATGGAAGTGAATATTCGCACCACATCTGGCCCAGTGCTTGAAAAAGCAGGGGACTTAGCAGCGCTGTTGACCAACTTAGAAGAAAACGACGTGCTGTTCATTGACGAGATCCACCGCTTAAGCCCAATGGTTGAAGAGGTGCTGTATCCAGCAATGGAAGACTACCAGTTAGACATCATGATTGGTGAAGGTCCTGCAGCGCGTTCTATCAAAATAGATTTGCCACCTTTCACTTTGATCGGTGCAACGACGCGTGCTGGTTCTTTGACTTCGCCACTTCGTGATCGCTTCGGTATTACGCAACGCCTTGAGTATTATAAAGTAAAAGACTTGCAAGATATCGTTCAGCGCAGTGCGGATTGCTTAGGGCTGTCGATGGAATCGGAAGGGGCGTTGGAAGTTGCTCGCCGTGCTCGTGGTACACCTCGTATCGCTAACCGCCTGCTACGCCGCGTTCGTGACTATGCCGAAGTTAAAGGCAATGGGCATATTTGTGCAGAAACGGCAGACAAAGCCTTGAACATGCTCGATGTGGACGCTGAAGGTTTCGATTATATGGACCGTAAGCTGCTATTAGCGATCATGGAGAAATTTGGCGGTGGTCCTGTCGGTTTGGACAACATGGCGGCGGCGATTGGTGAAGAGAAAGACACCATCGAAGACGTTCTTGAACCATATCTAATCCAACAAGGCTATTTACAACGCACCCCGCGTGGGAGAATTGCCACCGATCGTGCTTATCTGCATTTTGGAATTGAAAAGTAAGATTCCATATTTGACAAATGTACGCTTGATATTTCACCAAGAGTGATGAGAGTCTCATTTATCAAATCCCAACTAATACTTTTTAGGTAAGAGCATTTTATAGATTGTTAATACTATGTTCTTACCTAACTCTGACAAAACTCTCCTGATTACCTCTCGTTAACATACTCATCGAATATCGGTTGATCTGGATCAATGTGATGGATTTTTGTGCAAATTCACAGATGAAACATTGATATACATCAAAGCGGAATCCCGCCATAAACCTTTTGAAACAATCTGTTTTTAGAAGTAATATTAGCCCTAGCTATATTAGCTGATGCTTAACAATTAACTAACCAATGAAGCACATTTTTGCAACAAGATGCTGTGATAATTCAACATCTTTCAAGTGTAAATAACACTTGTGTATGGAATGCAATATGTAGAGAGTGTCATTCAGCCGACACATAGGAGTTACCATGATTGACGTAGTTGATCTGTCGCGATTGCAGTTTGCACTGACAGCGATGTATCACTTCCTATTCGTACCATTGACTCTTGGTATGGCCTTCCTTTTGGCCATTATGGAATCAATGTACGTAATGACGAACAAGCAAATCTATAAGGACATGACCAAGTTCTGGGGTAAGCTGTTCGGTATTAACTTTGCACTTGGTGTGGCTACCGGCCTAACCATGGAGTTCCAGTTTGGTACGAACTGGTCTTACTACTCGCACTACGTGGGTGACATTTTCGGTGCGCCATTGGCGATCGAAGCACTGGTTGCGTTCTTCCTGGAGTCAACTTTTGTTGGTCTATTCTTCTTCGGGTGGGATCGTCTATCAAAACGTCAACACTTAGCGGTAACCTGGTTGGTTGCGCTTGGTTCTAACTTCTCTGCACTTTGGATTCTTATCGCAAACGGCTGGATGCAAAACCCAGTTGGTGCAGAATTCAACTTCGAAACCATGCGTATGGAAATGGTGAGCTTTGCAGAAGTTGTACTAAACCCTGTAGCGCAAGTTAAGTTTGTACACACAGTAGCATCTGGCTACACGTGTGGTGCAATGTTTGTGTTGGGTATCAGTTCATACTACCTAATTAAAGGTCGTGACATCGCATTTGCTCGTCGTTCATTCGCGATCGCAGCTTCATTCGGTATGGCAGCAATCCTATCGACAATCGTGCTAGGTGACGAATCTGGTTACGAGCTTGGTGAAGTACAAAAAGTGAAACTGGCAGCAGTTGAAGCAGAATGGCACACAGAGCCAGCGCCTGCGGCATTTACGCTGTTCGGTCTTCCAAACCAAGAAACGATGAACACTGATTACGCAATCAAGATCCCTTACGTAATGGGTATTATCGCGACTCGTTCATTTGACGAGCAAGTAACAGGCCTACATGATCTGCGTGAGGAGCACGTTGACCGCATCCGCACGGGTATGTATGCGTATGAATTGCTTGAAAAACTGCGTGCAGGTGACAAATCTGAAGCAAACATGACTGCGTTTGACGAAGTGAAAGGTGACCTAGGTTACGGTCTACTTCTGAAGCGCTACACAGACAACGTCGTTGATGCGACAGAAGACCAAATCCAAGCTGCTGCGGATGACTCTATCCCAACAGTGTGGCCGCTATTCTGGTCGTTCCGTATCATGGTTGCGTGTGGCTTCATTATGCTATTCGTCTTTGGTGCTGCATTCGTTCAGACATGTCGTCAGAAAATTGAGCAGAAACAATGGATTCTTAAAGCTGCGCTATTCAGCATCCCTCTACCTTGGATTGCGATTGAAGCTGGTTGGTTTGTTGCAGAATACGGTCGTCAACCGTGGGCTGTTGGTGAAATCCTACCAGTGCACGTAGCAGCGTCAGCATTAACCGCTGGTGAAATCTGGACTTCACTATTTGCAATCCTAGCGCTATACACTGCGTTCTTAATTGCAGAAGTATACCTAATGGTGAAATTCGCTCGTAAAGGTCCAAGCAGCCTGAAAACTGGTCGCTACCACTTCGAGCAGAATGCTGACTCTGTTGAAGACAAAGTTAGCCGCCAAGTAGAAGCGTAAGGCAAGGAGACAACAAGATGTTTGATTACGAAATCTTGCGATTCATCTGGTGGGTACTGATCGGTGTTCTACTAGTTGGTTTTGCAATTACTGATGGTTTCGATATGGGTGTAGGCGCGCTTGTACCTATTATCGGTAAAAACGACACTCAACGTCGTGTAATGATTAACTCAATCGCTCCGCACTGGGATGGTAACCAAGTTTGGCTTATCACCGCTGGTGGTGCATTGTTCGCAGCTTGGCCTTTGGTTTACGCAACATCGTTCTCTGGTTTCTACCTAGCGATGATCGTTACCCTAGCGGCACTTTGGCTACGTCCAATCGGTCTCGATTACCGTTCAAAGATTGAAGATAAAAAGTGGCGCAACACTTGGGATATCTGTATCTCAATCAGTGGCTTCGTTCCACCAATCATCTTCGGTGTTGCGTTTGGTAACCTTCTACAAGGTGTACCATTCCAATTGAACGATTTCCTAATGCCAACGTACCATGGTTCATTCTTTGGTCTACTAAACCCATTTGCTCTGCTTTGTGGTCTAGTGAGCTTGTTTATGATCCTAATGCAAGGTGCAACTTGGCTTCAAATGAAGACAACTGGCGAAGTACATACTCGTGCTCGTAACGTAGCTCAGCTAACTGGTCTACTAACAGTAGTTGCATTTGTAGTAGCAGGTTTCTGGATCCAAAGCATCGAAGGTTACGTAATCGTAGGTGGTATCGACACAGCAGCAGCTTCTAACCCTCTAAACAAAGAGGTTATCCGTGAAGCTGGTGCTTGGATGAACAACTTCGAAGCTTACCCACTGCTATGGGCTGCACCTGTACTGGGTGTTGCAATGCCACTTCTAGCGGTATTGGCATCTCGCCTAGAGAAGTGTGGTATTGCGTTCCTAACGTCAAGCCTTGGTAATGCTGGTGTTATCTTCACTGCTGGTTTTGCAATGTTCCCATTCGTAATGCCTTCAGACCTAATGCCAAACCAAAGTCTGACAATGTGGGATGCAACTTCATCTGAGCTAACGTTGAACCTAATGACAGGCGTTGCGTTTGTTATGGTTCCAATCATCCTGGCTTACACATCTTGGACTTACTACAAGATGTTCGGTCGCTTGGATGACAAGTTTATTGAAGAAAACAAAAACTCACTTTACTAAGGAGCGATCACTATGTGGTATTTCGCATGGATTCTAGGTGTACTACTTGCTTGTGCATTCGGTATCATCAATGCTCTTTGGTTAGAGCACACTGAAATGATGGATAAAGACAGTGAGTAATCTCGCTGACAAGGTAGCAAAGCTTCACGAACCAATGGACAAGACTCTGTTGAGAGTCTTGGCCTTAATCCTCGGCTTTATGCATGTTGGATTGGTGATGTGGGACCCAAATGCGTATCATCGAGAGATTGGTGGCTTTAACGCATTTATTGCACCAGCGCTGATTTGGGCATTATGCTCCAGCATGGTATATGGGGTAGGTTTCAAACCAAGAAACTGGTACTGGCAAGTGTTGTTCAGTCCTTATTTCTCACTTGCTATCTTAAGTTATCTAACTGCACTGTATTTCATGTAAGCGTTACGTTCTGAAATAAAGTCGGTTATTAAATCATCGAAATAAAAGCCAGACTTATTGTCTGGCTTTTATTTTTTCTACAAAATTCAAAAATATTCCCTTCGCTCAGTACCAATTACTGCCGCTTCAGTTATAGTAATTGCTTTAAAGAATTGAAATTACTGGTACTCCCTTGCAAGGCACATCAAATCCCTTCCGCTGGCCTATCACCGTGTATTATGAAGATACCGATGCGGGTGGCGTTGTATATCACTCTAATTATTTAAAATTCTTTGAACGTGCACGCACTGAGATGTTGCGTGCAAAAGGCATTTCTCAGCATGTGTTATTGGAACAAAACATTGGCTTTGTTGTCCGACACATGGATATCGATTTCAACCAAGGGGCGAGACTGGACGAGCATTTGACCGTTCTTACCCGAGTGTCAGAAATAAAACGTGCATCCCTGCAATTCTGTCAAGAATTAGTCAATGATGAAGGCAAAACATTGTGCAAGACAATTGTTAAGGTAGCATGTATCGATAATAAGAAAATGAAACCAATAGCTATCCCATCTTTTATCAATTCGGAGCTAACAAATAGTGACTGCTGATATTTCCATTTTAGATCTCTTTCTTCAGGCCAGTCTGTTGGTAAAGCTTGTGATGTTGACCCTGTTAGGCATGTCAATTGCGTCATGGGCGATGATCATTAAGCGCAGCAAAGTATTATCTCAAGCATCAAAAGACGCTGAGTCGTTTGAAGACAAATTTTGGTCTGGTACCGATCTTTCACAGCTATACCAGAAAGTAAAAGCTCGTAAAGACGAGATTGGCGGTACAGAAGAAATCTTCTACGCAGGTTTCACTGAGTTTGCTCGACTACGTAAGAGCAACGCTAACTCTCCTGCTTACATAATGGAAGGCACTGGCCGAGCGATGCGTGTTTCTGTAGCTCGTGAAGTCGATGAGCTAGAAACAAGCCTGCCTTTCCTTGCGACAGTCGGTTCTATTAGCCCATACATCGGCCTATTTGGTACGGTTTGGGGCATCATGCATGCCTTTATTGCTTTGGGCGAAGTAAAACAAGCGACGCTTTCTATGGTAGCACCTGGTATTGCTGAAGCTTTGATTGCAACCGCAATGGGTCTGTTTGCGGCGATTCCAGCGGTAATGGCGTACAACCGTCTAAGCAATAAAGTGAGTAAGCTTGAGCACACATACGCGACTTTCTCTGAAGAATTCCACAGTATCCTGCATCGTCAAGCAATGGCAGGCAGAGATGGCTCGGATAAGGAATAGTCGATGGCTGGCTATCAACCTAAAAAGCGTAAAATGACAGCAGAGATCAACGTCGTTCCTTATATAGACGTCATGCTCGTGTTGTTGATTATTTTCATGGCAACGGCTCCATTTGTTACTCAAGGGGTTGACGTTGATCTTCCAAAAACGTCGACTGCAGAATCGATGCAAGAGCTGGCGGGTGATACTGATAGCAGTTTCATCATCATCGAAATCGATCGTGACGGTAATTTAGGACTAAGCGTGAATGATGAAGAAGTCCAGCGCGGTCTATCTCTGCAAGATGTCATTGTTCGAGTAAAAGCGGAGCGTGAAATCAAACCGGATTCGCCAGTTGCAGTTGGTGGTGACGCGGCAACGCCTTACGCAGACGTAGTAATTCTGCTTGATGAGCTAAGTCGTGCTGGTATTCCAAAAGTTGGTCTGATGACTGATATCAGGGAATAGACATCGAAGATCTATGAAAGATAACAAGAAAAAAGCCAAAGAATATACCAAACCGATAGCGATATCGGTGGGTTTGCATGCGCTGTTAGTCGTGGCGTTGCTTTGGGGGACGGATTTCACCATGTCTAAACCCGAGCCAACAGGGCAAATGGTTCAGGCGGTGGTGATTGATCCAAAACTTGTTCAGCAGCAGGCGAAAGAGATTCGTCAGCAGCGCGAAAAAGCCGCGAAGAAAGAGCAAGATCGTCTTGATAAGTTGCGACGAGAAGCTGAGCAGCTTGAAAAAAACCGCAAAGCTGAAGAAGAACAGATTCGCAAGCTGAAAGAACAGCAGGCGAAAGATGCCAAAGCCGCTCGTGAAGCTGAAATTGCACGCAAGAAGAAAGAACAAGAACGCAAGGCAGAAGAAGAGCGCACTCGCAAAGAGAAAGAGCGCGCAGCTAAGGCCGAAAAAGAGCGTAAGGCCAAAGAAGAGGCGGTTCGAAAAGCTGAGCAGGAGCGCATCGCTAAAGAAGCAGCAGTTGCTAAGGCAGAACAAGAGCGTGTAGCGCGTGAGAAGGCTGCGAAAGAAGCGGAAGAAAAGGCTCGACGCGAACGTGAAGCGGCAGCGAAAGCGGAACAAGAGCGCATTGCTAAAGAAAAGGCAGCCAAAGAGGCAGCTGAAAAAGCGCGTAAAGAAAAAGAGCGTCTTGAGCGATTAGAGCGTGAACGTAAAGAGCAAGAAGCTGCGCTTGACGATATCTTCTCGGGGTTAGAAAGTGAAGCGAGTCAGAATACCGCAGCTCGAAACCAGTTCGTTGATGATGAATTGGCGCGTATGTCTTCAATCTATACTCAAAACATTCAGCAAAGGCTGATTAAGGATGATTACTTGTTGGGAAAGGAGTGTAGGGTAAACATCAAACTCATTCCGACAGGGACAGATATGATGGTTTCAGGAGTTACGGTCCTTGGTGGAGATTCAAGGGTGTGCGCCGCTGCAAAAAGTGCGATCGCTCAAGTGGGTACTTTCCCAAAATCTACCGAAGCTTCTGTGAACGAAAGACTTAAAGATATCAACTTAACCGTTGCTTTAGACTAGAAGGAATAAGACGTGATTAAACGCCTTTTACTAGGAATGTTTGTACTGCTTGGCAGTATAACGAACGTGGCTCACGCTGCATTAGAGCTGGTCATTACTGATGGTATTGATTCAGCACGACCAATTGCTGTTGTTCCCTTTAAATGGGAAGGAAGCCAACCACTGCCGACAGATGTTTCTGCTGTTATCGCATCAGACCTTCAGCGTAGTGGTAAATTTAGCCCGATCCCTACCAACAAGATGCCTCAAACGCCTTTTAACGAATCTGAGGTTAACTTTGATGCTTGGACCAGTCTTGGCGTTGATGCTCTGTTAACTGGTAGCATTACTCAAAATGCGCAAGGCAATTTTGTTATCAACTACCAGCTAGTTGACGTCGTTCGTGGTCAGTTGACCGGTGGGCAAAGTCGAGCGCTTGGTGAAGATGGTGAACTTGTTCTGTCTAAGGACCATGTACTGTTCAACAAGGTTGCAACGGTTGAAGCCCCACGAATGCGTGAATACGCTCACCGTATCTCCGATTTGGTATACGAGCAACTGACGGGTGAACGCGGTGCGTTTATGACTCGCATTGCGTACGTGGTGGTGAATGATAAAGATCGCTTCCCTTACCAGCTTCGAGTTGCTGATTATGATGGTTTTAACGAGCGATTAGTCCTTCGTTCAAAGCAGCCGTTGATGTCACCAGCTTGGTCGCCTGATGGTCAAAAACTAGCATACGTAAGCTTCCAGAACGGCCAAGCTGAAATCTTCATTATGAATATTTATACGGGTGAGCGTGAGAAGGTTACGTCATACCCTCGTCATAATGGTGCGCCAAGATTCTCACCGGATGGTAGTAAGCTGGCGTTAGTGTTGTCTAAGACGGGATCGTTACAGGTCTACACTTTAGACCTAAAAACTCGCAAGCTGACACAAATTACGCGTGGCAGATCAAATAATACAGAACCATTCTGGCATCCGGATGGAAAATCGTTGATTTTTACATCGGATAGGGGTGGTAAACCACAGATTTATCAAGTAAATTTGGGCGATAGTTCAATTAATCGTCTGACGTGGCAAGGTAGTCAAAACTTGGGTGGTCAAATTACTCCTGATGGCCGATTCCTTATTATGGTGAATCGAAGCAATTCAGGCTTTAATCTGGCTAAGCAAGATTTGGAAACTGGTTCATTGCAAGTACTTACTAAAACCCTACTTGATGAGTCACCGAGCATTGCCCCAAATGGTGGCATGGTGATTTACAGCTCGATTTACAACAAGAAAAATGTACTGTCGATGGTGTCTATTGATGGTCGATTTAAAGCTAGATTACCGGCAACAAATGGGCGTGTCAGAGCTCCCGCATGGTCTCCGTTTTTGTAGCAATAAGTTTGATTAATGAAGGAAAATAAGATGCAACTTAACAAGGTTCTAAAAGGACTACTAATCGCACTTCCTGTAATGGCTGTTACAGCGTGTAGTTCTAGTGACGACGCTGCTTCTAACACTGGCGCAGAAACTAACAACTCTGCGGAGACTACAGTAGTAACTCCAATTGACCCAAATGGTCAGCTAACAGAGCAAGAGCTAAAAGAGCAAGCACTACGTGAAACTCAAACAATCTACTTTGCGTTTGATAACTCAACAATCGCTGGTGATTACGAAGAGATGCTAGCTGCTCACGCTGCTTACCTAAGCAAGAACCCTGCGCTTAAAGTAACGGTTGAAGGCCACGCAGACGAGCGCGGCACTCCTGAGTACAACATCGCTCTAGGCGAGCGTCGTGCTCAAGCAGTTGCTAACTACCTACAAGCACTAGGTGTACAAGCAGATCAAATCTCTATCGTTTCTTACGGTGAAGAAAAACCACTTCTTCTAGGTCAATCTGAAGAAGTTTACGCTAAGAACCGTCGTGCGGTTCTAGTGTACTAATCTGAGGTAAACCTCATGTTCAGTAACACTAAGCGCGCTGTTACGCTTACGTTACTGGCAAGTGCAGCGAACTTCGCGTTCGCTGCACCAGCTCCAGTATCAGACCTCAACAGCACCTCATCGACCGCATCACAGACTCGCTCGGGTCCAGAAACTGATATCGAACGTCTAGAGCGTTTGCTACAAAATCGCAATCGCGTTCAAGTACAAATGCAGGGACAGATTGATCAGATGTCTCAGGAAATCAGTGATCTTCGTGGTGAGTTAGAGCGCAACAGCTATGAAATGCAGCAAATGCTTAAGAGACAGCGAGAGTTGTTTGTAGAGCTTGATCGTATTCGTGGTGAAATGAAAGCGGCTCCAGCTGCGGCAGAGAAGAAACCAGCTGAAACAGGTGGTAAGTACAGTTCTAATGTAGATGAGCAAACCGCGTATCAAAATGCGGTTGACCTTATCCTTAAAAAACGTGACTACACCGGCGCGATTGCCGCTTTCCAGCAGTTCCAGAAAGATTACCCTGATTCTACCTATTCAGCGAACTCACACTATTGGCTAGGTCAGCTGTACTTTGCTAAGAAGCAGGACAAAGAAGCGGTGAAGAGTTTTGCGGCGGTTGTTTCTTACAAAGAATCTAACAAGCGTGCAGACGCATTGGTTAAGCTAGGTGATATCGCTGAGCGTAACAACAATGCTGCGCAGGCGAAAAAATACTATCAGCAAGTTGTGGATGAGTATCCAGGCAGTGCTTCGGCGAAAGTCGCAAGCTCTAAGCTGAAGTAAACAAAGTCAAAAGGGAGCCTAGCTCCCTTTTTCTTTGCTCGCTCTTTTCAAGGTATAACAAAGATATACGGCTAGACTGCTACAAATTCCGGTTACGGGTTGGTTTTTGAAAATCAACAAGGTTACAATACTCGGATTAAAGGAAGTTGCGTAGAGCAAGAGCAATGAGCCACATATTAGATAAAATCGATACAGTTTACCCATTCCCACCAAAACCAATCCCATTAAGCCAAGAAGAAAAAGCCGATTACATCGCGCGAATCAAAAAGCTGCTTAAGGAGAAGGACGCGGTATTAATCGCGCACTACTACACCGACCCTGAAATTCAAGCTTTAGCTGAAGAAACCGGCGGTTTTGTTGGTGATTCGCTAGAAATGGCAAAATTTGGTAACCGCCACCCTGCAAGCACACTGATCATCGGTGGTGTTCGCTTTATGGGTGAATCAGCAAAGATCCTAACGCCTGAAAAACGCATTCTAATGCCAACGCTAGAAGCGGAATGTTCGCTTGACCTTGGTTGCCCGGCGGACAAGTTCAGCGAGTTTTGTGACGCTCACCCTGACCACACGGTAGTGGTATACGCAAACACTTCAGCGGCAGTAAAAGCACGCGCAGATTGGGTTGTGACTTCTAGTATCGCTCTTGAAATCGTTGAGCACCTAGACGCGGAAGATAAACCAATCATCTGGGGCCCTGACCGTCACTTAGGTTCTTACATTGCGAACAAAACTGGCGCTGACATGTTGCTATGGCAAGGTGAGTGTGTTGTTCACGACGAGTTCTCTGCAGATGCACTACGCAAGATGAAGAGCGTATACCCAGATGCGGCAATCCTAGTTCACCCAGAGTCACCAGCAAGTGTGGTTGAGCTTGCAGATGCAGTTGGTTCGACTAGCCAGCTAATTAAAGCGGCGAAAGAGCTACCTCATCAGCAAATGATCGTCGCTACTGACAAAGGTATCTTCTTTAAGATGCAGCAGCTAGTGCCGGAAAAAGAACTGATAGAAGCGCCAACAGCAGGTGCGGGCGCGACGTGTCGCAGCTGTGCACATTGTCCTTGGATGGCAATGAACGGTCTTAAAGCGATTGAAAAAGCACTGAGTGAAGGCGGTGCAGAGCACGAAATCTTCGTTGATGAAGCACTGCGTGTGAAATCACTCATCCCGCTGAACCGCATGTTGGACTTCGCAGAGCAACTAAACATGCAAGTAAAAGGCAACGCTTAGTTGCTCAGTCCTGTTTAGGCAAAAGCTTGCTAAGACAAATCGCAAAAACCAGCCGAATGTGGCTGGTTTTTTTATTTCTTACAATCAATAGGTTAGTATACCCAAGTAACCTCGAGATGCTAGGTTCAGCGAGAATGACTTGGTTTGTAGGCGCGGCGGCGATTTAAAGATCTAGTCATTCTAAATCAAGAATCGGCAACAAAGTATACAAGCCAAGGCAGCTCGCCCTTTGGGAGCGTGTCATTGATCCGATTGCTGCGTCAAACAACTTGGAAAGAGCTAGCTATTACACTGCGTTGTTTTCCTTACTCTCGAATCAATGACAACGCTCTGAATCCTGCATCTTGAAGTCACTTGGGTATATTTAGTTATAGCAATCAGAAAGGAATCGGAAACTTATGGCTGTATGGCTAGTACTGAAAAAGTGGCTAAGTACCCATCTTTTTAAGTTGAGCAACCGAAATCTTCTCGTCATTAGTGGCGCCTACATTGCCATCTCGTGGTTGTTGCTGGCTCTTGCAGGAGAGCATGCACTGACCGATAACTTCTCAAACTTCATTTACTACCTCATGGTGACCGCTTCAACGGTTGGCTATGGCGACTTATCACCCTCAAGTGATATGGGTAAGTGGGTAGTGGTGTTATTTATTATCCCTGGCGGTTTGAGCTTATTTGCTGCCATTTTGGGACGAGTTGCAGGTGGCGCGATTGACTATTGGCGAGCAGGCATACTGGGTAAACGGAGAGTAAGAGTGGAAAACCATATCGTATTACTGGGCTGGAATGGCGCACGCACTATGCACCTTATCCGCATGTTACAGCATGAAGAAGCGGGCAAACGTCCAATCGTGTTATGTAGTCGTTCAGATATTGAAAACCCATTACCGGGTGAAATTGGTTTTATTAAGGTGACCAGTTACACCGATGCGCAAGAGATGAAGAATGCCAACATTACCGGAGCTAACTGTATTATTGTTGATAATCTTAGCGATGATATTACTCTCTCGGCCGCCTTGTATTGTGCTTCGGTCAACCCTGATGCACACTTGCTCGCCTACTTTAAAGATGAAGCGTTGGGACGATTGCTCAGTCAGCATTGCCCTAAGGCAGAGTGCATTCCAGCGGTAGGCGCAGAGATGCTTGCCAAAGCTGCAGTGGATCCAGGTTCAAGCGCGTTACACCAAGAATTACTTGCCTCTACACGAGGTATGACGCAGTACTCAGTGATTTACCCACAAGATCAAACGACGACCAGCGTGGAAAAGATCTTCGGATTTATCAAGAAGCATCACCAAGCAACGTTGATCGCATTCGATCTCGGCGACGGGATTGAACTCAACCCAGACTTAAATGCCCAAGTGCCGCCAAGCACTAAGCTGTTTTACATTGCCGACGAGCGAATTGACGACTTCGCTTGGGCAGATATGAACAAAGGTAAGTAACCTCAGTTCGGGATAATTTAAGCCATTCAGTACAGCTACTTAAGCGCCTAACTTCGTTAAAATCAACGCAATAGAACAGCTATTGACTTGTGATTTTGCCTTGTATGGCATCTTAATTAGCAGCACTGACTAAATTGATAGGCTAACTATATGATTGTTTTAACATTGGTGACTTTCTTATCCCGAGCTGAGATTAAGTAACGTTCAGGGCTGCCAACGTTATTCTAATCGCACCCCAATAGGTGGCTCTGAAATAGCAAAGCGGCAATGACATAAACTGCCATTAAAAAGCCACTGAATGTCAGTGGCTTCAAATCGATTTGATTACTCTTGTTCTGCTAACGTGACACCACGTTGAGTCAGACCTGAAAGCATTACTGGCATCGCATTGAAGATCTCTTCAAATTGCTCTAAGCCTTCCATGCCTTGCTCTGCAAGAGTTGTGATGGTTGTTTCTGGATCGTAAAGCATGGTTAGAGATAGCAGTACACCGCCAAGTAATGCGCTGTCTTCACTGTCTTCTGGCATCAAGGTTTCCCAATCATCACGAGCCAATTGCCATCCCTGAAGAACACCCTCACAGAAATCGCGAGTTGCTTCCGTTACGATTTCACCTTCGTCTAGTGCGCAGCCTTCTGGCCACTGCCAAGCTCCCTCTAGAAGTGCAGGACGAGCTTGATTCCACATTTGAACAATTTCATCAATATACTGCTCTAGTTGTTCACCATCAGAAAAAGGTGCGGTTTCTTCGCCACCCCATAGAAACGGTAGCCACTCTTGAGGATTCAAAACGTTAGGTGCGGATGCCATTGCCGTTACGAAGCCTTGAGTTTTCGCTAGGTTTAGTAGTTTTCCATCAAGTTCTGGAAGAGAAAGGATGTCTTGTAGTTTCAAAATAGAATACCATTTGTTAATGGACTGGTTGGTTGCGAACATCTTACCAATCAATTTTAGATAAATCGATATTAGGGACGGATTCGTTAACTGCTATGGAAATACGCTCCTCGTTAAGAAAGAAAAGTATCCTCGCATTAACCGTGTATTTGGGGTTCTTTATCGCAACTATTGGTAGTGTGGCCTATTTAGTTGTGGAGCCTCCTGTCCGTGCCAAGCTCGAAAAAAACCTCGATTTAAGAACTCAATTACTCGCCTCACAAATTGAGCAGCCACTAACGAGTTCTATTGGATTAGTTCAAAGCTTAGTCGGTCTCGGCCAAACAGACTCACATCAATTGAGCTTAGTTCATACCATTCCCCAACTGCTTGCCGTTAGCGATGACATTATTGTGAGTGGGGGGCTGTGGCCTAAACCATTTTTAGAAAACGAGGAATGGCGTTATACCAGTCTATTTTTCAATAAAAATGACGCTGGTGGCCTCGACCAGATCCAATCTTATAATAATCCTCAAACAGGCGGGTATGACAATGAACCCTGGTATCAGTCTGTAGCAGGAGCTCCAGCAGGGGCAGTGAGTTGGTCTAGCGTATATATCGACACGTTTACGCAAGTACAGATGATTACGGCTTCTTCGCCTTATTATCGCAATGGTGAGTTTGCAGGCGTAGCGACAGTCGACCTTTCTTTGGAAGCGTTATTCCAATTTATCCGTGAACATACCAATCAGTACTCCCTGGGCGTTGTGATCCGTGACGCGGATGAACAAGTAATTGTTGAGCACAACTTCAACCTATCCAAAAACATCTACATCAGTGAACTCGATTTTGGTGAGTTCAATTGGCAGCTTGATGTTGTTAACGCCAAAGAGAAAGTTGCGGATCAGGTGTTTGAACAAGTAATGAATGTGGAACGCGGGATCATTCCATTCCTACTATTGTGTGTGTTAGTAGGCTATTACTTGCTGAACCGCTATGTCGTAGAACCAATTGTGCGAATTGCTCAAAAAGTCGATGATTCAAAAACGGGCGGCATTATCGATATCAACTATGAGAGTGATGATGAGATTGGTCACTTGATCAGTAAATTCAATGAAAAAACCGTCTATTTAGAGCAAGAGCGTGTAAAAGCACAAGCGTCAACCAATGCCAAAACGGCATTTCTAGCCACCTTATCTCATGAGATTCGCACCCCGATGAACGGAGTGTTGGGTACCGCCCAAATTCTGCTTAAAACACCGTTAAATGATGAGCAACGTAAGCACCTCAATACGCTTTACGATTCTGGTGATCATATGATGACATTGCTCAACGAGATCTTGGATTACTCAAAGATTGAGCAAGGTCATATCGAGCTAGAGCACACACCATTCCCTATAGAATCCATTCTGGGCAGTATCAATAGTGTTTACCATACACTTTGTGCCGAAAAAGGCTTACAGTTCAAAATTACCTCAAACCTGCCTCATGGTCGTTGGTACAACAATGACAAAGCAAGATTAAGGCAAGTTCTGTTTAATCTGTTGAACAATGCAGTGAAATTCACCGACTCTGGGTTTGTCGAAGTAGAATTAGATGAAAAACTTGAGGAAAGAGACTGTAAGCTGATCATTAGCGTAAAAGATACAGGTATTGGTATTTCATCCGATGCACAAGCGAGGATCTTCCGTCCATTCGAGCAAGCAGAATCTTCCACAACTCGTCGCTATGGTGGCACTGGCCTCGGTTTAGCGATAGTGAAGCAGATCGCTGAACATATGGGAGGTGGGGTCTATGTCCAAAGTAGGGAAGGTGTAGGTACCAAGTTTACGGTTGAGTTGATGCTTGATGTTTGTGAACCAGGTAAATTAGAGACAACCAATAAACACAAAATCAATTGTGAAGGACTGAGAGCATTAATTGTTGAAGATAACCGAACCAACACCATCATCATGGAGAGCTTTTTAAAAGACAAAGGCTTCGAATGTACATCTGTAGAAAATGGCCTACAAGCAGTTGATATTACACTCAAGCAGCAGTTCGATCTGATCTTAATGGATAACCATATGCCCGTCCTTGATGGTATTGGTGCTATATCTGCAATCAGAAACTCAGGATCAGTTTCTAAGTCGGTGCTGATTTTTGGATGTACCGCAGACGTGTTCAAAGAAACTCAAGAAAGAATGATGGGGGTAGGCGCCGATCATATAATCGCGAAACCTATTGTTGAATCAGAACTGGATGACGCGTTGTATCGTCACTCTCAACGGCTTTACCAATATCACCTTGAAGGTGTTCAATCTTCAGAAAAACCACTAAACACGGAGTCTTTGTTGCTTGAGTTCTATGTCGCGCTAGAAGACAGTGATTTAGAGGGCGCTAGCCAAACGCTCGCAAGGATTCATGCCTCTGTTCCTCAGAGCTTACAGCAAGAGCTCGCGGAATTAGCCGAAAGTATTGAGTCATACTTGTCTCAAGCACAGCAACCACAGCAAGAAGATGTCGACAGCTTGACAGTATTGCTAGCAAACCATTAATACACAAGGATAATCACTTTTATAGCGATTATCCTGATTTCATCTCGCTAAGCAGCATGAGGCGATCTTTTTTCTTCTTGCTTGCCATATTTACAACTACTTTTCTTATATTTTTCCTCATCTAAGTTCTTATTAAGTAATTAAATTACGTTATTTAAGACCGTTTTGGCACGATTTTTTGGCCTGAGGTCCTATTTTTAGTGATTTTGACTAGTTTGGCTTTTGAAAGTAGTCATTAATTTACCTCTATATTTTAAAAACGAGATCATAAACTGCAATTGTTGTGCTCTAATGGCGATATGAACTGCTATGTCGCTTTTGGTGTAGTGAAAGATTTTATAGATGCCACTTAAATTGGTGTTTGATTTTAGAGGTTGTAATGAAGGCTCGTGGACCATTCTGTATTCGTAATGCAGCAGCAGATACTTTCGCTATGGTGGTTTTTTGTTTTATCACCGGGATGATCATCGAGATTTTGATCTCGGGAATGACGTTCGAGCAGTCTCTGGCATCACGTACATTGTCTATCCCTGTCAATATCGCGATTGCGTGGCCTTATGGTATGTTCCGTGATTGGGTATTGCGCCAAGGTAACAAGCTTTCACCTTCATCGTTTATGAAAAACGTCTCTGACTTGGTTGCCTACGTATTATTCCAATCTCCGGTTTATGCGGGCATCTTGTTGGCCGTTGGCGCTTCTACTGATCAAATCATTACAGCTGTGGCGAGTAACGCGGTTGTATCTTGTGGCATGGGTGTTCTTTACGGTTACTTCTTAGATCAATGTCGCCGCTGGTTCCGCGTTCCTGGCTACTACCAAGGGGCTTAATTGTCCCTGTTTTGCACAATTTAGCTAGATAGTGAGCAAACAAACGCGAAAGGGCGCTTTTTTTTATGTTTAGCCTTGACCATCAGGCACATAATCATTAAATTAGCGCCTCGTTGGTTAACGATACCAACCACAATTTGATTCGGTGAGTTGTCCGAGTGGCTGAAGGAGCACGCCTGGAAAGTGTGTATACGGCAACGTATCGAGAGTTCGAATCTCTCACTCACCGCCACATTCTTGAAAAAAGACGTCTTAGGGCGTCTTTTTTTTTATGTCTATTATATTTCTAAATCAATAAGTTATCATCCGACAACGTCCAAAGATGTTCTAGTTGGATAGACGTGTAGGGGCGCTAGTTTAACAACTTCCTGCAGTATCAATAATGCCAACTAAACTCTCGAAAATGCAACTAGTTGTGTAGTGGTTTTCATTAGTATAATTATACAAAGAATGAATAACTACGTTGGTTAGCTATATGCAGAATAAATTAAATGTCGCTTCGAAAATCTGGAGAGGTTTAAAGCTATTTCTTAAATGGTCCTGGTTATTAACTATGTTTCTCTTAGGTATTGCTGTGTTTCTTGTAATGCCATTCGTAATTTTTGAATATTCCTTCTCTCTTTCTGAGTTGGACTTAATAGAAACTTTGTTTATTACGCTTTTGCTAGTTTTTGTATACCAATACATAAAGCTTTGTTTTCAGAGCAAGGTTTCATTGGTGCGAAAAATTATTACTCCATGGGTGCATCAAGCACATGTGTTCTTAGTTTTTATCGTTTTGCTCTTTATGAGTATTAAGCAGTTTAAGCTGAAATTAGATGATCTTGAGAGAATACCTCTGCTCGACTTGTTTGAGTACCTGATAATGGTCGGAACTATGGGGTATAGCTATTACAGAGTTAAAACACTCGATAATCAACCGCGGAAAGCGTCAGTGACAGTTTGTAGAGAAGGAGCAACAGAATGAAGCCTATTCATTACTTAACAAGTTATCTCTTCTTGTTTGCTTCTCCAAGTTATGCGTTGATTCAGTCTGATGCGGAACCAGGAAGCCCTGAATTCCTTATTTCTGCTTGTCAGGAATATACTGAGCTATTTAAGAAAAAAGGCGATTCTCGTTTTGGAGCTTTTCTTACTACATCAAAAGAAGAGAGTTTCCGTGCTGGTTATTGCCTTGGCTCTATTATGCATGCAAATAACACGTGCGCTTATTCGCATACTATATCGGTTTACCGTTTTGCAGAAGCAATTGCGTCAGTTAGTAAAGATCAGTTTTATTCAGAAGCTCGCTTATTGGATGAAGTTGTATGTCGCTAGTTACTACTAATCAAGCTGTAAAAGATCTATTTGGTCTGGATGGGAGTGAGTCGTTACGTTCTAAAGCGAACACTTATCTACGTAATGGCGTCATCCCATCAGAGTTAGTTGTTGAGCAAGGTTTTAGTGATGCGAGTATGGGGAAACGAGGCAAAAAGCTGCTCAATTCTAACGGAGTAAATTGCTTGTTTAACGCATTGGTGTTGGATGCTTTTTTCTACGATTCAAAATTGGTTAAAGCTATCTTTGACAACAAGGCGACTAGGGCAATAAATGTAGCTTTATGTGAAGAAGTCTTACTTAAGGCACAATCCGTAACTGCAGTAGATCACCTATCTAACATAGCACAGCAATTTCTGAATCAGCTAAAAGATGAATCATTTGATTTGCGAGAAGTTCGTTTAGTTTGTCCATTTTCAACTAAGCGCCTACCTCAAGTTGATATGGCGATGCAAAATACTGGCTTACTATATCAAATGCTCAGATCACAACGTCTTTCGTTGTCAGTGAAAGAGGAGATAATCCTTTGTTGGGTAGCGCAAGACTTGTCAGCAATGTCCATACTCTTAGATAAAGTAGACATATCGTTGGTAGAAAATGATGCAATGTTGAAGGAAATCATTCAGAAGGCCCGTCAAGAGCTTCAAGAAGCACAAAAGTTTAATTCATTGTTAAATAGTCTTCCTGATTAAAAAAAGCTTTTTTGTGCAGTGCACAAATTAACACTACTCCTGTTACCAAAAAGGAGTAGTGTTATGAACTCAGTAAATCAACTAGTTATCAATTACCACATCACTGAAAAGTGCAATTATGACTGCCACTATTGCTATGCTAAATGGGCAAAACCAAATGAGCTTCATCGTGATCTCAATGAACTGAAGCAAGTCTTATTCAAGCTCGCAAAGTATTTTCTGTCGCCCAATCCAATTCAACACCAACTCAATTACAAAAGCGTGCGGTTAAACTTTGCTGGTGGAGAGCCACTGCTTCTTAAAGAACGATTTATTGAAGCATTAGATTATGCTATCGAGCTTGGCTTTAAAGTGTCAATGATTACAAACGGCCACTTACTTTCTGAGCAATTTATCGCTGAGCATAGTCACAAGCTCGATCTACTGGGAATCAGTTATGACTCCAACAGTTATTCACGACAGCAGCTAATTGGAAGAACAACCCGTTCGGGTAATGTGTTGTCTGAAACGCGTCTAAAATCCATATTTCAACAAGTTAAAGAATATTCGCCGGATACAGAGTTGAAAATCAACACCGTTGTTAATCAATACAACGCCGAGGATAATATATCTGATTTAATAGGAGAGCTTCAGCCGAAGAAGTGGAAAGTACTCCGTGTCTTACCAGTTTTTGATGATATTCAAACTATCAGTGAACAGCAGTTTTACGGCTACGTTGAACGTCACGAATCAGTCGCGCA
The DNA here is from genome assembly GCF_052037695.1 of Vibrio sp. WZ-1. NCBI lineage: Bacteria > Pseudomonadati > Pseudomonadota > Gammaproteobacteria > Vibrionales > Vibrionaceae > Vibrio > Vibrio sp. WZ-1. Next base: position 72,512 of record NZ_JBQEQR010000080.1, on the reverse strand, counting down.
TCTTATGTCCGTCGAAAACAATGATTCAATGACAAATTCTTATTTGATGCTTAGCCCTGATGGATCCTTTTTCCAAAATGGAAACAAAGCTCAAGGTTACTTCAAGAGTCGCTCCGTGCTTACTACTTCAATTGATGTTGCGTTAGCTGAAACAGGATTTGATGCCGAAAAATTTGCCCTTCGCTATTAACGGGGCAGATGAAACGAATCATCAAAAAAGCACAATTAAAGGTAGAGCGAGAATAGAAGTCATATGGAGTTTGATCATCGGATGAATCGTAATTAGGTATGCCATTATCGGAATGGATTAAAATAATCACCAAATTTGAGAAAAAAATGAAAAAATTTATCGTTTATGAAGGGTTAGATGCGTGCGGGAAAACAACGTTAAGCACGCTTTACGCAGAAGAGAGAAACTCGGTTGTTCATTCTGCGGTAGTGAATGAGGCTCTGAGTCTTAGGAAGGTTATCGATTCCAATCAGTCGAAGGAGAGTGCTCTTCTGTTCTTCATGCTAAACAATTTCTTGAAAAGTAAAGAAATCGAAGAAGCATTAGTGTCTGGAGATGTCATACTAGACCGATATATATTTTCAACATTGGCATATCAGACAATTATGCTTGGTGAAGGTAAAGTTAAGAAAATTTTTGATGCACTTGAAATTGTTAATAATATTTTACTTCCAGAGCTTATAGTCTTTGTTAAGGCTGATGCCGAGACTATAAACAGCAGGATAGAAACTAGAGGTGGAAAGACTCAATGGTATGGTGATGAAGTAACACAAAAAAATTGTGTGGAAACTGCGTACAAGAGGGTTTTTGAGTGGTTTGATATTCCAGTTGTTGAGATTGATACATCAAATAAATTGGGGTTATCTGTTGAAGAAAACTATCAACGGATGAAAGAACTAATTGATAGGTCCCTTTCTTTATAATTTTTGTGTTTTATTTGGCCGGGGTGCTGCAAGTTGTCTTCCATCTAGTTCGATTATATTGATGTCTTGCTAGAGAATGACTTCTAAGCACCTTAAGATACTAGCTCTTTCAAGTGTTGAGTTAATGGGAGAATAATATCTTCTCCCCACTTTGCTACACGCTGCTATAGTGCTCCTATTCTTTTGTGCTTACATTCTGGCTAGCTGTTCTCGGATTACGTAAATCGAGAAATATCGAGGCCTTCTTTCTTATAGACTGCTTGAATTGAGGTATTTTGGGATAAGCGGATTAAATAGCCTAAAAGGTGAGGGTATTTGGAAGGTCCTGATTCTAAAGGGATGCACCAACCTGCTAGCATAAAGAGAAAATAATCACACGCAGTCAGTTTTTCTCCAACTAAATACGGGTCATTCGCAAGCTGCCTATCGATTACTAAAAGTGTCTCTGCAACCTGTATATCTTGCGCTTCTACAATGCTTGCGATCATCGTTTCGTCGGTCGTGTTTCGGTGAGGGTAAAAACGAACCATCAACTGAGCTTGGAGTGTATTCGTAAGAAATGTCAGCCATTGAAAGAACAAAGGTCGGGTTGCTTCACCGATTTTGGGGATGAGATCGTATTTAGGAAACGTTTCTGCAATATGAATACAAATAGCGGCAGACTCACAGATAACCTGCTCACCGTCTACTAATGTTGGGATCTTTCCACTGTGGTTTAAACGCAAATACGCTTCTGATTTTTGTGCGTTCAGTTTTCTATCCACGAGAACCAACTCATAGTCCGCCTTGACATGATGAAGCAAAAAGTGGGGCGCTAAGCTGGCGTTATTCGGGTAGTAATAAAGTTTAAGCATGGGGAATCAATCTTTGATTTTTCTATTGAAGGCATCATTTACCAATGCTGCTTGTCATGATTTTGATTATATTTGTTTTATGAGCAATACATTACTTATTTCTATATGTTAGAAGGTGTTGAAAATTAGTCGAAATTTAAAGGCGTGGAGCTTTGAAGTGGGATGGACGACAATATATGTCGTTTTGTTGCGCTTAGTGGTTTTTCGATTCTTAAAAAGGCAGTTGAGCGTAAAAAATAATGATGAGCTTGAGTGAGTTTTTAAAGTAAGTTGGGTTAGACATCAAATCCCGAGAAATTGCGACTATGGCGGCTTTAACTGCTTTGGGAACGTGTCGACCTCAATTAAAGGTTCATCTTCATGCGGCGCTTAATGTGGGTTGCAATGCGGAAGAAGTGAAAGAGGTTATTTTACGAATGTCTGTTTATGCCGGATTTCCTGCAGTATTAAATGGCATGTTCGCTTTTAAAGAAGTTCTTGAAGAAAAGAGTGAGCGTACAAATTTACTCGATTAGACAAGCAATACCCATTACCATAGCGCTAAATTCATTAGCTAGTAATTACTTATGACTCTACCTCCTTGCCCAAACTGTAACTCAGAATACGTTTATCCAGACCAAGACCACCTTGTTTGCCCAGAGTGCGCTCACGAGTGGAATCCAATGCAGGCTGCTGAAGAGGATACTGTAAACGTGAAAGATGCCAACGGCACTTTGCTGCAGGAAGGTGATAAGGTCACGTTAGCGAAAGACTTAAAAGTAAAAGGCAGTTCGCTGGTGCTAAAGATCGGCACCAAAGCAGTGATTCGTCGTATTAAAGACGGCAAAGACCATCAGCTAGATTGTAAAGTCGATGGCGCTGGTGAAATGATGGTAACCGCGCAGTTTGTGAAAAAAGCCTAATTTAGTTAGTACGATAACTAATCTTTTTCTATTAAAACCTCGGCTTATATACCGAGGTTTTTCTTTTTAGTTTCATTCTTTTTAATTCTCCGTCGGAAGGTCACTGAGCTGGTTTGTATCGGCCACTTTCGGTTATATGCTTTTCTCTACTGCTCACCTCTCAACAGAGTTTTATGTGTATGCAACCATACGATCTGTGACCTTACTTCCTAAAAATCAACATATTAAATTCAATTATTTGTTGAATTTGAATTATTCATCGTAAAGATAAAAATAATTATAACATGTTGCACGGTATCTGGAATTACTTGTGTTATACCTCTGATATAATCGGATGCAATTTAAACAATAACAAAGGGCATCTTTTATGTTCAACAACATGTCTATTAAGCAGAAGATAGTGCTTCCTCTTACTTTAATGATTGCATTATTAACTATCAGCTCTGCTCTGAATGTTCTGACGATGTGGAAGCAGGCAGAACTTACCGATACGCTCAATGAGCAAATTATTCCAAACTTATTTACGATTGAAGATGCTTATCGCGATCTGTACCAAGCGACCTCAGCAATTCAAGGTTTAGCACTTGCAGAGACTCAAGCGGAGATTGAGCACCACCTGTTCGAGTATAAAGACAACGCGTATAAAGCCCTTCCGCGCATGAAAAAGTCTCTGGAGTTAACCCAGGTCGGCTTGTTACCAGCAAATCAAGCTCGTGAAACTCATCAGCTTGTAAGTTTGGGCGAAACATGGTTGAACAGCTATGAAGAGATGATCAATTCGCCACAAGCTCAATGGCCAAGCTACTACATGGAGCACAAAGGCGAATTTGATAAACAGTTCGGTGCAGTTCGTAAGCAGCTTAATGTGGTTAAAGATGCAATAGAAGCTGAGCAAAAATCCCTTAATAACCAAATTCGTGCAGCTTCTGCTCGCGCAGAGCTTATTTTGGGAGCTGGCATTGCAATCGTTATTATTGCCGCTCTTGGAATGGTCATGGTACTGCTTCGTACCGTTATGAAACCAATCAATGATATTAAAGATGCAATGACAGAAATTGCATCGGGTAACGGTGATTTGAGTCAACGTATAAATATGAACGCGACAGACGAAGTTGGGCAACTAGCGGCTGCGTTTAACGAGTTTGTTTCTAAGATACAAGCGACGGTCTCTCAAGTAGTCGAGAGTACGAACACACTACGTAACGAGATGTCGCACTTGAATGAGCTGACAGCGACTATTGCGAACTCTACTTTGCACCAGCAAAAAGACAGTGAAGCTGTAGCTGCTGCTGTTCACGAAATGCAGGTGACTAGCCGCAATGTAAGCGACAGTGCGACAGAAGCTGCGATGGCGAGCCAAACTGCAAACGAAGAACTTACTAATACCAATGTTACCTTGGATAAAACAGTTCAATCGATTCGCTTACTTGCAACAGATATTGAAAGTGCGAGTGAGGTTATCAATACACTGGATAACGACGTAAGCAATATTGCTTCAGTGTTGGATGTCATTCGTGGTATTGCAGAGCAGACGAACTTACTAGCATTGAATGCGGCGATTGAGGCTGCTCGCGCAGGTGAACAAGGTCGTGGCTTTGCTGTGGTAGCAGATGAAGTCCGCTCACTAGCAAGTCGCACTCAACAAAGTACTGGAGAGATCCAATCTATGATTGAGAAGCTTCAGTCAGGTGCTAAGCAGGCTGTAGAAGTTATGCAAGGTAGCCAACTAAGCAGTGAAGAGACTATTAGTTCTGCTGGGCACGCTAGTGATTCATTGGCGGAGATCCTAAACGCGATTGCGCGAATGAACGAGATGAATACCCACATCGCAACAGCTGCAAGTCAGCAGAGTACCGTGAGCGATGATGTGAATAGAAACGTTCAAGGTATTGCAGATAGCAGTACCTCGATTGTAGATATTGTGAATCAAGCGCAGCAGTCGCTTACTATGCTATCTGAACAAACTCAACAATTAGCTAACCAAGTAAGTCAGTTCCGCGTTTAATTTTCTTCCTGATGTTCCTTTATTATATAAGCCCGCAATATGCGGGCTTTTTTATTCCGTTTAAAAGGTATTAAGCTGTGACGATTTAACGTTTGTTGTCAATCTTATCTTTAGTTTTTATTGATAAATCTATAGTTTAACTTGCACACAGAATACTGAGTTTTCCAATAAGATAACAATCAAATTGAGAACTGAATAACACCTTTAGAACAAACATTTTTGTCTATCGTAAAGAGCTGTAAATTTTGTTGTATGTGCAACATCTGGTAATTATCATTCCGAATAATATTTGCTGACTTTTTATTGAGTCACTTTTTAGTAGGAAGAGAGAATTTCATGACACGTAGAACCACGCTATCGCTTTTGATTGCGTCGAGTCTTTTGTTGGCTGGGTGTGAGCAAAGCCAAGAAGGACAAGCTCAAGCTGGCCCAGCACCAACTGCGGAAGTTACCGTAATGACGGTAGCGCCGACTTATCAGGCATTAACGGTAGAGTTACCAGGTCGTAGCCGAGCATTTAAAGAAGCGGAAGTTCGTCCTCAGGTAACTGGCATTATCTCTGAGCGAAATTTTGAAGAGGGCGGTGTGGTTGAAAAAGGCCAATCACTGTACCAAATCGATGATTCTACGTTCCAAGCGGATCTATTGAGTGCAGAAGCTGAGTTGATTCGTGCTCAGGCTTCTGAAGAATCAACGTACTCGACGGTTCGTCGTTACCGCGCGTTGATCACTAAGAAATCAATCAGCCAACAAGCACTAGACGAAGCGGAAGCTGCGTACAAAGAAGCGAAAGCACAAGTGCTCGTTGCGAAAGCAAAGATCAATACGGCGAAGATCAACCTGTCTTATGCGAAAGTGCAAGCACCAATCAGCGGTGTGATCAGCAAGTCTAACGTCACTGCGGGTGCACTTGTAACGGCAAACCAAGCTGCAACACTAACGACTATTCAGCAGCTCGACCCAATCAATGTTGATATTGTGCAATCTTCTGCTCAGCTACTCCGTTTGAAAGCAGCAATGTCACAAGGCCACTTGCAAAAAGACGAATCAGCTCAAGTAACACTAACGCTTGAAGACGGTTCGACTTACGCGCACAAAGGCACCATGAAGTTTACCGAAGTGAATGTAGATGAAAGTACGGGTAGTGTTACGCTACGTGCAGAATTCGCGAATCCAGATGGCTTGTTGCTACCAGGCATGTTTGTGCGCGCAACGGTTACGGTTGGTGTGGACCCTGTGGCAATTCTTATACCGCAAAATACAGTAACGCGTGATGCAACGGGCAAAGCCTCAGTCATGACAGTGGGTACTGACAACAAAGTATCTATCACACCGGTGACCACGGCTGAGTCTATCGGTAACCAGTGGCGTATTACAGAAGGCCTAAAGGTGGGTGATAAGGTGATTACCACTGGTCTACAGATGATCCGCCCGGGAAGCCCAGTGACGATTCAATCAGGTGAGCAGACATAATCATGGCACGATTCTTTATCGATCGTCCGGTATTTGCTTGGGTACTTGCGATTCTGACTATGTTGGCAGGCGTAATGTCTTTGTTCAACTTGCCAGTTTCTCAATATCCAACGATTTCGCCGACCACGATCTCTATTAGTGCTCGTTACCCAGGTGCTTCTGCGAAAACCGTAGAAGACTCTGTGACTCAGGTTATCGAGCAAAACATGACGGGTCTGGACTACCTACGCTACCTAAACTCGAGCAGTGATGCGTTTGGTAACGCGACCATTACGCTGACGTTTGATAGCGAAGCTGATCCAGATATCGCGCAAGTTCAGGTGCAGAACAAGCTGCAATTGGCGATGACATCACTTCCAATGGAAGTACAAAGCCAAGGTATCGTTGTAAACAAATCTAACACCTCATTCTTGATGGTTGTGGCGGTTTACTCTGAAGACCCTGACTTCACGGAAAATGACATCGGTGATTTTGTTGTTACCAATATTCAAGATCCGATCAGCCGTGTAACGGGCGTAGGTCAAGTGCAAGCATTTGGTTCTCAATACGCAATGCGTATTTGGCTAGACCCATTCAAACTGACTCAGTTCAATCTTACTGCAATCGACGTAGCAAACGCTATTCGTGAGCAGAACGCACAGGTTTCTTCTGGTCAGTTGGGTGCTGCGCCTGCGCAAAAAGGTCAATTGCTTAACGCGACTATTTCTTCAGCAAGCCGTTTAACCAGTGTGGCTGAATTCAGAAACATCATTCTGAAATCAGAAGCGAACGGCTCGAACGTTTATCTGAAAGACGTGGCACGTGTCGAGCGTGGTGCAGAAAGCTACGACATCAAAGGCCAGTACAACGGCTTCCCAGCTGCGGGTCTCGGTATCTCGCTTGGTACCGGTGCCAACGCGCTAGAAACAGCAGAAGCAGTAAAAGAACGTCTTGGTCAGCTAAGTGCGACTTTCCCAGATGGCTTGAAGATCGCTTACCCATTTGAGACAACGCCGTTTGTTGATGCGTCGATCAAAGAAGTAATCAAGACACTGCTTGAAGCGATCGTGTTGGTATTCTTGATTATGTACCTGTTCTTACAGAACTTCCGTGCAACGATCATCCCGACGATTGCGGTACCTGTTGTATTGTTAGGTACGTTTGCCGTCTTGTATGCAACTGGCTTTAGTGTGAACACCTTAACCATGTTTGCGATGGTTCTGGCAATCGGCTTGCTGGTGGACGATGCGATCGTTGTGGTCGAGAACGTGGAGCGTGTGATGCACGAAGACGGTCTCGATCCAAAAGAAGCGACGAAGAAGTCGATGGGGCAGATCACTGGCGCGCTAGTGGGTGTTGGTTTGACGCTGTCTGCGGTATTCGTACCGATGGCGTTCATGTCTGGCTCAACAGGTGTTATCTACCGTCAGTTTTCTATCACTATCGTAGCGGCAATGACGTTATCGGTATTGGTGGCGATCATTCTTACTCCGGCACTTTGTGCAAGCTTACTCAAAAAAGGCGACGCGGAATTTTCGGATAAGAAAGGCTTCTTCGGCTGGTTCAACCGTAAGTTTGATGCGGCAACGGCGAGATACGAAGCGGGCGTTGCGAAAATGCTCAAACGCACTGGTCGTATGTTGTTGGTGTTCGCAGCAATGAGTGCGTGCGCAGGTTGGCTATTCATGAATCTACCAACGTCGTTCCTACCGGATGAAGACCAAGGTACTGTGTTCTCAATGGCAATCTTACCGCCGAATTCGACTCAAGAGCAGACCGAAAAGACACTAGAAAAAGTTCGTGATTACTTCTTAGAAGAAGAAAAAGACAATGTTAAATCTGTCTTCTCAGTAGCAGGTTTCAGCTTTGCAGGTCAAGGTCAGAACATGGGTATGGCGTTTATCGGTCTGAAAGACTGGTCAGAACGTGAAGCTCCGGGTTCGGATGCGGCTTCGCTAACTGGTCGTGCGATGGGTTACTTCTCAACCATTAAAGAAGCCATGGTGTTTGCGTTTGCGCCACCAGCGATTCAAGAGTTGGGTAACGCCACCGGTTTTGACTTCTATTTGCAAGATTCAACGGGTAACGGTCACGAAGCATTGGTTGCTGCTCAATATCAAATCCTAGGTATGGCTGCTCAAAACCCGAAATTAGTGGGTGTGCGTCCAAACGGCCAAGCTGATGCGCCGATGTACCAAGTAAACATCGACCACGTCAAACTGCGTGCACTTGATGTGAGCATCAATGATGTAAACCAAATCCTATCTTCAGCATGGGGTGGCGCGTACATCAATGATTACATCGATCGCGGACGTGTGAAGAAAGTTCTGGTGCAGAGTGATTCTGAGTACCGCATGCAGCCGAAAGATTTCGACTCATGGTACGTGCGTAACTCACAAGGTGAAATGGTGCCATTCTCGGCATTCGCAACGGGCGAGTGGACTTACGGTTCTCCGCTATTGCAACGCTTTAACGGTCTACCTGCGATGAACATCCAAGGTGGCGCGGCTCCGGGCGTAAGTACCGGTGAAGCAATGGCAGAAATTGAAGCCATGGTAGAAAAATTGCCTCCAGGCTTTACGGTGAACTGGAACGGCATCTCTTACGAGGAACGCCTGTCTGGTAACCAAGCGCCAATGCTTTACGCACTGTCGATTCTGGTTGTCTTTCTTGTACTAGCAGCACTTTATGAGAGCTGGTCAGTGCCATTCGCGGTTGTGCTTGTAGTGCCTCTAGGTGTTCTAGGTGCAGTACTCGCGGTCATGACTCGCGGTATGGATAACGACGTATTCTTCCAAGTTAGCTTGTTGACTACGGTTGGTTTGGCAACGAAGAACGCGATTCTTATCGTGGAATTCGCGAAGGAATACTATGAGAAAGGCGCGGGCTTAATTGAAGCTACACTGCATGCGGTACGTGTTCGTCTTCGTCCGATCATCATGACCTCACTTGCGTTTGGTCTGGGTGTAGTGCCGCTAGCGATCAGTGCGGGTGTAGGTTCTGCGGGTCAGAATGCGGTAGGTACGGGCGTACTTGGCGGTATGGTGAGTGCGACCTTGCTTGGTATCTTCTTCGTGCCTGTGTTCTTCGTCGTGGTTGAGCGTTTGTTTGACCGCCGCGCAAGAAAAGAAGCACAAAAAGAGCAAGTGGAATCTACTTCACAACCAACGGCAAGCCAAGAATAGGACTTAGCCCTAAAGACTAAGTTATACTATTGCTAATAAGTACAATAAAAGGGCGCTTCGGCGTCCTTTATTTTTGGATTCAATTGGATAGTTTGGGTTTGATGTGAAATATTGAGTGAGAGCGTGTGGCAGTTAGATTCCTGATCTCGCCAAGGCTCGTCGGAATGACGGGGTGTTGCTCTCTCGGTTATGTTTCTTGTCATTCTGAACAGCGAGGAACGAGCATGATTCAGAATCTGCTTACCGAGTACTGTGACTTGATGTGCAATATTGAGCCAAGAGTGCGTGGCAATTAGATTCCTGAGCTCGCCAAGGTTCGTCGGAATGACAGAGGGTAGGTATTGAGCTCCCAGTTATGTTTCTCGTCATTCTGAACAACGAGGGACGAGCATGATTCAGAATCTGCTCACCGAGTGCTGTGACTTGATGTGAAATATTGAGCCAAGAGTGCGTGGTAATTAGACTTCTGATCTCGCTTAGGCTCGTCGGAATGATGGAGGGTGGGCTTGTGCTCATCGTTAAATAACGCGTCATTCCCGAAAGCGACGAAGGAGCGTAGTCGGGAATCTCTTATAAACGCAGACTACCCAAATGAAAGCAAAGCCGAAAGTAGAACAAGTAAGTATGAAAGAGCAGAAGATATCTCCAATTTCAGTGTTAGATAAGAGCCCAATGTTTGTATGCGGCGTGATGCAACGAATGTATCGAAACCGAGCGCAAGCGGAGCTGTCCCGACAAAATTTAATGACCTTGGAGATGGCCAGTGCACTCGCGGCATTGGAAGAGTTTCAACCTATGAGTCAGCAAGAACTCGCAGATGCAGTACTTACTGAGCGAAGCGTGGCAAAACGCATGGTTGATAATCTTGAAAAACGAGGCTTGGTCAAGGTGTCTAAAAGCGAGTCTAACCAAAGATTGAAAATCCTTACCTTGACAAAAGAGGGAGGCATTGCAGTACGAAAGGTTCATCGCATCATGAATAATCTACAAGCAGACTTTTTTTCGTGCCTTTCAGAAAAGGAATCAGAAGAGTTCTTTCGTATAGTGAGAAAGATGACACTTGCTAATCACAGTTAGGTGTTAATTAAATAGAAGACATCTCAGAAGAGCACGGAGTTTTTCTGTTGTTAAGTTATCTGTATTACGGACTTCCTTTGATATATCTCTCGTTTGAACTCCAGTATATAAACTAGTTGCTAAGTGGTTCACTTGCCGATGATTAACTAGTTTTCAGAATCATCTTACTTTGAGTTAACGACGTTATTGAGTGTTATAGCAAGCTAGAATGACCAGTGATTTACTACGACTGGCAATAGACCCGTCCAAACCTATCGCAGAATATACAACCACAGTGGCCCATTTAGGCACCGCGCCAAAATGAGGTGTATCAGTTTCATTTAAGCGACCCATGTAAAAAGCTATGCCGAAAGTTGCGGCGTCTTCTTAAAAGCGCAATTGATTGATGAGATTTTGCAAATTCGTCATGAAGTATTACTGAGAAAAATAGCTGATTATTGAAGCGGTATATATAAGTCGAGCTACGTATCAAATTCAGAAAATAGTGATAACAACTTTATCAATGGATGGTTAAAGTTGGCGTGTAACGCCCCAGTTATAAAGAGGCGTGAAGTAGTTACATTGTTAGTAAGTATTGTTTTTTGCGTTTGATGCTGTTTCATTTTTGAGACATCTCATTAACGCTGTCGCGAGGAAGTTTATGAGTATTAAAGACTTAAGTGTCGTAAAGAAAATATGGTTGAGTTATTTGACTGTGTTTGTCGTATTTGTAGTGGTATCTATTATGTTGGTACTGAGCCTATCGACTCTGAATAAGAATATTGCAGTACTTACAGAGAAGAGCCTACCGTCGGTTGCTATTCTGAAGGGGATCCAAGTCGACATCACTAAAGTGCGAAAAGATGAGTTTTCGTTGCTTCCAAATGGGGATCACCCAAAGATTGGTGAATGGCTGAAAGATCTCGATCAATGGCGTGCAGATGTACAGTCAGGGATTGTCGCTTTTGAAGCCTTGGATTTAAATACGGAAGAAAAGCAATCGTTTAACGTCTTCAAGGAAACTTGGAATCAATATATAAAAGAGACCAAGCCTTACAATGATTTGCTGAGCCAAGGGAAGTCTGATGAAGCCAACAAAGTTGTTTTATTTAGTTTCTCTACTTACTCAAAAGCACTAAGTAGCTTAGATGATACGCTTGCCCTAAATGATGATCTGGTCAACCATATAGGTGAAGAAGTGCATGCAGAAGCACTTTCCACTCAATATAGTGCAGGTATTGGTGCGCTCGTTATTATCGTGGTTATCGGGTTGTCTTCAGTTTTGCTTTCTCGAGCGATTTGTCGCCCGGTAGATCGTGCATTGGCGTTTGCTTCTAAGATCGCGCAAGGTCAGTTGAACAACACGATTGACGAGGAAGAACTCACCAAAGATGAATTGGGTACTTTATTGAAAGAGCTTGTGACGATGCAAGGCAATTTGCATTCATTAGTGTCCGAAATTAGTGACTCAACCATTCAACTAACTGCTGCGGTAGAGGAGGTGAGTGCAATTTCTTCTCAAACTGCTTCCGGTATGCAAAATCAACAACTGGAATTGAGTTCTGTTGCTTCTGCAATGACAGAGATGCAAGCCGCTGTAGGGGAAGTGGCACAAAATACCGAAGTAGGTGCGACTTCTGCTTACTCAGCTACCGAGGTAGCGAAGCAGGGGACGGAAACGCTTCAACAAACGATTGCTGTTATCGAGCGTGTATCGCAGACAATTCAAGAGTCGGATGATTTGGCACAAGAGCTTGAATCGAGCTCGAATAACATCAACATGGTTGTTGATGTGATCCGTGGCATCGCGGAGCAGACTAACCTTCTTGCGCTTAACGCAGCAATTGAAGCGGCGCGCGCGGGTGAGCAAGGACGAGGATTCGCAGTGGTGGCTGATGAAGTTCGTTCATTAGCTCAACGTACACAGGATTCGACCTCACAAATCATCGAAATAGTGAATCAACTGCAAGAAAATACCAGCAAGATTGGACACTCAAGTCGAGATTGCCAAGCGGGCATTGCACAGTGTGTCGATCAGGTAAATGAAGCGGGTAATCAGATCAATGAAATTGAGCACTCGGTAGATAACATTGCTCAAATGAGTACTCAAATTGCGACGGCGTGTAGCGAGCAGAACTCAGTCTCTGAGGAACTGAATCGTAGTGTCGAGCACATCAATAGTGCATCAACAGAAATGGCCGAAGGAGCATCCCAAACAGCGGTGGCTTGTCAGCAGATTAGTAGTCTTGCCCATAATCTGAAAGCAAGAATGGAAACCTTTAAGCTCTAAGAGAAGGCAGAATAAAAAGCCCTAGCATTATTGCTAGGGCTTTCTTTTTTGACGTGGCCGATTACAGCTTAGCGGCTATTTGGTCTGTTAGATTACTTAAGCCTTCAGAAAGTGCATCAACAAGCGCGTCGTAGCCTTCATCTTGCAAAGGCGTGGTAATTTTTACGGGGGCGCTGTTTTTTACTTTGCCATCTGCACCAATAATTAGCCATTCGCCTTCAATTTCTGCATTGCCTTTAAAGCTACCGTTGAACTTGCTTAAAGAGAGCTGAAGTTTGCTTTCATTACTCTGATCCAGCAAGTTATTGACTTCAACTGGCCAGTATTGCGCTTGTTTGGTTCGTAGCTCGTTAATCACGCGAGATGTGATTTGCTCAGAAATGTTATGTGCCCATTGGTTGTGCTTTGCCTGAACAACCTGAGTTTCTGAAGTGCGATATACAATTCCGCTATCAGCGAGATAACTGGCTAACTCGACAGGACGCACGATGAGTTGAGGTCGCTCGACAGCAATGGTGTTATTCACAGTAGTCGTGTCGAATTCTGGCAATACATATAAAGCATCGGTATTTTGCGGCGCGCTACTACAGCCAGCGAGTAGGGCAGAGAGCAATAAGATTCTACATTTCATTATTTTTGTCCTCTAACTGGCATAGGATCGCTCACATCATCTTTTCCGAATACAAGTGAGTTTGGCTTTTCGTTTAATTGCTGCAATACAGGCCTGAACTCTGTCATCACTTTTTCTAGCTCTTTCAGCGTTGATTCCATTTCACTGTACATCGTTGAGTTTGGACCATAGCCATCAAGTGTGTTTTGCAGCTGTTGCAGGCTTTGGCGAATATCAGCGGGGATAGCTTTAGTATCTTGTTGATTCAGTAACTTATCGATACTGTTCGCAACACGCTCAGCAGATGCCAGTGTCTTCTCTGAGGTCTTTAATGTCTTGTTCAACGAGTGCAACGTATCTTCCATAGGTAGGTTGTTAATCTTATTTAGGAAGTCATTTACCTGTCGCTGAACTTGAGCAAAGCCACCTTGTTTTGTCGGAAATACGTCCAAACCTTCGAAAGTACTTGCCATGTAAGGCTTTTCGTCAGGGTAGAAGTCAGTATCAATATACAATGCACCAGTTAATAAGTTTCCGGTTTTTAGTGTACCGCGAAGACCCTTCTTAAATTCATCCTTTAACTTGTCTTTAAACAGTGCAAGCTTGTCTGCTGGAAGGTTGTCATAAACTCGGCCCAGTTCGATACGTACTAATACTGGAATTTTTTTCGCAGAAAAATCTTCTTCTGGCGTTGGCATTCGCATTGGCACTTTCATTACCGTACCAATTCTTAGACCTCGGTACTCAACAGGCGCTTTACGTTTCAAGCCTCTAACCGATTCTTCAAACATCATAACGAACTGGATGTACTCGTCATACATGCCTTCGCGAACCTGTTTTACGTCATCAAATAAACGGAATTTAGCCATGTCTTCAGTGATTTCTTTTCCATCACCCAAGCCAGGAATCGTGTCAAAAGTCACGCCGCCAGTGATTAAGCTTTCTAGCGAGCCAAACTTCACTTCAAAGCCTTCTGCATTTAGTTGAAGATCGACGCCCGAGCTTAACCAAAAGTGGGTCTTGGTACGAACTAGGCTGTCATAGGGTTTGAAGATAAATAGCTGATACAGAGCTCTACGTGTATCGACATCAAAGCTGGTAGATTCAACTCGACCAACCGTAAAGCCTTTGTAAATAACGGGATCACCAACACCTAGCTTGCCTGCTTCACGGTTAGTTAGCACTACTCGAAGACCTTCTGCATCAGGAGCGGCAACGGGTGGCACATCCAACACATCAAAATGCTCTTGCTCTATCTTAGACTTACCAGGTTGAAGCTGAATGTAAGCGCCAGAAAGTAAAGTCTCTAACCCCGATACCCCTTCACGACCGATGCGTGGTTTCACCACCCAAAACATCGAATCTTCACGAAGCATACGGTCAGCGTCTTTATTCATCTGCGCGGTGGCAATGATGTGGTCATAGTCCTTGCTCAGTTTTACATCGGTAATCACACCAACTTTTACGTTTAGCGCTTTGATCTCGGTTTTACCTACTTCGATACCTTCAGCTGTCGGGAGTTTTAGGGTGATTTCTGGTCCGGTACTATTGATGTACTGGAACAACATCCATGCACCCATTGCCAATGCAAGAATCGGGATAATCCAAATTGCAGAGATCTGCTTTTGTGGTGTTATTTGAGCGGTTGTTTTTTTCTCATCACTCATATTTGGCTTTCTCAGTTAAGTTATCTGTTAGTGGCTCCTGCGCTTCTTTTTGTGGTAGTTGCCACAATAAACGCGAGTCAAAAATCATTGCAGAGAGCATGGTAAAAATGACCACTGCGGCGAAAGAGAGTGCTGCAGGGCCTGGGTATATTGCCATTAAATTTTGTAGTTGTACTAAAGCCACTAGGATGGCAACAACAAAGATATCGATCATAGACCAACGGCCAATAAATTCAGTGATCCGATAGATTTTTAAGCGCGAGATACTCTCTTCTGGAGGTAAGTACTGTGCTTTCTGGGCGTTGTAGTAGAGCCAAGCTAAAGCCAACATTTTCGCCATGGGAATAAACACACTAGCAAAGAAAATGACGGCAGCGATAGGATACGAGCCTAATTGCCACAACAAAACGACCCCTTGCATGATGGTTGAGCCTTCGGAATGGCCAAGGCTGACGGTATACATCATCGGATATAGGTTCGCTGGGATATAGAATATGATCGATGCGAACAACAGCGCCCACGCTTTCTGTAGGTTATTCGTTGGATTGTATCGATGAATCGGGCTATGGCAGCGAATGCACTTTTGGTGTTTCTTATCTTCAATCGGGTTCAACTGATGGCAAGTGTGACAGCCAATGTGATTCTCACTGTGATGGGTATCGCCTTCTCTTACACTTGGTAGCTCAACAGCGCTAATGAAGTGACCCCAGAGCCAGCTTTTATCGACCATGGAGATGCATTTTACAACTAACACCGTATACACGCAGAATGCCCAGAATGAGCTGCCCATACCGACATCTGCGAGAGAGGCGATTTTAATCAGGCTAACCAATACACCAATCAGAAATACATCGACCATTAGCCAAGGTTCCACCCGGAATAAAATTCGGCACAGCACTTTTGCCATGCGCGTTTTCTTTTTGCTTAATGGGTGCTTCGTTGATTTCAATGCTTCCAAGTGAAGGAACAATATCAGACCAACATAAATGGCAGGTAACACGACTACGGTAGCCAGTAAAAGGACACCAAGTAAAACGTTGTGAAACTCAGCCAGCATTTTGGCTGCATGCATTAACGTTATTTCTTGTGTGAGCCCTTGAACGCTAAATGACATGAATGGAAATGAAATGCTCAAAACCAACATGATCAAACTAGCGATCGATACCGCCACTACACTTTGATAGGGTTTAGCGTTAACTTTTGTTAGTGAGTGCTCGCAGCGTGGACACTGTGCTTTTTGACCTTGCTGTATGTCTGGAATACGGACAACTAGGCCGCATTCTTCACAGGCGATCAATTGGCGAGAATTAGGTTGAATGCTCATTCAATTATTATTTCGTACTTTTAATCACTAAGAATAACCCTTTTTGTCGATATGCGCTTGTTTTAGCTGGGTTGTTTTGCTCTCTTCTTACATTCGTTACTAAAAATCCTGCTCAAATTTGGCTTTAACGAAGTCGATAAAGGTGCGCAGGCGTTTAGGCTGGTAGCGATCTCGATGGAAAATGGCGGATAGCGGCACAGACGGGATCTCCCATTCCGGCATAACTTTAACCAGTTGGCCTTGCTCGACTTCCTCGTCACAGTAACTTAGTGGCACACGAATAATTCCGTTACCGTGTAGTGCACCCATAACGAGTGCTCGGCCGTTTTTACAGCGCAGATTGCCTTTCACTATCACATCACTGTGTTCTTTCGGGTTAGCGACGTTACGGTAACTCCAGCGAGTGACGGAGCCAGTCAGAGTGCGGTGTTTTGCCAGTTCTTTTGGCGTTACTGGTTCCCCATGTGTTTTGAGGTAGTTCGGGCTGGCAAGCGTGACCATATCAATCATCATCAGTTTACGTGCGACGAATCCTGCGTCTTCTAGTTCGCCCATACGAATCGCGACGTCGAATTGGTCTTCAATTAAATCAATTCGCGGTGAAGAGAAATCCAAGTCCACAATTACATTTGGATACTCCAACATGAATTCGTTGACGTATTTGGCAATGATGTCCTCGCCGATGTAACCACCCACGCAGTTTATGCGAATCAAGCCACGAACTTCTTGTGTGTCGTCGACTGCGGCGATCAACGCTTGGTCGATATCGCGCAGTGCCTTCTCACATTCTTGGTAAAAACGTTCACCAGCATGGGTCAAACGCAGAGTACGCGTGGTGCGAGTCAGTAAGGTCACGCCCATCTGTGCTTCAAGCCCACTTATTTGGCGAGACACATGAGAACGAGAGACGGAAAGCGCTTCTGCCGCTTTGGTGAAGTTACCCAGTTGAGCGATCAAAACGAAGGAGCGAATATCAGCAAGATTAACTTTATTGAGCATGTTGAATTATTTACAGAAACGGTAGTCATAAGACTATCACAGTTAGTTACGAAAACGCGCTGTTCAAAAAATCATACCACTTGAGGTTTATGCTAACTTGCGTATGATTTCCGGCGTTTCCACATTTATCGAAGTTAGAATGCATTCATCCACTTTACAATCTGCTGCGTCCCGACAACAGGGCAAATGGCTCCTAGCGCTAATAGGCTGGGTGATTGTGGTGTGCCTGATGAAAAATTCTGGCTTGATGTTCAGTTGTGCCATGCAATATGACGCGAGCTCGACTTCTGCGGTTGTTGGCGATGAAGTTAAAATCGTAAAAGCAGAAAAAGGGCATGACACGAGTAAATGTGAATTGTCTGAAAAGCTGATTCAATTTGCTCAGCAACAACTGGAAACCTTGGTCGTTGTTTTGTTTGTCGGCATTCTCGCGCTTGTCGTGTGGCGCTGTTGTGCGTTCGCCAGCAAAAGGCAATGGACCGAACCGATAGCCCGAAAGTATCGAGTCCATCTCACCTTGTGTGTATTCCGCGAATGACAAGTGATTTCTGACGAGTTTCGTCAGCGATTTTCTACACTTGTTTTAACTAGGAATAACTATGAACCACATGAAAAAAACGACTCAAGCCGCGTTGATGCTCATCATGACGCTGGCACTGAGCTTATTCTCGCTAATTGCCCAAGCACAAACGACAGACACGGGATGGCTGACCAACCCGCAGCATCCACCTGTGCAAACGCGCTTTGTCTTAACCGGACAGCAAGACCCGAATACCAACACCATCACAGGTTACCTTGATGTCAAACTGACCGGTGACTGGAAAACCTATTGGCGTTCGCCAGGTGAGGGCGGTGTTGCACCTTCCATTGATTGGGAAAAATCACAAAACCTGACCAAAGTGGATTGGCAATGGCCGTACCCACAGAAATACGAACTGCTTGGCATCGAGACGCTAGGCTACAAAGGTGACACTGTCTTTCCAATGACGTTGCACGTCGAAGACATGAACAAACCAGTGACGATTGATGCGACGCTGACCCTGTCTTCATGTACCACCATTTGTGTACTAACCGATTACCACATTCAACTGTCTTTCCTACCTTCCGACCTACAAGTTGATGAAGGAGTGATGTTCACTTACGCGCAAGCGGTCAGCAGTGTGCCTCAAGCGTCGCCATTTATTGAAGTGACAGAAGCAAATTGGGATGCAAACCAATCTAAGCTACAAATCAAACTGACTAACTCACAAGGTTGGCAAAAACCAGAAGTGTTGGTTGATGGCGTCGATGAAGCAACCAGTGATTACAGCTTCAAATTAGAAGGGCAGCATCAAGAGGGCAATACACTTACCGTAAACTACCTAGTGAATACTTGGTTGGGTGATGTAGAGCTGGATAACCAATCGGTTTACGTCTCAATCAAAGACAACAACTTATTGGCGCAAGAAACCGCGCAAGCCAAAGCAGGTGTGATTACTGAAGCCTTACCAAGTACATCACTGGTGAACATTTTCTTGTTCGCGTTACTCGGCGGTTTGATTCTCAACATAATGCCTTGTGTATTGCCAGTTCTCGGCATGAAGCTAAGCAGCATCGTAGCGGCACAAGGGGTTGCACGTCGCCAAATTCGCACTCAATTCGTGGCTTCTTCGCTGGGTATTCTGACGTCGTTCTGGTTACTGGCTGGCTTTATCTTAGTGCTGAAGCTCACTGGTAACGCCATCGGTTGGGGCGTTCAATTCCAAAGCCCTTGGTTCTTAGGTCTAATGCTGTTGGTTACCGGATTGTTTGGTGCCAACATGCTTGGCTTGTTTGAGATTCGCCTGTCATCAGGTACCAACACTTGGTTAGCGTCGAAGGGTGATAACTCGCTATTTGGGCATTACGTGCAAGGTATGTTCGCGACTCTGTTAGCAACGCCTTGTTCAGCACCTTTCTTAGGCACTGCGGTGGCGTTTGCACTGGGTGCAGAAGTGGTGACTCTGTTTGCTATCTTCACTGCTTTAGCTTTGGGCATGGCACTGCCTTGGATCTTAGTGGCTATTTTCCCTGGCATTGCGTTGAAACTGCCAAAACCAGGCCAATGGATGAATGTCGTGAAAATCGTATTCGGCATCATGATGCTGGCAACCAGTGCATGGTTGTTGTCATTGATGGCGAATCACTTGCCAGTATTTTGGGTCATCCTGATCGGCTTGGTTGCGTTCATCGTTATCATGACGCGTGTTAAACGTATTTATGGCAATAAAGCGTTGACAATTTCCGGCACAGTATCATTGATTCTGATTGCTGGTGGTCTGGTACTAGGCAGTGTGACTGCCAATCACTGGGCAACGCCATTGCCACAAGATTTGGCTTGGGAAAAACTGTCAAACGAAGCGATTGCAGACCACGTGAAGAATGGCCGTGTGGTGTTCGTCGATGTTACCGCAGATTGGTGTGTGACTTGTAAAGCCAACAAGATCGGCGTGATCTGGCAAGATCCGGTTTACTCACTGTTGCAAAGCCCGAACGTGGCGACACTGAAAGGCGATTGGACACATCCGAATAGCTCAGTGACCGACTTCTTGCGTGCACATGGTCGCTTTGGTGTGCCATTCAATATCGTTTATGGTCCAGCTGCGCCAGAGGGGATTCCTCTACCAGTGATTCTGACTGACGATGTAGTGGTGAAAGCCATCGAACAAGCGAGCGGAGGCACGATTAAGTGAACACAGTAAAAAAGCGCAAGTCGCTCAAATACTGGCTTAGTCAAGCGTTGCAAATGGTGCTCATGGTGACCGTGATTTCGGTCGCCATGGATTGGTACCGCACCAAAGACATCCCTAAAGAGCAAGCACCGCCTCTGAGTGCGATCATGGCCGATGGCGAGTTTGTCGATGTGATTGCCAAAAGTCATGAAGAACCAGTGGTTGTGTACTTTTGGGCAACTTGGTGTCCGGCGTGTAAGTTTGTTAGCCCAAGCGTGAGTTGGTTAAGCGATTACTATGAAGTGGTTGCAGTATCCGGCGCATCCGGACCGGAAGAGCGCGTACAAAAGTTCATGCAGGCGAAAGACTACCAGTTCGACAACATCAACGATCCGAAAAGCAGCATTATGCAAGAATGGAGCATCAGCGTGACGCCGACTATCTATGTATTAAAAGATGGAAAGGTAAGCTCAATCACCACAGGTGTTACGACACCAATAGGCATTTTAGCAAGGATCTGGATGGCCTAAATCAATGTGTAGCATGTCGACTTTTTTCACGCTTTTACAATAACATAGGTGTTTAAGTGAGTATGGCGTGCTACATTCGGGCTCTTGATGTAGATAATAAACAAGGACTGTTTTTGAAGACACAAGACCTGAGTGAGTTCGCATCGGGCATGGAATACGATGCGCAGTATGATAAACACTACGAAGACGATATCGCTCTGATACAAAAGCACATCACCGCGATAGGGGCTCGAAGTTTGTTGGATGTGTGCTGTGGTACGGGTATTGTCACCATACCTGTCGCAAAGCAACTCGATAATGCTGTCCGGTATTGATATTGCCGAGGGGATGTTAAAACATGCTAAAAATAAAGCGCAGGGGTTAGATAACCTTTCTTTTTTGCATCAGGATGCCACTCAATTCTCTCTCGATAAACGCTTTGATATTGCGATCATGACGGGCAACGCTTTCCAAGCTTTCCTCTCCGATGAGATGCTAGTTGGTGTCCTTAATTCGATTTCTAATCACCTTAATAACGGTGGGTGTTTCATCTTTGATACCCGTTTACCAACGCCAGATAACTTGGAAATTGATGCTGAAATGTCGCTGTGGCAAGCCTATGAATTGCCCGACAAAGGCGAAGTGAAGTACATGGGGATGAGCGAACGTTATGACGCTGAAAGTGCAATCCTTTATTTGAAGAAAGAACGTCACTACCAAGATGGATCAACAACACACTCAAGCATTGATTTGAAGTATCGAAAGTTATCTGAAATTGAAGCATTTCTTGCTCAGGCGGGGCTAAGTATTACCGAAAAATACAGTTCTTGGGCAGAAGAGAAGTTTTCTGAAAATTCAAACAACCTAATTTGCGTCGCAGAGAAGCTTTGATTTATGGGGAGTACACCATGCAAGGATATCGTATTAGCACTGCCTTTGAAGACATGGATCTGGATTGCATCCATCACTTCATTTCACAGAGCTATTGGGCGAAAGGAGTGCCGAGAGACACGCTAGATAAAGCGGTACGAAACTCCTTTTGCTTCGGAGTGTTCACTGCGTCGAATCAACAAGTCGCATTTGCTCGCCTTATTACTGACAAAGCCACCTTCGCTTATCTTGCCGATGTTTTCGTGCTCCCAGAGTTCCGTGGGCAAGGCATTAGTAAATGGTTGGTTTCTGAAATTGTCTCCCACCCAGACCTTCAAGGTTTGCGAAGGATGATTCTTGCAACGCGTGATGCTCATGGTCTGTATGAGCAGTGCGGCTTTAAGCCTATCGAGCCTGTCGAGAATTTTATGCAGATATGGAACCCAGACGTGTATCAAGGTGAGAGTCAGTGAGATTAGAAGCGCAACACGTGGCAATTCGTCATATTGAAGAATCGGACGCGGTGCCTTTGTTTGAAAACTACCTTGGCGATGAGCAAACGTGTTTGTATCTCAATCGACAAGCCCATCTAAGCTCAACTCGAACATTGCAAG
This sequence comes from Vibrio sp. WZ-1, assembly GCF_052037695.1. Classification (NCBI taxonomy): domain Bacteria; kingdom Pseudomonadati; phylum Pseudomonadota; class Gammaproteobacteria; order Vibrionales; family Vibrionaceae; genus Vibrio; species Vibrio sp. WZ-1. Next base: position 50,552 of record NZ_JBQEQR010000080.1, on the reverse strand, counting down.
CTATCAATAGATGGCGAAGCCAGTACGAGTTGGCTCACCCTAATATCTTGGTACTAGCAATCGAAGAAATTGCCTCTCAAGTCCCCATTGGTTGCTTGGTGTTAATCCCTGAAAAAAGCAGTAGCGAAATTCACTTTGGGATCTCTAGAAATTATCAAGGTAAAGGGTATGCGACTCAGGCGTGTAAGCTTGGTATTGAGTATCTAAAAAGTATCGGAATCGAGCAGATTCATACAGCTCCACATATCGACCATCGAGCCAGTATTCGCGTGCTCGAAAAGTGTGGATTTAAGAAACAAGGGGTGTTGAAGGAACATGCTGTGTTTCCAGCGCTCAGCGCCAATCCACAAGACTGCTTAGATATGTGGTTAGAAGATTAACTAAGCCCAAAATATGTGTTTTGGGCTTTTGTTATTTAGGCTTTATTGCACCTGCTCGTCTGGGTGACTCCACATCAATGGATCAGAAAAAGGTCCCTTGATGGGCTAAGTGGATTAAAAATAGAGTAAGAATCGAAGGTGATTGAGAACTGATGTCGCAAACCTCTGTCTAATCACACAATTAGCATTACTTTTTTCTAGAAGTATCAAATCTCGTTATTGTCCCTCCCACTAAAGCTGTTCAACGTCACTAGGAGACACCATGATCGTTACCACTCTCGTTGATAATTCTCGTGTTGAGGACAGAACCGATCTCTGTGTCGAACGCGGTTTATCACTGCATATCGAAACTTTAGGTACAAAGCTGCTCTTCGATATGGGCAGTGGTAGAACGTTTTGCGATAACGCGCCTTTACTAAATATTGATATTCAAGAAGTGGATCTCGCCGTTATTTCTCATCGACATCATGACCATTGCAACGGAGCGTCCCACTTCTTGAAGCAGAATGACACCGCTCGCATTTACTTGAAGGCATGTAAAGAACAGGATTACTACTTTCGCGCCTTTGGTTTTAAAAGCGATGTTGGCATCGACAAAGCTTTGTTAGACAAAACAAATGACCGCATAGTGCAAGTACGCGAAACGACGCAAGTTGCCCCGAATGTTCATGTTATTACCAAGATCAGCGACAAGTACCCACAACCTAAAGGCAATCAGTACCTTTATACCCAATCGAAAGTTGGCAGCTATGAGCAAGACGCTTTTGAACACGAGTTACTTTTGGTGATCAAGGAAGAAGATGGCTTGGTTGTGTTCACGGGATGTGCCCACAGCGGAGTACTGAACATGGTTGAAACCGCCATTGAGTTGTTTCCAAACAGCACAATTAAAGCGGTAGTTGGTGGCTTTCATCTCGTAGGCCTGCCCGTGTTGAATGGTATTGGTGGCACCAAAGACGATATTAGAGCACTGGGTAGAGCATTATCAGAGTATTCGATTGATAAGTTTTATACGGGGCATTGCACTGGCATGAAGGCGTACGGGCTGTTAAAAGAAGTGCTAGGGGAGCGTCTAGAACATTTACCGACAGGTCGCAGCGTAAACCTATAAATTTTCATAGTGATTTACTAGGGTCTGTTGTTCTTTCGTGGTTAAATTTTGTTCGGATGGGGACGCCTAGTCAGAATCGTTTTAGGCGAGGCAAGGAGTGTGTAGCCTAGTCATTCTAAGCAAATACTCTTTAACAAAGCATGAAGCGATTTTAGCCGAACCCTTAGGGCAGCGCTTGTTGGCTATTTCTACTGCGTTATCGACTTCTCATGTAGGCTAGCTACACAGCAAAGTCTCTGCCTTGTATAAATAGCCAACAATTCGCTGCAAAAATCAGCTCGAAAGGTCAACAGACCCTAAATCCAGTTATTCATTTTGTTTATTGTCAATCCTGCCTTACATAGTCTTACCAAATACGACAAATTCAGGACGTTAAAGCCGATATTATCCTAGAACTTTGTGATCAGGAGATGGTCACAAGACTACACAACAATCATTGGTATCAATAATGGCAAAAACTTGGCTTGTCTCTGCTGCGAGCGTTGCACTGCTTGGCGGTGGTGCGTATTTCTATCTGCAATCTTCTGATCAACCAGAGGCTTTACCGACACTCGTGGTGGAAACTGGAACCATCGAAAAACAAGCGGTGGCTGTCGGTAATATTGTCCCTGCTCACTCAGTTTCTATTAAGTCCCAAATCGACGGCATCGTCGGCGAGATCTATGTGAAAGTCGGCGAGAAAGTGAAGCAAGGCCAGCCATTGATTAAGGTTCGTCCTAACCCGACCCCACAGGCACTTACGGATGCGTCAACGGATTTGATGCGCAGTGAAGCGGATTTAGAATCTGCCAAGCAAAAGCTCGCCAACCTCGAAAGCTTGGTAAAGCAAGACATCATTCCAAACAACTACGATGAATACGTTAGTGCGCGCTCGACGGTGAAATCGGCTCAAGCGAACGTTCTGCAAAAACGCCAGAACCTTGAACTTATCCGCAGCGGCGAGGCGTCGATTGGCAATGCGCGTCTGACCTCCACCATTTATGCGCCAATTGATGGCACGGTACTAAATCGTAAAGTGGAAGTCGGTGAGCCAATTATTTCAACCGAATCAAGCCAAGCCGCGACAGAAATGATGTCTCTGGCCGACATGAACAGCCTGATCTTCAAAGGCAGCGTAAGCGAGCATGATGCCGCGCAGCTTTCACCGGGCATGCCCGTTTTGCTAACCGTTGCGCCGTATCCCGATGTGGAAATCTCCGGCGTGCTGACTAAAGTGGCGATTCAATCAGAGAACTTAAACTCGCCAGAAGGCAATGCATCGGCAAAAAGCTTCGATAACGGATTTGGGGTTGAAGTGGGTGAGTTGAAAATCCCTAAAGAAGTGATGCTGCGTTCGGGCTTCTCATCGACAGCGCAAATCACGCTGAAGAAATCAGAGAACGTTTTAACGCTGCCAGAGCGAGCACTACAGTTTGATGGTGATGCGCCGAGCGTGTTGGTTCCAGATAGCTCTGAGCAAGGCTTCCATAAACAACAAGTGAAACTTGGCTTATCAGACGGCATTAACGTTGAAGTATTGGATGGCGTTGAGCTGAACGAAGAGATCATCGATAACAGCATGATGATGGGAGTCGCGCATGGCTAAGCTGCATTTGTCTAAAATTGGTTGCGCGATATTAGCCGCAACACTCAGCTTACCAAGCTATGCGATTTCGATTGAACAAGCATGGCAACAAGCGAAACAGAGTGACCCAAATTACGAGAAAGCCAAGATTGGCGTGCAACTCGGTGAAGTCGGTGTGGATGCGAGCCGCAGTTCATTGCTGCCAGGTTTAAGTGCGACGGCATCGGCGGATTGGAGTGAATCTGCCGATAACACCAACAGCTACGGTGCATCGCTGTCTCAAACCATTTGGGACAGCAGCTTGTGGTCCGATCTAGACCAAGCCAATGCCAACTACATCAAGGCTCAATTAGAACTGGCTCAATCACACAATGAATTAGCACAAAGACTGCTGTCATCGTATTTGGATGTCGCGAGCGCACAAGGCGATTTGCAATTGGCGCAATCTAAGTTGGAAGAAGGCAATAAACTGCTGAAGATCATCGAGAAGCGTTACCTCGCGGGGAAGGTTAAATCGGTGGACGTGGAAGAAATTCGTGCAACTCAAGTCGCAGACAAAGCAGGCATTTTGAGTGCGCGCTCTGATCTGGAAGTCAAACGCGCCGCACTAGCTACACTGATCAACCAGATCCCACAAAGCGTTGACCAAATTCGCACCGATTCTCTTATTCAACCGCCAATGATGGTGGACTCTCAAGAGCAATGGTTAAAGCTTGCCAAAGACAGCAGTCCTGAGCTGTTGGTGGCTGCGCAAAACGTAAAAGCCAGTGAGTTTGCTAAAGACTCAGCCCAAGGTGGTTACTACCCAACGGTGAAAGGTAACGTCGGCTACAGCGATGATGACCGACGCAAAGATGGTGAATTCAACGCGGGCATTACCCTAAGCGTACCGATCGATTTGAATGGTGCAACGCGTGCAAGAGTTGACGAAGCCTCATTGAATATCCTCAGTGCTAAACAAGATTTACGCAGAGTCGAAATCGACATTCAAAAGCGCGTTATCCAGCAGTTTACCCAAGTAGACATCAACTGGAACCAAGTCTTGATGGCAAACGAACTGGTTACTTCACGTGAGAAAGTGCTGCGCAGCAAAGAAAAACTTTACGATGCGGGTATGTTAGAAGTATCGGAAGTCATTAGCGCGCACAACAACTTGTTTGAGGCCAAAAATAGCCTGCAAAGCAACTTGTACAACTACTGGCGTCAGCGTATCGGTCTGCTGCAAACCGCAGGCAAGTTAGACGACGACACCATGGCACTGATCTCCCGAGCTTTTAATTCATGACCAGTTTATTGCAACAAACATGGCAAACGCTGATGGCGCATCGCATGAAAAGCATGCTTGCCATCATCGCCATTGCTTGGGGCGTGATATCCGTGGTGGTGCTGATTGCATTGGGTGAGGGCTTTTATCGCCATCAAACCCAGCAGTTGTCGTTTATGGTCAACAACGTGCAAATCGCGTTTCCGTCGAGCACCAGCAAACCATGGCACGGCTTACCCTCAAGGCGTCAAATTCAGATCCCGCAAGATAAAGTCGATATGATTAAGCAGTCTGGTTTTGTCGAAGCGGCATCGAGCGTTTATGCCAAATGGGATGCGAGCGTCACCAATGACAAAGGGCAGAACCTGACCAGTAACGTCAGCGGTATTGACCCGTCTTACTTCTCCCTTATTCAACGTAAGTTGGAGTCTGGCTCGCGCAACCTGTCACCAACTGATATCGCTAACCATACGCGTGTTGCCGTGCTTGGCGATCAAATTGCCAAGATGGGTGAAATCGGCATTGGGCAAATGGTCAAAGTGAACGGCATTCCCTTCTTGGTGATTGGTATCATCAAAGATGAGGACGCAGGCATTTCATTCGGCGACAGCCGCAAAGTCTTTATTCCGCAAACCACGTATCTCGATTTGTGGGATGCCAAACCGTGGATGCTACTACTTAAGCCGACTGAAGGTATGGATGGTCCCGCTTTCCGACAAGCGATCGTCAACTTCTATGCTAAGCAACTGCACTTCGACCCAGCTGATAGAGAAGCGATCAACCTACCAGATTTTAGTGAAGGCGCCGCGCTAATCACGGGCATTTTCCGAGGCATTCAAATCTTCCTTGGGGCAAGTGGCGCAATGACCATGGCTGTTGGGGCGCTCGGCGTCGCAAACATTATGTTCCTCTCAGTGACAGAGCGAACGCGAGAAATCGGCGTGCGCTTGGCGATAGGCGCGACACAAAAATCGATCCTCAGTCAGTTCATTCTTGAAGGTTTGTTCTTGGTGGCTGTCGGTACAGCACTTGGCCTGTTAGTCGCGTATATGGTGGTGGCGTTGTTAGGCTCCATTACCTTACCGGAGTGGTTAGGTTTTCCTGTTATCACACTGGATTCCATTGCTTGGTCACTGTTAGTCACGCTGGTTCTGGCGTTGTTGGCGTCTTACTTCCCGGCGAGACGAGCATCGCGGCTCACTCCAGTAATCGCTTTGAGCGCGAGGGCATAATCATGTTGCTACCAATGAGACAGATTTTTCAGGAAATGGCGGCAGAAAAGCTTCGCTTAGGCTTAACCATTCTAGCTGTGGCATGGGCGACCTTGTGTATCGCTGCAATGCTGGCCGTGGGCGAGGGCATTCGTCAGGGCGTTTTAAGAACCGCGCAAAATGGTAACGGGAACCTGATTTACCTAACGGGTGGTATGGCGACGGTCGATTATGGCGCTTTTCATCAAGGTAAGTTCTTAACCTTAAAAGTCGACGATACTGATGTGGTCAAAGCCCTTCCAGAAGTGAAGAGCGTCGCACCCACCGCTATTTGGAATGAGCGCATTACCGTGGGCGACCGAGGTTCATGGCAAGAACCATTGGCCGTCACTACAGACTTCGCATCAATGACCAACCTAATGCCAATGGATGGCGGACGCTGGCTAAACCCACTCGATCAAAAGCAGATGCGCAAAGTGGTCGTATTGGGCTATTCGCTCGCGGCGGACTTGTTCAACCCTGTCGATGACTTTAGCTGGTTCGCGCCAGTGACACTGCAAACCGATCCCGTGGGGGAAAAGGTCAAGATTGGCAGCGAGGAATTCACGGTTATTGGTGTTTTGAAGAAGAGCAGTGCCGAGATTGAGCAGGGCGACCAAATCAACTATTCCAGCTTTGTACCGTTAGCAACATGGCAACGCTTCCATACCAATGGCGATATTGGTGGCATCAACGTCGAGCCGCAAGCCAACACCGACCGTAAAAAGCTCGCAGAGACCATTCGCCAAGTCATTGCTCGCAAACATGGCGCGAGTGTCAGTGATGAGCAAGTGGTGCAAGTGGAAGACATGTTCCTTAAACAGAAAAGCATGCAGCAGTTTTTGATTGGCCTGCAAAGCTTCCTCGGCATCATCGGTTTTGTCACCCTTGCCGTCGCGGGTGTGGGGATCGCCAACGTTATGTACGCGACCGTGAAGCGTTCAACCCGAGATATCGGCGTTCGAATGGCGGTCGGTGCTACACCAACGGCGATTCGCTTGCACTACTTGGTGCAATCACTGATGACCATGATGTTAGGTGGCGTTTTGGGATTAGGCGTGACTTACGCATTGGTATCGGCAATCAGCGCCATCAACCTAGAAGGCAACGTATTTTATGAGCACCTTGGCAAGCCAGTTCCAGAGCTGTCGTGGATTGTAGTCGCGATTGTGATTACCACCTTGGTGATCATCGGTGTCGCATCCGCTTGGTTACCTGCAAACCGCGCTGCAAAAGTGAGCCCGTTGGAGGCACTGCAAAGTGAATAATAATAAGAATTCTGGAGAGAAGATGTCGAACAAACCACTTGTTGAGCTAACCAACATCTGCAAATACTACTCAAGCGGAGAGGCGGAAGTGCGCGCACTAGACGGCGTCGACTTAACCATCAACCAAGGTGAGTTTCTTTCGATTCTTGGCCCGTCTGGTTCGGGAAAATCAACCCTAATGAACATGCTTGGCTGCTTAGACAAACCAACCGATGGCGAATACCAACTGGGTGGTCAAAACGTGGCAAGTCTAAGCGCGAACGAGTTAGCGGGTATTCGCAACCAAAAGATTGGGTTTGTCTTCCAAAGCTTCAATTTGTTGGAATACGCGACAGCGTTGGATAACGTGGCTCTGCCGTTAGTTTACTCTGGCATCAAAGCCAAAGAGCGCCGTCAACGTGCCGCGAAGCTGTTAGAGCAAGTGGGGCTAGGGGATCGTCTCGACCACAAACCAAACCAGCTTTCTGGCGGTCAAAAACAGAGGGTCGCGATTGCAAGAGCCTTGGTCAATGATCCGCAAATCATCTTAGCGGATGAACCCACAGGGGCATTGGATTCGAAGTCCGGCGCAGAGATTGAAGCGCTGTTCAATCAACTCCACGCCGAAGGCAGAACATTGATCATCGTGACGCACGATAACGCCCTAGCAGAGCGCACCAAACGCATAATCACCATCAAAGATGGCAAGGTGATTTCGGATAGAGTGCCGCAATAACGCTCTAGCGTTGGAGATAAACTCTTGAACGATGAAGCGTGAGTACTCGAGTGGATTAAGCGCGGCTTTTAGCCAGTAGCTGGTCCACTTTTCCTTTTGCTGTCTTACTTACCGTCTGCATAAACTTGAAGCTTGGCGCTGCAATGCCGGATTGCTCAAGCTCTTCTACCATCAGCAACCACAGTTTGGCTGTTACCTGTGCATCGGCTAACGCGCGGTGGAACACTCCGTCGTTTTCAATATTCTTATAACGAACCAATTCACCCAACTTGTGTGACGGCGCATCTTGAATCAGGCGTCTTGCCACCAATAAAGAACACGCGAACTCGCCAGAATAACCGCAGTCGATTCGCTCCAGTTCCGCATCCAAAAAGCGCTTATCAAAAGACGCGTTGTGCGCAATAAGATTCTCACCCGCAATAAATTCACTGAACGATGCCATCACTTCATCGCAGCTCGGCGCGGTGCGCAGCATGTTATTGGTAATGCCTGTGTAGCCCTCAATAAATGAGCTCACACGAAAGCCTGGATTCATAAGTTGCTGAAAACTATCGACCACCTCACCATCAACGATCTTAACCGCACCGATTTCAATCGCGCGATCACCCATATTCGGAGACAGACCTGTGGTTTCAAAGTCGAGTACGACAACGGAGTTAGCTTGAGGCATGAAGTTTTCCAACTGAACAATAAGGCGCAAGAGTATCGTTGAAAGAGTGGGAAAAGGGAAGGAGTGGGAAGTGTTAGTTACGTGAGAAATTTGGAAAGCCGAGAAAAAATAGGTGCTTATTTGTAAGCTAGGCTTTTACAAATTCAAATCCTGTTCATAGGCTTTGACCTACGAAAAGTTATCCAGTTGGTATTACGGGGAAATTCCACAACACTCGAAAGTCTGCGGTGTTTCTGTGTGAATCTATTGACTTAGTTTTGAACGACATTGAAAGAGGAACTGTACTCACTATAGTGAAGCTACGGGCTGTCGTAGTTAAAGGAGATATTGAAAAAGAGCAATTAGTTGTCTTTCTCCTCCTTAAACTTCTCCATCTACAGGTTTAATTTATTGTCTTGCAAGGTGATTTGAGCAACAATTGAGGGATAAGAAAAGTTACATCTTGTAAGGTTAATCAATGAAAACTCTCAAATTCTTACCCGGCAGTATCGCTGTTGAAGATAAGGTTCATACAAAAGTTGTAAGTAGCCTTATTGAAGACGTTTTCTCGAAATGTCATGGCTATTTTGGATACAAACTAACCACGCTTGGTAGAGATAGTGACGACGAAACTCCAACATTTATCTTGATTACGAAAGAGTACGGTATCACTTTGATTGATGTACTCGAAGAAAAAGTAACAGCAGTTAATTATGATACTGATCTAGATGTTTGGATCGTTGGTGACAATGAAAAGATTGTTTCTCGTGATTACTTCAATGATGTCTTCACAGATGAAATCGAAAGTAGGCTAAAAAATGAGCCTTCTTTTTATTCTCGCAAGAAAAGAAAGATTATTGTTCCTACCAGCAGCCTTTTAGTATTTTCTTTGAACAGCAACGAAGAAATAGATAGTTTGTTTCCTGATGACGATCTGTTTTCAAGTTACGTTACTAAAGAAGATCTTAAAAATGAACTGTTTGACTTTAAATCTTCATTAGAAAAGTTCGATTGCGATGACGCTACTTTTGATAAAATAGTAAGCCTCATCGAAGGTACATATATATTTGAAGACAAATATAAGATCAAAGAAGAGAAAGTTCTCAAAACAATTAACGATTTCATTGAAGAGTCTTTACACAGAACGTTTAAGCAAGATGAAGCTCAACGCGTAATTTCAATGCAAATACCTGATGGTCCACAACGCATAAGAGGCTTAGCGGGGACTGGTAAAACAATTGTGTTGTCTTTAAAAGCTGCTATTACTCATAAGCGATTGAAAGATTACAAGATATTGTTTCTGTTTAATACTCAAAGCCTGTATGGGATCATCACACAATATATTAGTAAATACTATGTTGCAGAGGCTAAGAAAGCACCAGATTTTGAAGATAAATTAAATGTTTATCATGCATGGGGCGGGAAAAGCCGACAGGGGCTATATTCATCTCTATGTAGTCAACTAGGACTGGCTCCTAAGACTTTTGGTGAAGTAAAGGGATACACGCAACCACTTGAGTTTATTTATAAAGACCTTCTTGATAAAGCAGGTCACCTCTTAGAGCCTATTTATGACATGGTTCTTATTGATGAGGCGCAAGATCTTCCTCCATCTTTGTTTGAGACTATTTATAAAATAACAAAAGATCCAAAACGTATCATTTGGGCGTATGACGATTTTCAATCACTTACCGACATGAAAATCAAAGGACCTGAATCACTTTTTGGGATTAATCCAACGACAAATGAACCAAATATTGGACAAGATAGTTTAAATGGCCAGTATCTTGGGGGGATTGATAAAGATTTCGTATTGCCAAACTGTTATCGCACGCCTAGACCTGTTCTTATGACAGCGCACGGTGTGGCAATGGGCTTGTATAACAAAGACAAGATTATGCAACCTTTCGACAATAAAGCTGACTGGAACGCTATAGGTTATACGCTATTAAAACCACAGAAAGATACTCTAGTGGAGGGTGATGCTGTTGAGTTAACTCGACCGAAAGAAAACTCTAAGAATAACCTTGAGTCAATTATCGAAAATTATGGCTATAAGCCAACTGATTTGGTCAACTGCGTTAAACAAAATTCACTGGGTGAAGAGTTAGAGTATGTTGCCTATAAAATTCAAGAGCTGATTACAAAGAATAATGTTCCACCTGAAGAGATTATCGTCGTTAATATTAATAATCGTCGAGGGGGGAAAGAGCAATTAGCTGAATTAAGAGTTAAATTGAATCAGCGTGGAATTCGCTGTGTATCTCCCGGATATGTTGAGAGTGCTGATGTATTCAAGGTTCCCGGTTCAGTAACGCTTGCGACACCATTCAGAGCGAAAGGAAACGAATCAAATATTGTGTTTGTCTTTAACTCCCAAAAAGTAGTTGAAGATGCATCGCTTCGAGCTAGGAATGCATTCTTTGCTTCTCTAACTCGCTCTAGAGGCTTTTGTTATATTACGGGTCATTCAAACAATATGGATATTCTTAAGTTAGAAATCGACCAGATTAAAAGGGATTTTCCTAATTTTGGCTTCGTGCGCCCTAGTGATAATAAGATTGCTTATGTTCGTCAATTGATCCACACCTCTTCAGAGGAGTTTAATGCAATTGAGAAGTCTCTTGATAAGCTAAAATCTAATCCTGAATTACTGCTTCAAGAACTAAGAAATAATCCGGAGTTGGCTAAGTACATTTCTGAGGGATTAGGTGATGAGTAGTAAGGCTCATGTGATTCAAAGCTTACACAACATAGATAAGGTATATCCGACACTCATCATGACTACAAATGTGGATCTAACTAATCCAAAGGTCATTACTTGGGAAAAATATCGTCCGGGCATCTTGTCAAACATATCTTATCCAAGAGAGTATCAACTTCTCGTCGATGGGGGGCAGTACAGTTATTTGCTAAAAGATAACTCTTTTTTTCAGTTCTACTTTGGTTATGACGATCAAGATCAGCTTACTAAATGCAGACTTGCTTACTATCCTGCTCCAGCATTTACAAAAGAGAGTCTTGAAAATATCGAAGAATACCGAAAATCTGCCACTGATTGGCTTTGCGATATATTGGATGAGGTTTCCATTGATATGCTTGAAAATGATGCTAAGCTCACTCAAAACTCTCATATTCGGTTTGATTATGATGCCAATGTACAGTCGCACTCTAAATGTCATTTGCAGTTTGGTGGTATCAATGACTTTCGAATTGCATCGCAAAAGCTGGTATTACCCTTCGCATTCTTCACTAAGGTAATCTCTGACTTTCATCCGTTGTGGCTGACTGAAGCAAAGTCCCCTAAGATACAAACTGCTTCCTTGAAGCATAGCCTTAACAAGGCATACTCTTTCCAAGAAAATGATTTGTTCGTGATTACTACTTGATTCCACCAAAATTGAAAATAGGCTCTTTATGAGCCTATTTTTTCATTAGTCTTTATCTCGCCTTCTGCAAGTCGTGCTTATAAATCTAAGAACTTGTCCATATTTTTCTTAAACCGTTAAGCCACCCTTAAACTTACGAAAAACATAGTGTTTTGCCACTTTGAGTTAGTACACCTAAAACTAACCATCTCTCTTTCCACAAATTTGAGACGCGGAAATTTCTGCGTCTCATCTCCTGAACCTAAAGCAAACAACTACACTGCACAGTAAAGTAGCGTTGCCGCTAAAGTCAGATGAATCGCTTTGCCATGCTTCTGGAATTGCAATTGAAGCAGTTTTCCACGCGATAAATGGACACCAAAAACTCAAACCATGAAATTCCTTCATGTTCAACGTGAAGTATTACCAATGTTATTCAAGTAACGAAGCAAGTATAAAAAACAGACTGCTCTGGTGTTAGGCACTGTGACAGCTGTTTTTGAACTGAATTTTCGAAGTAAACGCTGCACACACTGACGATTGGGAAAATCAAAAAAACACAACCATCCCCAAGAACAGAGTAGGAATCAGTCAGCGTTTATCTAAGGAAATAGGATACCAACTCACCATGAATAACGATTTCAACTTTGCTATTAAGAGCATCCGTTTTGATGAGAACTACCAACCATCAGACAGCACGCGCATCACGACCAACTTTGCCAACCTAGCTCGTGGTGACAGCCGCCAGAATAACCTTCGCAATGCACTGCGTATGATCGACAATCGTTTTAATGCTTTAGCGCATTGGGATAACCCGAATGGCGATCGTTACAGTGTCGAGTTGGAAATTATCTCTGTGGATATGGATATTCAAGGCAGTGGTGAAGCGTTCCCTTCTATCGAAGTGCTTAAAACCAACATTATTGACCGCAAAACCAACGAACGAATTGAAGGTATTGTGGGTAACAACTTCTCTTCTTATGTGCGTGATTACGACTTTAGCGTTCTACTGTTAGACCACAACAAAGACCAGCCTCAATTTAGCATCCCCGCTGATTTTGGTGAGCTACACGGCAAGCTGTTTAAAGCGTTCGTGAAGTCGGAATCGTACCAACAACATTTCCAAAAGCCGCCAGTGATTTGTTTGAGTGTGTCGGACAACAAGGTTTACCGCCGTACTGACAACCAGCATCCAGTGTTGGGTTTTGAATACCAGCCAAACGAATCGTCATTGACCGAACAGTACTTCAAAAAGATGGGCTTACAGGTGCGCTACTTTATGCCGCCAAACAGTGTCGCTCCGTTGGCATTCTACTTCTTCGGCGACTTGTTGAATGACTACTCGAATCTAGAGCTGATCAGTACCATCAGTACCATGGAGACGTTCCAAAAGATTTATCGCCCAGAGATTTACAACGCGAACGCGGTAGCCGGCCAGTGCTACCAACCGAACTTGAAGAATCTTGATCACTCGTTAACCCAAATCGTTTATGACCGCGAAGAGCGCAGCCAGCTTGCAAAAGAGCAAGGGAAGTTTGCTGAGGAGCACTTCATCAAGCCTTATCAAGCGGTCCTAGAGCAATGGTCTGCAAATTACGCGTAATCGAAAATGAGAATCTAGAAGGGAATGACGATGAAAACATTATTACCGACTTCAACGGCGGGCAGCTTACCTAAGCCTTCTTGGCTGGCTCAACCAGAGACGCTTTGGTCACCGTGGAAACTGCAAGGCGACGAGCTAATTGATGGCAAACGCGATGCGCTGCGTGTCTCTTTACAAGAGCAAGAACTGGCAGGGGTCGATATTGTCAGCGATGGAGAACAAACTCGCCAACACTTTGTGACGACCTTTATTGAACATCTTAGCGGAGTAGACTTCGAGAACCGAAAAACCGTGACCATTCGTAACCGCTATGACGCGAGTGTGCCGACGGTTGTTGGCTCAGTTAGCCGAACCAAACCTGTGTTTGTCGAAGATGCGAAGTTCTTGCGTCAGCAAACTAAACAACCGATTAAGTGGGCGCTTCCGGGGCCAATGACGATGATCGACACGCTGTATGATGATCACTACGGCAGCCGAGAAAAGCTGGCTTGGGAATTCGCAAAGATTCTTAACCAAGAAGCAAAAGAGCTTGAAGCGGCAGGTGTCGACATTATCCAATTTGATGAGCCCGCATTTAACGTGTTCTTTGATGATGTGAACGAGTGGGGCATTGCTTGCTTAGAACGCGCTATTGAAGGACTAAAGTGCGAAACCGCCGTGCATATCTGCTATGGCTACGGCATCAAAGCCAATACGGATTGGAAGAAAACATTGGGCACTGAGTGGCGACAATACGAAGAGGTATTCCCGAAGTTGCAGAAATCCAATATCGATATTATCTCGCTTGAGTGTCATAACTCGCGCGTACCTATCGAACTACTAGAACTTATCCGCGGCAAGAAGGTGATGGTTGGCGCAATTGATGTAGCAACCGACGAGATTGAAACACCAGAAGAGGTTGCAGAAACTCTGCGCGAAGCTCTTAAGTACGTCGACGCTGACAAACTTTACCCATGCACCAACTGCGGCATGGCGCCTCTATCTCGCGAAGTCTCAACTGCGAAGCTCAATGCACTCAGCGCAGGCGCAGAGATCATTCGTAGAGAGTTGGCTGGCTAATATCAACACTTTGGTTCGACACAATAAATTAAAGTTGGGTCATTCCAGCGAGTCCAAGCGAGACTAGGAATCTGCTAACCACTCGCTGGGAAATGGCGATAACCTTCGAACTTCACAGCACTCGGTGGGTAGATCCTGATTCACGCTCGTCCCTCGCTGTTCAGGATGACGTAAGTTGGGAGATACGTTGCTCACCTACTCAACTATTCGCTTTGTACCCAAGGTCGGGTCATACCAGCGAGTCTAGACGAGAATAGGAATCTGCTAACAACTCGCTGGGAAATGGCGATAACCTTCGAACTTCACAGCACTCTGCGGGTAGATCCTGAATCATGCTCGTCCCTCGCTGTTCAGGATGACGGACGTTGGGAGATACGTTGCTCACCTACTTAACTATTCGCTTTGTATCCAAGGTCGGGTCATTCCAGCGAGTCTAAACGAGACTAGGAATCTGCTCACAACCCGCTGGGAAATGGCGATAACCTCAGAACTTCACAGCACTTGGTGGGTAGATCCTGAATCACGCTCGTCCCTCGCTGTTCAGGATGACAGATACTGGGAATTATGTCGTTCACAACAAACCCAAGAGTTCGGGTCTTGGTTTTTTCTATCTATAAGATCACGAAAATAGAAGACGCTAGTAGTTGATTACTTCCTGTTCGGTCGGAAGCTTTTTACGATATTCGAAGAACTGAGCAATCAAGTTGCTGACAACCATCAATGCCATTACTCCAATCTGCACGTGAGTCAGTGAATCTCCCATGAGTGTGACGCCTAAGATCATCGCCAGAATTGGGTTAAAGGTGCCAAAGAAACTGAGCTCATTCGTTGTAATTAATGGGATGGTATAGACATAAGCCCCGTATGCTACAGAAGTGAGCCCGATAATAATCCAACCCATAGCGAGCCACTGTTCTAAGTTTTCTGGCACTAAAGGCACGACGATTCCGCCGGAAAAAACATCCCAGTAGGCGAGCGGTAACAAAATGATGCCGCCAAAAATGAGCTTCCATGTCAGTAGTTTCCACCAATGGATTTTTTTCATCACATGTTTAGCGACAACACTTCCCGCAATCAATGCGCTCATTGCTCCAACTAAAAGTAATACTGCTGACCAACTAATTGGTGAACTGCTGGTCAAGAAGAGGTAGGCAGAAGATGCCAGTAGCACGACTGCTGATACCAATTGGATAATTGATGGTTTGATTTGATGTGCAATCCCCATGACTGCCAAACTCACGACTGGCAAGGCGATCATTCCGACTCCCACTAATGTGCTCGGTAGTTTTAATGCCGCAGCAAACAATAAACCAAAAAACAAAGCGATATTGAGAAAGCCAATTAATAACAAAGCGGGTAACTCAGATGCCTTCGGTAGTGTTGGCTTTAAAATTAATAGAATGAAGCCGGCAGGCAGGGCTCTCCATACCGCTAACGCGAACGGTGACCAACCAACGAACTCCGATGAAACAACAGCGTAGGTCGTTCCCCAAAGTAACGGGGCTAATATCGCCAAGATGATTTTCATGATTCTCCCTCAACTGTATTTTTATTAATTTGTGTTTATATAAACATAATTTACTTAAACACAAATTAAGCGTAAAGTCACCCTCATTGATCTTTTCTCTGATCCTCTTGAGGTGATTTTAGAAGGTTGAGGTTTTCTTTTAACAGTAGGTTTTGATTCTAAAGTTAGTGCTAGTGGATGCGTAGTTTAGAAGGAAGAAGGTTTAGTCTCAGATAGTTAGGAGGTGATGGATAATGAAGGCGATATATTTAGTTAAAGCAGTGATTAAAGCGCTCATAGCCTTTTTCGTAGATGTTCTCGCAATTTTAGTAATGGTACTATCTACGTTAGGTCTTATTCTTGAGTCTCTCTACTTGTATGCAAAGCTGACGTTTAAGAGATGGCGTCGTCGGTTATGGCAAAGTAGTAGCAAGTGACGAGAATAAAATAGTATAGAGCGTTATTACATGGATTCATTATTTTGAAGATGACGAGCAAGCAAGTTGCTGAGCAGTGGATATCAATAAACAAAGAGTTGGACGGGAGCATCATTGAACTAGTGACGTTATTCGTTCGATTCGGTACGTCACTTTCAGATGCAAGAAGCGATTTTTGCAAGAAGCATGGATTAAATCCGTCAGAGTTTGATGTTCTAGCTACATTATACCGCTCAGGGGAGCCTTACGAGCTGACGGCAAAAGCACTCAAAGAGCAGACATTGCTACCATCTTCAGGTGCACTATCAAACCGATTGGAACGCTTAGAAGCAAAAGCTCTTGTCGTACGCAAACATGACTTAGTTGATAAGCGCTCAGTCAAAATCTCGTTGTCAAAGCAAGGGTTAGGGTTGGTTTCCGCGATGGGACCTGAGTTTTTTGGTGAAATGGCAACGCTATTTGAGGTTCTTTCTAATGATCAGCAACAATCGCTATTGAGCTTGATGAGCTCACTTCAGTCTTAATACATAATCTGAGCGACACGGATGTAAAAAGGGAGCGGTGCTCTCAAAGTTTCATGTCTTGCAGTGCAGGCGCAGAGATTATTCGCAGAGAGTTGGCGGGTTAATATCAGAACTTAGGTTCGACGCAATAAACCCAAGGTCGGGTCATTCCAGCGAGTCTAGACGAGACTAGGAATCTGCTAACCACTCGCTGGGAAGTGTCGATAGCCTTCGAACTTCACAGCGCTCCGTAAGTAGATCCTGAATCACGCTCGTCCCTCGCTGTTCAGGATGACAGATGCTGGGAATTATGTCGTTCACAACAAACCCAAGAGCTCAGATCTTGGTTATTTTTGTCTATTAAATCAACAGTATAGATTGTTTTCGGTTTATAAAAAGTTAGCATTCGGTTTATAAAAGTTAGTATTAGATAAGGCATCTAATAAAATTCAGCCCCTTTGTGATTTTAATTCGGAAACAAAAAATGCCTATTTAATCAACTAGAGCTGAATATATAAAATTAGTATATTAATCACGATTCATATGCGGTGGCTAAATTATTTGTGATGAAGCCACTTGGATAGATAAGTGATTATATAGAGGAAACAATGAAAAAATTATCACTGTTGTTATCGCTTTGTTCGCTAGGTTTGGTTGCTAATGGCTGTTTTGCTGCTGAATGGTTGGAAGGGGTTTATGTTAACCAAGATGAGTCATCTTTGATGGATGAAGCTATCTTCTGTGATAGCGGTAAAGCATACGCTGGCATGGCTCCAAGACTGTACCAAATTGAGGTGAAAGACGATGGTAACTACGTCGTGTTGAACTCGAACGGCAAGTTCACTTTTAAGATCTCAGACGACAGAACAGAGTTATTTCCTGCTGATGGATTTACCTCACAGTGGTTCACTGAAACCAGCCTAAAGCTAGATCCAAAACGAAACGATACTTGTAACTGGTAATCGCGTTAACAGGTAAGTGCGTCACACTATGTTCTTACTTGCACTTGAGCCTATTGCGCTTGCAAAAAGACTTTCTGATTGCGCAAAAACAATAGCTTAATAGGCTCAAATATCTCATCTTTTATTCGACCGAATTCAAGCACCCTCAAGTTAAACCTGCATTTTCGACTCCTTCGTATTGATGCGTAACTATTGGCATTTTTATACAAAACTGGCTGGTAAGCCGCTTGATGTGTCTATAGAGTAAAGAGCAATTGCATCATTTTGTTTTTAGGGAAGTTTACTGTGATAAGAGAAATGGAAATCTCAGACTATGATCAGGTTATTGCGTTGTGGTCTGAAACAGAAGCCATGCTGCTAAGGGATGCCGATTCCAAAGAAAATATCGCCAAATATCTAGAACGCAATCCTGGTTTGAGTTTTGTGGCGTTGGATGGTGATGTGATTGTCGGCGCCATTTTAGTCGGGACAGATGGGCGTAGAGGTTATGTTCAACATTTAGCGGTTAAGCCTGAGTGCCGAGGCTTGGGTACTGGTGCTCGACTTATCTCAAGTGCAGTGGATGCGTTGTCTCAAGTAGGGATTGCGAAAACTCACCTTTTTGTTGCTAATGAAAACCTTAATGCGCAAGCATTTTATGAGAAGTTGGGGTGGTTCCCACGTGATGAAGTCCGTATGTTTTCCTTCAATTCCTCTGAGCTAAGCAACGTTTAGGTTGCATTGCTAAGCCAATCAACAGGCGCTAAGAACCGATCAGGAATAAAACCATGAAATATAAGGTAATCAAAGAGTACACAGATGCACCAAAGGATCCGATACAGGTGTCTGAAGGTGAACAATTACAATTTATTGAAGAGTCCGACCCAAATGGGGATTGGGCCAATTGGGTATTCTGTAAAGGCGTCGGGAAAGAAGGCTGGGTGCCAAAGCAAATACTTACAATTGAAGGCTGCGATGTTCTGGTGCGCAAAGATTACTTTGCAAAAGAACACACGCTGTCAGTGGGCGATGAACTTGTCGAAGAATATGAGCTAAATGGCTGGATATGGTGCGAGAAGGTTGGGGCGTTAGGTGGATGGGGATGGGCTCCTTTAAATCATTTATCTAAGGGATGAGCGAGCTAATGTGATGGTATGGCTTATCTGTACCCAGAATTAGAAAACCCAAGGTGATGAGCCTTGGGTTTAGTGTTTTAAAACGCTTCCATTAGACGTTTGTATTGAGCATCGTCCTCATACATTTTGTGGAAAATTTTGTACTTCGCATCATAGAAGTGTTTTATTTTCTCTGTCTGAGGCATCACGCTTTTGCTTATCCGACTCATCGCATTCATCGCATCTGGAATATCACTGTAGAACCCTGCAGCCACGGAGCCCAACATTGCAGAGCCAAGAAGTACGGCTTCACTCTCTTCTGGTAGTAGGATCATACAGCCAGTCGCGTTGGCGTGTTCTTGTAGAAAGACACTGTTTTTCGTACCACCGCCACAGGCCATAATGGTATCGATGTCATAGCCTGAGTCGTTCATCACTTCGATAATATGGCGTGTGCCGAGTGCGATGCCTTGAATGGTCGCAAGGTACTGCAATGCCATATCATCCAACGTTTTTGACATTTTTAGTCCGGTGATTGTGCCAGTCAAATGAGCATTCGCTCTCGGTGAGCGGTTGCCATGGAAGTAAGGCAGAACATGAATATCTTTTGTCAAAAAGGCGATGTCTTCTTTGTTGCCAGCAAGTTCCAATAAACGATCGTTTAATAGTTGATAAACGGTTTTGCCTTGCTTGTCGGCTAGCTCCTTCGCGTTTTCATACAGTGGGTGAGAGGTGATGATGTGGTCAATCAAAGCACCGGTAGCTGATTGCCCACCTTCATTGAGCCAGTAACCTGGGATCATTGCACTGTAGTACGCTCCCCAAACACCATCAATGAATCGAGCAGTCTTTGATGCTGCCATATGGCAAGACGAGGTTCCGCCGATCAAAGCGAGGCGTTTGTTAAAGTCGGCTTTCTCACCCGTCATCCCTGAGGCACCAAGAACACCAATACCACCGGCATGGGCGTCGATGATGGATGTGCCCACGGCGGTTCCTGGGGTTAAACCTAAGTCATCGGCTGCGTGCACGGTTAGACCGTCACCGACAGGCTGGCCCATAGGTAGAATTCTATCACCAATGGTTTTTGCATTGTCTTCCAGTAGGTCTTCCAAACCAATCAGTTCGAAAAAGCCTCGATCCCATTTGTTTTCATGGCCAAGGTATGTCCATTTACATACGGTTGAGCAAAGGGAGCGACTGGCATCGAATGTTGCTTTCCAAGTTAAAAAGTCGGGTAGGTCGAAGAAGTAACCCGCTTTTGCCCATGTATTTGGCATGTTTTGCTTGAGCCAAAGCAGCTTAGGTGTTTGCATCTCTGGTGAGATACGGTTTCCCACATAAGCCAATACAGGATGCTGAGTTTTGTTGATCCGATCGGCTTGCGCAATAGCGCGATGATCCATCCACATTACGACGTTTTGTTCGCTGCGCCCAGTAGGGCTCACCGTTAGCGGCTGGCCACTTTTATCCAACACGACTAATGAACAAGTCGCATCGAAACCGATGCCTTTGACTTGGATAGGGTCGATGTTGGCTTGAGAAACCGCATCTTTAACCGCAAGACATACACATTGCCAGATGTCATCGGAAGATTGCTCAACGAAGTTAGCTTGAGGTTTGAACATCATGGTGTCGCGTTTGGCTTCACCCACTTTACGACCTTCTGCGTTAAAGACACCCGCACGCGCGCTGCCACTGCCTACATCAACGCCGATAAAATAAATACTCATATACTGCTCCGTTAAGCCTTATTTTTTTGTAAGAAGATAAATAAGATCAAGATGCCGCCCCATAGCGCCATAGTGAGATAGCTGCTCACTCCCAGCAAATTAAAGCCACTTTCTAATGTTTGTAATACGATAAGCGCAAGACCAATTCCGATAATGCGTCCAAAACCACCGTCTGGGTTAATTCCCCCCAGTACTGAAGCGAGAATGGCCGTCAAAAGATAGGATTCTCCGTAGCCAGCCTTCGCGGAGTTGAATTTTGCCATCATCACAATAGCTGCGACCCAACAAAGCACGGAAGAGATGACATAAACGTACAAGGTCGCTTTTTGTGTGTTGATACCAGAGAAACGAGTGGCTTTTTCATTCGACCCTATCAGGTAGATGGTTCGACCTAAACTGGTGTGTTCCAATAGTGCCCATAAGCCGATTGCAAAGCCAACGAACAAGATCAGCGGCATAGGTACGCCAAAGATAGAGCCGTTGCCGAGTACCAAAAGGGTTTCTGGGAAACCAGAGATAACACTACCGCCAGAGATCAACACGTTCAGACCGTTAATCAGGGTCATTGTCCCTAAGGTTGCGAGTATTGGTGAAACGCCAACGTACGCGATCAATGCACCATTGAGCAAGCCGATAACCGTAGCGGTAATGAGGCCTCCGAAAAGCGCCAAGATAAGCATTGTTGAGCTATCAGGAGCTTGAGTAATGATGCTCGCCATTACCAAACCACACGCGTTGGTTGTTGCAATGATCGACAGGTTGATACCACCAGTCAGCATGCACACGGCCATTGCCAGTGCCAGTAGACCGAGCAGTGGCATTTGCGATGACATCGATTGTAAGTTATCAATGGAGAAGAATGCTTGCCCACTTGAGAACGCCATAACGGCGAGAATGCCAACTAAAATCACCAGTAAGTAACGAATGTTCTTGTCTGTCGGTAGCTTTAAACTATTTAGCACTTGTTCCATGGTTTATGCCTCTTGTAGCGCTTGTTTTTTCTCATTGATTGCCGTCATGCTGATGCTGCAAACAATGATTAAGCCAGTTACGACCGTGTGCCAATATGAAGGTACACCGAGCAACGTCAGGCCGTTCTTAGCAACGGCGAGCAAGATCACCCCGAGGACCACGCCAAACAGCGTACCTTTGCCTCCTGTCATACTCGTGCCACCAAGTACAACTGCAGCCAGTACCGTAAGCTCAAACCCCATAAGAGAGTTTGGAGCGACTGATTGGGTAATTTGGGTTTGAACCACTGAAGCAATGCCTGCAAGTGCCCCCATGTAGCCATAAACGAACAGATTAATACCAAAGAGGTTAATACCAATACGACTCGCCGCATCTGCATTGCCGCCTACTGCATAAATCTGACGACCTAAGCGGGTCTTAGACATCAGGAATGAGGTGAGGGCAATCATTGCAACTAAGGTTAAGATTGGCAGTGATAAACCGTAGTCATAGCCGTCGCTACCGGTAAACGTGAACAGCTCAATACCATCCATAAACCAGTCAGGAAAACCGTACAACCATTCGCCGTTACTAAAGTAAATCAGTAAGCCAAAGAACACATTCAATGTTGAAATGGTAATGATGATCGCTGGCACCTTGAGTTTGTATACCAGTGTGGCGTTGATCATGCCCAGTAACACACCCACAACGGTTGCAATAGCAAACGCAATCATGAAGTTACCACCAATCGTCAAAATGTACGTCGCGGTGATGTACTGCGCAATCGCAGCGGTCGCTGGGAATGAGATGTCGATGCCGCCAGCGATAAGCACGACAAACAAACCACAAGCCATGATGCCTAGTAATGCAGAGCTGACTGACATATCAAAGATGTTCCCAAGAGTGAGGAAATCTTCAGAGGTAAAAGTCAGCACTGCGACAATCAACACAATCATCAATGAGAGGTAGAACTCATGACGCTTGGTGAATGAAGATAAGGAACAACGAAACTGGTTAAGCATTGACTGCCTCCATGATTTGTTGCTCGGTAGAGTGAGCGGGTTGGAAGTCATGAGTAAAACGTCCTTCTTTCATCACAATCACGCGGTGACTGTTGTAGAACACTTCTGGGATTTCATCGCTGACCATGATGATTGCCATTCCTTTTGCGGCAAGGTCTTTTGCGATGGTGTAGATTGCTTCTTTGTTGGCAACGTCGACACCCACGGTCGGAGAGTCAAGGATGAGCACTTCTGGCTCTGCGGCAATCCATTTTGCGATAGAGATACGCTGCGCATTACCACCGGATAAACTTGTTACTGGGAGTTTTGGATCTGCGACTTTGATGGACAATGAAGAAATCAATCTATCGACGAGCTTGTTTGCCTTTAGATGGTCAAGAAAACCTGAGGGCTTCTTCAGTCTGTGCATCACTGAGGCCGTAATGTTGTCTTGAATCGCTTGTTCCATCACCAACCCAGTCGACATGCGGTCTTCAGAGACATAACCGATGCCTTGAGAAATCGCGTCACGGTTAGATTTGAATGTAGTCGGTTGGCCGTTTATGCGGATAACGCCGCTGTCTGGTTGAGTCATGCCGAACAGTGCCATGCACAATTCGGTTCGGCCTGCGCCAAGTAAGCCGGTGATGGAGACGATCTCTCCCGCACGAACTTGAAATGAAATATCGTCAAACTGGCCACGTTTTGACAGCTTTTCGACTTCAAGTTTGACGGCTCCTTGCTGGTGGTAATCGGCAAGAGGAGTGAATTCGAATCGTTGTCCGGTCATTAGAAAAGCCAATTCGTCACTGTCGACTTCATCAGCTTGATAGGTCCCGATGGTGCGGCCATCACGAATGACAGTGATCCGGTCGGAGATCTCCATTACTTCATCAAGCTTGTGGCTCACAAATACCACAGTGACGCCTTTGGATTTAAGGTCTGCGACCACTTCGATGAGGTGATTCACTTCGGTGCGAGTGAGTGAGGCGGTTGGCTCATCCATGATCATTAATTTGGCATCAGATGCCATGGCTCGGCAAATGGCGACGAGCTGACATTCGGCAATTGAAAGCTGCTCAACGCGTTTATCCAGTGGTAATTTGACACCTACTTTTGCCATTGCTTGAGTTGCAATGATCTGGATACGCTTTTGTTGCACCAGCCCTTTTGTCCATTCAACATGATCCTGAATGGCAATATTCTCTGCGACAGTTAAGTTTGGGAATAGGGATAAGTCTTGATAGATAACTTGAATGCCGTGTTCTATTGATTGCTGTGGAGTGAGTCGAGAGTAGCGTTTGCCCGCTAATGTGATTTCAGCGCCTTTCTCTGGTGCGTGAACGCCAGATATCACTTTAAATAATGTGCTTTTCCCACAGCCATTTTTGCCGGCTAAGCAGTGCACCTCACCCTGATTGAATGTTAGGTTTATCCCATCCAATGCCTTCACGGAACCAAAGTGCTTGGATACTTGCTTGAGGGTAATAAAAGGAGTTCCAGACATGATCATTTCCAATATGGTAGGGCGGCGTTGCACCGCCCAATTTAGAACAGAGTTTGTTTAGCTTAGAAACCGAGCTGACGTGCGTTGGTTTTATCCACTTCTAGAATCTTGTTAAACTTGATCACGCGGTTTTGCGTATCGATTTCTGCATCGCCTAGGCCTTGGACATTGACCCCTTGAGATACGTCTTTGCCTTCGAGCATTTGCTTAGCAACGGCAACCATGGCGTAGCCCGCATCTGCTGGGTTCCACAAGAAGCCTTTATCAATCTCGCCACGAGCTAAGTACGGAGCAGCTTGGCTTGGCATCATAATACCCACGACGCTGATTTTGTCTTTTGCGCGTTTTTTCTTAATGGCTTCACCTGCACCGATGCCACCTAATGAACCGTAAGAAACGATACCTGCCATATCTGGGTGTGCTTTCATCAGGTCATTCGTTGCGGCATAAGATTGATCGATGCTTTCAGCAACTGGCATACGGCTAGTGACTTCATACATGTCTGGGTAGGTTTTCTTTTGGTAATCGATCGCTAGATTTGCCCAGTTGTTATGCAGTGGCACCGTTAATGAGCCAACATAAACCGCGTAACCACCTTGCTTGTCCATATTTTTTGCAAGCTCATCCATGGTTGCTTTCGCGTAGGCTTGGTTATCAATCGTTTCGATATCCCAATCCGCGCCATGTCCATCTGGTGACTCATGGGTTAATACGATAATCCCTTTCTCACGAGCTTTTTTAAATACTGGCTCCAATACAGTTACATCATTCGGTACCACAGTAATTGCATCAACGCCTTTGGCAATTAAGTCTTCAATAATTTTAACTTGTTGCGCTGGATCTGGAGTGGAAGGACCAAGCTGGCGAGCTGTCACGCCGAAATCCGTAGCTGCTTGCTCGATCCCTTTATTCATTTGGTTAAACCAAGGAATGCCAGACACTTTAACTACGTTTACGATTTCATAATCTTTAGCTTGAACGCCTGCAGCAGCAAGGGCTAGCGTTAAAGCTGCCGCTTTTAGTAAGACCTTTTTCATCTTCATCAATCCTTTATTCGTTATGTGTAGGGTAAGTTGAATCGATGAGGTGATCTTAAGGTGTATTTCAATAGAAGATTGATCACCAGAGATTGAAGTGTGATTTACACACGTTAATGAAAAATTCTCTAGCGATTTGTGTTAATGAATTGTGAGTATGAAAGTGTGACGTAATTTAAGGATCAGTTTTCGCCATTGTGGTTATTAAAAATACAACAACTAGATCATATTGTTTACATATTTGTTGGGTTTTGAAAATGCAGGCAGATGGTTACGAGCAGAACTGGCTCTTAATGAGAGATTAATTGATAAATAGTGACGTTCAATCACAATAATTAGCAATCAAACTGTTTGTTACATGGTTTTCAGGTGATGGCCATCACCTGCGTTCATGGTAAGAAAAAGAGAGAACGCAGGCAGTTTGTAATTATATAACGAATAATAGTGCGTAGTTTTCACAAGCGGCTACTGACGTAAACCGTCCAGAACCAGGTTCGGTTCACCATGCTCATGCACAACTACATTTCCACATGTTGAATCTCTGGGTGCTTCAATAACATGACTCGAATCCAGTGGTGTACGACCCACATCACCATGGCAGTGAGCAGCACCGCAATGAAGATAGAGCTAAAGCGGTACAAGATGGAAAAGAACGCGTCTTTTTGCTCGGGAACTAACGATGTTGTTAGTGGCACGGATAGAGCAGACATGGCCGAGAATGCAATGGCGGCTTTGGCTTGCCCCTTGGTGAGCCACAGACAAAATGGTCCCATCGCGATGGTAAATGCTAGCCAGAACAACAAACCGTGCCCAAACCAACTGCCCAAAATTAACTGTACTGTCATACCTGCAATACAGCCTAGGGCAGTACCGATGATACGTATCTTTGCCATTGCCATTGAGCCAGCCAGTGTCATTGGCGTTAGGATAATGAGTATCGAAGCTTGTGCAGAGAGTGAGTCGTACAAATCACCTACTTGGAACACCACAAACGCTGCCATAGCGACGACCCAACCCATTGCAACTTGGCTAATGTAGTCGATATCGCTTTTCACTGGCGTGGTCATCTCTGTTTGCAGGATCTTTGATTCAGGCTCTGGGAACAGCCAGTAGGCAAGGGCGCAAACAAAGATATTGCTGAATGAGATCACCCAAAGGTTGACGTTGAACTCTTCAATATCCATGAAATCGTAGCTTGCAAAGTTAAGCACGATAGAGCCGACCAGCAATCCCATATAACCAAACAAGTAGGTTTTCTGGTTCATCATTGCAATGCATTTGAACATCATCATGATGCCAACAGCAGCAAACATCAGGGTGGGATGAAATTGCAGGTATTCAAGAA
This sequence comes from Vibrio sp. WZ-1, assembly GCF_052037695.1. Classification (NCBI taxonomy): domain Bacteria; kingdom Pseudomonadati; phylum Pseudomonadota; class Gammaproteobacteria; order Vibrionales; family Vibrionaceae; genus Vibrio; species Vibrio sp. WZ-1. The sequence continues at coordinate 24,244 of NZ_JBQEQR010000080.1, read as the reverse complement.
TAAAGGTGGCTTGAACCGTTGTCCAAACCGCAGAGAACAGCACCATCAATACTAAGGGCAGACTGAAGTGATCCATACGGCCGAGCACGAACAGTGGCAGCATGACGGCAAAGAAACCGTAAGACCAACCAAAGATCATGCTCAACGCCAAACCCATTGAGCAGCCAAACCAAATACGTAAGGTTTTCATCGTAGCCGCCTAGTAGATAAAGTGGAACCAGCTAGCAAGGTAGATTTGTACTTGTGCCATCAGCGCCCAGAACGGGCTGTTGTCTGGGTAAAGCACGATGGTGGCACGAGAACCAACGAACAGAGAGGAAGGCAAAGCTTCTTCGCTGGTCAGGTTCACGCGAGTGCGCTGCGCATCACGTACCCAACGGTTGTTCACTTCGACTTTGGTCAGTGCGCCATTTGGAGTTTGCTGAGCAGCGGCAACGCCATAATCTCGGCTAGCTAGATCGAAGTCGTAGACTGAGCCTGGATTAGCATCAAACGCGACCATTGCGTGATAGCTGTTATTGACGTTGGCAACCGACTTCTCGCGGAAATCAGCCGCCACCCACATTGAACCTGTTGGCACGAATGTCAGTAGTGGCATGTTAGTGTTTGCCATGGTTCCCACTTCCAACTGCAGGTTAGTCACAACACCGTCACTTGGTGCAAGTACTGAGGTATTTGCAAGATCGAGCTGTGCTTTCTCGATACCATTTTTAGCAATGCGCACAGCGGTACTTTGGCCTTTTTTATCGCCAAGTTGAGCTTCAATCACTTTCAGGTTTTGCTGCTCAGCCTTTAGGGCTGCACGCGATACTTGGTTTTGTGCGTAGGCGTTGTCTAAGTTCGATTGTGAAATGACTTTCTGTTGAGACAGCTTTTGCAGACGGGAGTATTCGTTGTGCGCGTTGTTGTAAGTTGCTTGAGCGCGCGCAATGTTTGCCAATGCCGCTTCACGTTGTGAATATAGGGTGGCTTCTTTCTCATAGGCCGATTGCAGTGACAACTCGGCTTGCTCTAGCGCTATTTTGTATTTTCGGTCATCAATTTTGAACAATACATCGCCTTTATGTACTGGCTGGTTATTATCAATTAGGACATCCGTTACTTTGCCCGATACTTCCGGAGCAACTTGAACTACGTAACCTTGCACTCGCCCTTCGGTGGTGATTGGCGCGTGTCGGTCAGCAATGATGATGTAGAAAAATAGTACAATGAACAGGACAATAAGTGTTCGCATCCAGTGTTTGAATTTATGATCCGCTGTCATAAGAAATTCCTGAATTTATGGCTCTATCAAGCAAATAAGATAACGAATTATAGAGAAGTTGATCACAATTCAGTAGAATGACAATAAGCGCACAAATGACCTAAAAGTAGGACAATGAACGTAAGTTTTGATGATCTTCATCTGTTTAGCCAAACCGTCGTGCACGGTGGTATCAGTGCTGCGGCAGAAGCCAACCAGCTGCAACGCTCTAAAGTGAGCCGGCGATTGCAAGAATTAGAGAAAGCCTTGGGTTGCCAACTGCTGATTCGAACCACGCGAACTATTGAGCTCACCGAACACGGTAAGCGCTTGTTTGAGCTGGTGGGGCAGCCAATGGAGCATATTCAGCAAGGCTTGAATGTAATGCACGAGTATCAGCAAGAGCTAACGGGAAAGGTGCGTGTCGCAATACCTTCTGCGTTGATGAGCTCAGCGGCGTTCAATTCGATCATCAACGAATACACTACCCGCTATCCGGATATGTCGGTAGAAATTGAAAACCACCAAGAGAGTGTCGATCTTAAGCGTCAAGCGTTCGATCTTCAGCTTCTCCCAAGCGTGGCGAAAGTCTCTGATGACAGTTATGTTCAGTTCAGTTTATTGCCGTATCGTAGTCATTTTGTGGCATCCCAAGCATACCTAGATGCGCATGCACCTTTGAAAACGCTGGATGACTTAAAACATCATCGTCTACTAACCAACAGGTACAACGCAGGCTTGTTGGATCCGGAGTTACATGTTGCGGTTAGGTCAGATGATTTAAACTTGCTGCGCTTAATGGCGATCGCTGGAAATGGCATCGCATTTATCCCTCAAGTGCATTCCAAGCCAGCTTTGGAAGATGGTCAGCTGGTGGAGGTACTACCTGAGTTTACGCATCCTAAGCAGCATCTGACTTTAATTTACCCATCCAACCTGTTTTTGCCCAACAAGGTTAAGGTACTGATTGATCTGTTTAGAGAAAAGTTTCAATAGGAATAGGAATAGCGTGCGCGGGCAATAACTTTGCGAATTTGCTTATCTGATTGTCTAGTGGTTCTGGTACATTTATCTTAATCAAACACTTGAATATGCGGATTCTCAAGCGACTCATAGGAGATGAGAATGTTATCGAAAAATGCCACCGGTCTGATTGTTGTCGATGTACAAGGTAAGTTGGCAACGCTCATGCACGAAAGCGAAGCACTGATTGAAAGCACCACCAAATTAGTCAAAGGAGCGAAAGCACTCAACTTGCCTATTGTTTGGCTAGAGCAAAATCCAGAGCGCTTGGGGCCAACGGTAGAGCCAATTCGTGAAGTGTTGGCGCAAGAGCATCTGCCGATCGCCAAGTTCACCTTTGATGGTTGCAAAGAGCCAACATTCAAGCTTGCAGTGGAAAATGCCAAAGTCGATACCTGGTTGGTTTGTGGTATCGAGGCTCATATTTGCGTGTATCAAACTGCGGTCTCGCTGCGGCAGATGGGTTACCGAGTGGAACTTGTGACTGATTGTGTTTCTTCTCGAACACCAGCTAACAAAGCGCTGGCGCTAGCCAAACTGACCGCCAATGGTGTTGGCCTAACTGGTGTGGAAATGTGCTTGTATGAAATGGTTGAAGATTGCCGAGCGCCAGAATTTAAATCAATCCTAGCGCTCATTAAGTAACCAGATTGCGCTACTGCGTTTATTCAAATTCTCGTTGATATCTTGGCAACATGGACTCGTTGCCAAGTAATCCACCCTGATGGATATAGATGAGAGTCTTGTCTTCATTTTCTGCCAACCATGGCTGTAAACACTGCCACATGTATGGGTCATAAAGCAGGTCAAACTCAAGGTTAGTTTGGTCGTGTAACGCGTTCCATGTTTCGTAATCGCTTTGGTATAAACGGCCGAAGTGGTGCTTGTCACGAACAGATAGGATAGTAGGGTGGTTATCCGTTTCCAAAGTATTGAATTGTTCAGTCAGGTATTGTGCGTCACCCACGCAAGCACAAGTCACTACGCCTATTCCATGCGGTTTTAAGTGTTTACTCAAATAGAGAGCGGTTGTGCCCGTTCCGGATGGCAAAGCGACAACAAACTGTTTACCGCCTTCAAAACGCGTCCACTCTAGAATTTCCATCGCTAGCTGTTTCACACCTGGTTCGGCAATAGAAGCTCGTCCACCTTCTGGCACCACAAGGGTGGTTTCGTCCACCCCGCGCACTTGTTCAATATACTCCAGAGGGTGAAGCTCAGAACCCATGTTTTGCATTGCAGTGATGGTCATTCCCAGATCAAGTGCGCCGCGGTAGTTACCAATTGGTGAATCAGCCAACCACGAAGGAATATGGTGAACGTAGAACTCGAAGTTCCAGCCTTTGATTTGTGCCAGAGCAGCAAGGGAATACATCGCATTGGATTGGGCTGAACCATAACTGATAAGCGTTTTGATATCGCTGTTCTGCGTTTCCATCAACGCCATAAACTTACGTGCTTTATTCCCAGAAAAGTGGGAGTGCAGCATGTCATCACGTTTAAGAAAAAAGGTGTGACCGTTAAAGTTGTGTTGAGTTATCGGGCTTTCAGAGAGTTTCATGCTACTGCTGACGTGTCCAACCACGTGACCTTGCCGTAAAAAAGGGCGCGTAGTGTAACGCCATTAAGCCCAGATAAAAAGCGTTCGGTATACCCTGAGAGCTTCTATTATTCGGTGCGCTCTAACGCTAGATTGATAATTGCTTCGCAGCCACCCTCAGGATGTGTACCTATTTTAAACTGCCAGCCGTAGCGTTGGCATAAGTCATCGACAATCATTAGTCCCAGCCCATGTCCTTCTGAATGAGGGATGCTTGAGAAGCCTTCACCCCCATCGAGAACAGAAATGGAGGTTTCATTCATCATTACATGAATTGTGCCAGTAGGGGTCGCGGCGATGCCGTTACGGACTAGGTTGCCTAGTACTATGGTAAGAACAGCATTTGTAGCCTGTGTTTTTGGGTTCCCTGTCACTTGAATATTGAATGTTATGTTCTTTTCATCTGCTTGCGCTTGGCTAAGTGAGACGATATGTGCCAACTCGGTATTCGAGATGGTTCTCATAGGAGAGTCGTCTGTGTTTCGTTCATAACGTACTAACCCAAGAAGGGCGTCAACCATTGTCGACATTTGCTGTGTTGCATCTTGAATTCGATTGACTTGGCGAGTCTGGAAGTCTGTATTTGTGCTTCTTGCTAACAAGCTACTGGAGCCTTTCATCACGGTAAGAGGTGTTCTCAATTCGTGGCTTGCATAGCGAGCAAAGGCTTGTTCGCGTTTAATGGTTTTGTTGATCTCGCTACGGTATTCGTTTAAATGTGAAGCTAGTGTTTGAAATTCTTTCGCGGAGCCTTCTGGAATGGTGAAAATTTGGGTTGGGTCGCCATGGTGCTGATCTAATTGATTTTTTATTGCGTTTACGGGTTCGATCAAGCTTTGTGATAGGCGTAGCAATAGACTGCCAAAAAGGAAGATTAAAAGGGCAACTACACTCAATACCAACGCAACCACAACAACCAGCTCGTCATAAGTGATTTCAATTTCATCAATAAGAGAAATCAGAATTATAGGTTGTTCTTCACCGTTGTGGGTATACGTATCCATATAGACCATACGTGATTCAGAGTCATCACCAATTTCATCTAAAAATCTCTTTTTCCCAATGAGATGCTGTCTAAATGGGGTCGGTACTAATTCGAGTTTATTATACGCGACAGTTAGCAAGTCCAATTTGATACTGCCGTCGTCCGGATGGCGTTGGAAATGCTCAATGGCTTCTTTTTTATCGATTAAGATACGGCGTTCGCCGACACGATCTTCAGACCAAAGCAGTGCGACAGTAATTAAGGTAAAGCAGAACACTCCGACTACCACGGATACAAGAGAGAAAAATAGCGCTAATCTCCCAGTCATGCTCTGGGTATTGTTGAACAATCGACGGATCATTCACCAGACTCCAATCGAAAGCCGACTTTGGGAATCGTTTTTAGTAATTGAGTTTCAAATGGTTTGTCGAGTTGATTTCGAAGTTGATAAATATGGCTGCGTAAGACGTCATTGTTCGGCTCATTTTCTTGCCAAAGACTAAATGCAATTTCGTTGCGAGTGACGATATCGGGAGCACTCTTAACCAACATTTCCAAGATGGTATAAGTCGTTGGGTTAAGGGCTAATAATTTATCTTTTCGGTACGCTTTGCGCGTTTTTTGGTCGATGGACACTTCACCGTATTCGAGTTTAGAAGAAGCGACTGTCCCTCGATAGCGACGAATCAATGCGGCCATTCGAGCTTCAAGAATATCTAAGTCAAAAGGTTTAGTGAGGTAGTCATCAGCACCGTGTTTGAAGCCCTTGAGCATGTCTTCACGACTGTCTAATGCGGTTAGCATAAGAACAGGCGTGTTGTTACCAGCGTCACGGAGTTTATTACATACCGTCAAGCCATCCATGCGAGGCAGCATAAGGTCGAGGAGAATAAGGTCGAAGCTGTTTTCCAAAGCAAGTTTCAACCCCAATTCACCATTATCTGCATAATCGAGCTCCATACCTGCACACTCAAAATAATCGAAAAGCATGCCAGCTATTTCTCGATTATCTTCAACTAAAAGTACGCGTTTCATGTATTACTCTCCAATATTGCAGATTTTAGAAAACGGATTTTATTATTAACCGAACATTATGCATTAATAACGTGAAAAAGATGTCAACAACAACTCTTTCACGGTGTAACTAGTAGGTTAGAGCTATTCTTAAATACAAGTGGAAGAGTAGCATGCCGACTTTAAATTTTCACGCCGCAACCACTGCAAAGGTTCTCCAAGACTTTGACCCTCAACCAGTTTTATCCATCGTTGTCCCTTTTTACAATGAACAGGAAGTGTTACCTGAATTTCATCGCCGCTTAACCGATGTATTAGATGCTATGCCGGAGCATTGCGAAATTATCTACGTTGATGATGGTAGCCAAGATAGCAGTTTAATGATCGCGCAAAACTTTTCTCAATCCTCTAGCGTGGTTCGTTGTATTGCCCTAAGTCGAAATTTTGGTAAGGAATCTGCGATGACTGCTGGCTTAGAGCACTGTCAAGGCGAAGCAATCATTGTGATTGATGCGGATCTGCAGGATCCTCCCGAGCTTATCCCTTCTATGGTATCGAAATGGCGTGAAGGCTACGACGTGGTGAACATGCAGCGTAGTGAGCGTCATGGTGAAACGTGGTTTAAACGTTTCTCTGCGGCTTGCTTCTACAAACTCCTAAACAGTATGGCGAAGCTTGATGTGCCGGAGAACGTAGGTGATTTCCGTCTGTTGAGTGCAAAAGTGGTAAAACACATCAACGCCTTACCAGAGCGTAACCGTTACATGAAGGGTATTTTCTCTTGGCCTGGTTTCAAGCAAGTCACGGTTCAGTTTGAACGCGATGCTCGACATAGTGGAGAAACTAAGTGGAACTATCTCAAGCTAATCGGGCTTGCTATGGATGGCATCACGTCCTTTTCAATCCGTCCTCTTCGTTTGGCGACGCTGGCTGGTGCTTTAGTTGCGTTTAGTGCATTTCTTTACGGTGCTTTCATAGTGATGAAAACCGTTGTATTCGGTGAGCCCGTCACCGGTTATCCATCCATGATGGTGGTTCAACTCGCATTGGGTGGCGTTCAACTTCTGTCTATTGGCCTTTTGGGTGAATACATCGGGCGTATTTTCGTCGAGACCAAGCAACGTCCTCTCTATCTTGTTCAGTCTGTTTACGAGCAGCCAGCAAAACATCAATCCATCCAATCTCTGAAATTTAAATTGGGAGAAACCGCGTAATCATGAGTATTAATAAAACCCACCTGTGGTTGTTATTGGCGTTTGCTCTTTTACTCCGTCTTATTTCACTAGCTACTTATCCTCTAATGGACACCACGGAAGCCCGTTATGGTGAAATGGCGCGCTTAATGGTGGAAACTGGTAATTGGTTAACCCCGCAATTTGACTACGGCGTGCCTTTCTGGGGTAAGCCACCTTTATTTACTTGGATGAGTGCATACGGTATTGAGCTGTTTGGCTTGAACGAATTTGCAGTTCGTGCGCCCCATTGGTTAGCGGGTGTACTGACAATCGGCCTTATTGCATTTATGGCTCATCGAGCAGGTTTCAGTGCGCTGATCGCTTCTCTCGTCTTGGCGACTTGTGGCATTTTTTCTATCGCAGCGGGAGCGGTCATGACTGACATGGCTCTTACCCTTGCGATGACCATAGCAATGATAGGTTTCTATTACTGCTGGCTTGGAAAAGATAAGTACAGCCGACTTTGGGGCTATTTAGGCTTCTTTGGTTTAGCGTGCGGTCTGCTAGCTAAGGGACCAGTGGCGATTGTGATCATGGGTATAGCTGTATTCCCGTGGCTTATCATCCAGCATGGTTTTTTGGGGGCTTTCAAAACGTTGTGGCAGCGTTTCCCAATTGTTTCTGGATTGGCACTGATGCTAGCATTTGCATTGCCATGGTACATCATGGCAGAGATGGCGACCCCTGGCTTTATTGATTACTTTATAGTTGGTGAACACTTTAAGCGCTTTGTGGTAAGTGGTTGGGAAGGGGACTTATATGGCTCTGCCCACGACCAACCTCGCGGTATGATTTGGTTATTCTGGCTACAATCAGCAGCGCCATGGTCTATCGTTTTACCCGTTTTAGCTTTGAAGCGTAGAAAAGCACTGAAGGAGATCGAAACCGATCATCAGGGTTTATTTACCTTTTTGCTTTGTTGGCTAATTTCCCCAATGATTTTGTTTACGATGGCAGGCAACATCTTACCTGCATATGTGCTTCCAGGAGTTCCCGCGCTTGGGTTAATCATCGCGATGCTAGTCGACAAGCAAGACCTCAAGTGGCTTTCTGGAACCGCAACTGTTCTTCCGGTTCTTTTGATGATCGCGATGCTAGTTCTGAATCTTGGTAAGGCGGATAGCCGCAGCGATCGTGTGATCTTAGAGCAGGTAAAAGATGATGTCCCAATCTTTTATGTTGGTAAGCGTCCATTCTCTGGACAGTTTTACAGCCAAGGCCAAGCCAAAAAGCTAGAAGATTCTGCCGAACTTGAGTCTTTGCCACGCTTCCACTTGGTTGGTAAGTCTCACGAGGTGGATGTGCTCATCAAGGACAGTTCATTGAGTTGCATGAATGAGTTTACTGCGAACTCTAAGCGTTCCCTGTATAGCTGCATTAATAGTGGTGCGAATGGATAAATTTGCTCGGTTTGCGTTTATCGGAGGTATCGGCTTTGCGGTCGATACCTTGATTTTCGCGTTGCTATTTCATTGGCTGAGCTCAGAACTCATGCTAGCTCGTGCTTGTGCCTTTCTATTTGCAGCGACAACGACATGGCTTGGTAATCGCTATCTCACGTTCTCCCAATCTAAAAAAGACCGCCCTTTTCGGCAGTGGCGAAAATTTATGATTTCGGCCTGCATTAGTGCCATACCAAATTTCGTTGTTTTTAAAGGTACGACACTATGGCTAGGAGAGCAGGGAATCGCGGTTTACATCGCACTGGTGATGGGAATACTTGTGGGTATGTGTAGTAATTTTGTCCTTAGCTCTCGTTGGGTATTTGCTAAATAGTTCTTTTCAAGGCTTCTATTCGGAAGCCTTATCTATTTTCAAGCTAACGTCTTTCATTTTTGGACGTCTTTTTGAAACTCCGTTCGTCTTATTAGACAGAGAATTGGTTAGATTAATTTTCGTGATGTTTTATTCACATTTACTTTTGTTGTGAATGGTTAGGTGTGTTTAATTTTATAAATTAATCTGCATTTGATTTAAATGATGCCGTATGCTGTTCTTAGTAGGTTTTAGAACTTGCTTTAGATCATTAAAATGTTCAAAAATGGAATCTTTGATTTTAAATATTTAAACTTTGATGAAGTTTAAGAAATTAAACCTGACTCATATGTTTTTGGTGATCTTGTTCAACTATTGCGCGTGATTTCGATCAATTCTTCGCTTTTTGTTGGTGTTTTAGGCGCGAATTTATGGTTTACAGAAGTTTACTCAGTATTGCTCAACTAACCCGAAAGAAGTAATTTACAGTCATTGAGTTCAAAAATGTAAACCAAGATGAAGAGTGTAAAGCAAGTTCGATTCACCGATGAAGACAGAGAATGTTTAAGCAACTATTTTCGCTTGGCAGACACAATTGCTGATTTGATTGGCCCTTACTGCGAAGTGGTTATTCATTCATTTGAAAGCTTAGAAAATTCAGTCGTGAAGATTGTTAATGGTCATCATACCGGACGTGAAATTGGCTCGCCAATCACCGATTTGGGTCTACGTATGTGGAGCACATTCGAGAAAACGGGCGAGGTTTCTCCGAAGAGTTATTTCACCAATGCAGCCGATGGCTCGCTACTGAAATCGACCACTTGCATTTTGGCTGGTCCAGAGAAAAAGCCGATTGGCATGCTGTGCATCAACATGAACTTATCTTTCCCATTCCCTGAAATCGTTAAAACACTGATGCCGCAATGCAATGTATCGCAAACCCTAGTCAGCGAAACGTTCAGCAACAACGCGAACGATGTTATCAAGCAAGCGTTGAGTGCAGCGACAAAAGAAGTGGAACAAGACGAGACGATTTCAGCAAAAGGTCGTAATAAAGCCATCATTCGTTGCCTGTTTGATAACGGCGTATTTGAACTAAAAGAGACGACCACACAAGTATCAGAGCAACTTGGGATCAGCCGTCAGGCGGTTTACAAGTTTATCCGTGAATTTAAATCAGAATAAAATTAATAACTTAGGAGTTATATTGTGAAACAGATCATTGCCACTGAACAAGCACCAGCAGCTATCGGTCCTTACTCTCAAGGTACGGCTTACGGCGACATGGTTTACACATCAGGCCAACTACCACTGGTTCCAGAAACCATGCAGTTTGTTGAAGGCGGCATCAAAGAGCAGGCGCGTCAGTCTCTAGAGAACTTAAAAGCAGTTCTAGAAGCAAGCGGTGCGGGCCTAGACACGGTATTGAAGACAACATGCTTCCTATCAGATATGGAAAACTTCGTGGCATTTAACGAAGTGTACACCGAGGTATTTGGTACAGAAAACGCACCAGCTCGCTCTTGCGTTGAAGCAGCACGATTACCAAAAGACGCATTGGTTGAAGTTGAAGCCATTGCATACAAAAAATAACTGATTTTCGGACATAAATGGGTATCAATAGGAGATTCTCATGAGCGTTTCATTTATTGGATTGAGCATCCTGTTCTTTGGGTTCTACGCGTTACTCGCGAACTTCAAAAAACAAAAGAAAAGCTTTAACTTCCGCGTACTGAGTGCGCTTGCTGCCGGCCTGTTATTCGGTGGTGTGATTCAGCTCGTATTCGGTGTAGGCAACGTTGCAACGGCAGGTTTTGCTGAACTGATTTCTGTGTTCGGTAAAGGCTACATCAAGCTTCTACAAATGATCGTAATCCCGCTAGTATTTGTGGCGATGATCTCTTCGATCATGAACGTAGAAGGCGGTGGTGCACTATCGCGCATCGCACCAAAAATCATCGGTATTCTACTTTTCACTTGTGCTATCTCTGCAGCAGTGGGTATCGCAAGTATTTACCTATTCGGTATCGATGCAAACGCACTAGTCAGCACAATTGGTACGAACAGTGCTATCGAAGCACGTGGTGACTCTCTGATTGCAACACAAGATGCAATGGCGAGCAGCGGTTTGTCTGGTATGGCGCTGTCTATTATCCCAACTAACATCTTCGACATGCTAACGGGTTCTGAGCGTACATCGACACTATCGACTGTATTGTTCGGTATGTTCCTTGGCTACTGTATCCTGCAAGTGAAAAACCGTAAGCCTGAGAAAGTACAAAACTTCGTTGATTTCATCAACTCTGCAAAAGAAGTGGTACTTTCAATGGTACGTGAGATTCTGAAGTTGACGCCTTACGGTGTATTCGCTCTGATGACCACGTTCATGATGACAAACGATTTGTTCGCACTAGCAGAAATGGGTCGCTTCCTACTAGCAAGCTACGTGGCAATCGGTGTAATGTTCGCTATCCACTTTGTGATGGTGTCTATGTTCGGTCTGTCTCCGGCGAAGTTCATGAAGAAAATCTGGCCAGTACTCGTATTTGGCTTCGGTTCTCGCTCAAGCATGGCAGCAATCCCACTAAACGTTGAAACTCAAACTCAACGTCTAGGTGTGGACGAAGAAACAGCAAATATGTCAGCAACATTCGGCACCAGTATCGGTCAGAACGGCTGTGCAGGTATCTACCCAGCGATGCTAGCTATCATGGCAGCACAAGTAATGGGTATGCCAGTTGACCTAGGCTTCATCCTACAACTGATTGCTGTAATCGCGATTGCTTCATTCGGTATCGCAGGTGTTGGTGGTGGTGCAACGTTCGCAGCAGTAGCGGTGCTAACCATCATGGGGCTAGACATCACGGTTGTGGCGATTCTAGTTTCTATCGAAGCGCTTATCGACATGGCACGTACGGCGCTTAACATCTCTGGCTCTATGCTGTCAGGTGTTCTAACCGCGAAGAAGAACGGCTCATTGAATACTGAGCAATACAACGCTGATGTTGCTGCAACAGTAACAAAAGAAGCAGCAGTGTAATTTCCAAACTTAATAAAGAGCACCCATCGCGGGTGCTCTTCCGTTTTCCTGAGTTCAGGTTATTTAGGTAATAAATATGAAAGTTGTTGTCGTAGGCGGTAGCGCTGCTGGTATGAGTTTCGCAGCGAAATACAAACGTAATCAGCCATCAGATGAAGTGATTGTGCTGGATAAGCGCGATTACATCTCGTTCGGTGCGTGTGGTTTACCTTACTTTGCTGGTGGCATGTTTGATGACACTGAGCGCATGATTTCTCGTACGCCAGAACAAGCGATTAAATCTGGTTTAGACGTGCGCATTGAAACTGAAATGGTGGCACTAGACCGCACTGAAAAGCAGATTAAAGTTCGTCACCAAGGTGAAGAAAGCACCATCGATTACGATATGTTGGTGATTGCCACGGGCGCGCGTCCAATCGTGCCATCGTTTGGCGAGTTCAACCCAGAGCACGTATACACGCTAACCAGCATGGAAGATGGCTTGGCAGTAAAAGAAGCCCTTAAGGACAGCAACAAACAACGCGTTTGCGTTATCGGCGGTGGTTTTATCGGCCTAGAAGTGTTCGATGCAGCACACTTACTAGGTAAGCACGTCACCATTATCGAGCGTGAACAACACGTGATGAGCCGCCAGTTTAGCCCAGAAATGATTGAAGTGGTAGAAGGCGCGATTCGTGAATCTGGCGCTGAGCTTAAAACTGGTTGCAGCGTATCAGCCATTCGCGACGCAGAGCAGGCCGGTTACATCGTAGAAACCGACAATGGCGATGTAGAAACAGATGTTGTGATCATGTCACTTGGTTTTAAACCAAACACAGAAGCATTCGAGTTACCAAAAGCAGTTAACGGCGCATTGTTAGTGGACGAGTTTGGCGCGACAGAAGATGCGCACATCTACGCCGTCGGCGACTGTGCAGTGGTTCACCACATGGCGCTAGGCAAATCAGTGTATGTTCCACTTGCAACCACAGCCAACAAACAAGCGCGCATGATGGCAGACAAACTTGCTGGCAAAGACACTTACATGAGTGGCTTCTTAGGTTCATCTTGCTTGAAAGTGTTGGATTATGAACTGGCATGTACGGGCGTATCCGAACTACTTGCCAAAGAACACGGCTTGGAAGTGAAGGTTTCAACCATTTCAGATAAGAACCAAACCGACTACTACCCAGGCCAAGAAGACATTAAAGTGAAGCTGGTTTACCACCCAGAAACTAATGTACTGCTTGGTGGCGAAATCGTGGGCAAGAAGGGCGCAGTAGGGCGAATCAACGCACTTGCTGTTGCTATCACTGCGAAGATGACCACACAGCAACTAGGCTACATGGACTTCTGCTACGCACCACCATTCGCACGTACTTGGGATGCACTAAACGTTGCAGGTAACGTAGCGAAATAATCTGCCTTTTTTAAGTAAATACAGACAAAACAAAAGGGCTCCGGAGTTACCTCTGGAGCCCTTTTTAGTATTTTAGTGCTATTAAATTAACGGCGTTTTGGTTTACGTTGGCCCGCTGGTTTACCTTGACCTTGAGGGCGACCTTGACCTTGTGAACCAGCACCATTTGAACGGTTTTGGTTGTTACCGCTTGTTCGTGAGCCAGTATTTGGACGCTGACCAGTCGCACCGTTGTTTTGGTTTCCGCGACCTTGGCCGTTGTGACCGCTTTGCGCTTTACCTGAACCGTTGCGGTTGCCAGATGGTTTACCATCACGAGAGCCGCCTTCTGAACGCTTGTTCAAGTGGCCACCAAAGCCCGGTTGATTCTTGGTGTGTTTGGTTGCAAAACGGTTTGCGCCGTGACGACCAGACTTACGACGTTGCGCAGGTGTCTGTGCATCAATGTCTTCTGCCGGAACCAAGCAGTTCGGCTTGTCACCAATCAAGTGCTTTTTACCCATGTTGATCAGCGCTTCGCGGATCATTGGCCAGTTAGCTGGATCGTGGTAGCGAAGTAGTGCTTTATGTAGGCGACGCTGACGTTCACCTTTCGCCACTGGTACATCTTCACGTTGTTTGTACTTCACGCGTTTCAGAGGGTTGGTTTCTGAATAATACATCGACGTTGCGTTACACATTGGCGATGGGTAGAAGTTCTGTACTTGGTCACACTCGAAGTTGTTCTTCTTCAACCATAGTGCCAAGTTCAACATGTCTTCATCTTCGGTACCTGGGTGTGCAGAGATGAAGTAAGGGATCAGGTATTGCTTCTTACCCGCTTCCGCACTGTACTTCTCAAACATCTCTTTAAAGCGGTCGTAAGTGCCCATACCCGGCTTCATCATCAGATCCAGTGGACCTTTCTCGGTATGCTCAGGAGCAATCTTCAGGTAACCGCCTACGTGGTGAGTCACAAGCTCTTTCACGTATTCTGGTGATTCAATTGCAAGGTCGTAACGTACACCAGATGCGATCATGACCTTCTTAACACCTTTTACTTTGCGAGCTGCGCGGTAAAGATCGATGGTGTGTTTGTGGTCCGTGTTTAGCTTGTTACAGATACCTGGGAAAACACAAGAAGGACGACGACAGTTCGCTTCGGCTTTCGGGTCGCTACAGCCAAGGCGGTACATGTTCGCAGTAGGTCCACCTAAATCAGAGATAGTACCAGTAAAGCCCGGAACTTTGTCACGGATCTCTTCTAGCTCATTGATGATCGAGTCTTGAGAACGGTTTTGGATGATACGACCTTCGTGCTCGGTAATCGAACAGAAAGAACAGCCACCAAAACAACCACGCATGATGTTAACCGAGGTTTTAATCATGTCGTAAGCAGGGATCTTCGCCTTGCCATACATAGGGTGAGGGACACGCGCATAAGGCAAGCCAAATACGAAGTCCATCTCTTCTGTTGTCAGTGGAATCGGAGACTGGTTTACCCAAAGCTCACGGTCACCGTGACGTTGTAGCAGAGCACGACCCGAATATGGGTTGGTTTCCAAGTGCATTACGCGGCTTGCGTGTGCATACAAAATGCGGTCGTTGTTCAGTTTTTCAAAGGCCGGTAGGCGTACCGCGGTGTTCGCAGCATCATGGCGTGATGGACGAATCGTAATTGGCTTCGCTTCTGGCTCTTCTTTTTTGGTATCGCACTCAGTCTCAACTTCGTATGGGTTCTTAGGGACGAACGCTTCTTTACGAGGTTTCTCAATGCGAGAGGAATCGATAACAGTGTAGCCTTCTGGCTCTGCTGGTAGGTTAACCGCAGTACCACGGATGTTGGTCATGGTCGAAATATCTTCGCCATCGGCTAGACGATGAGCCACTTCAACGAGAGCACGCTCAGCATTACCAAAGAGAAGAATGTCGGCTTTGGCATCAAACAGAACAGAGCGACGAACTTTATCAGACCAGTAATCGTAGTGCGCAACACGTCTTAGGCTAGCTTCAATACCACCTAGTACGATTGGAGTGCCTTTGTAGGCTTCACGACAACGCTGTGAGTACACCAATGTGGCACGGTCTGGACGTTTCCCACCTTCGTTATTTGGGGTGTACGCGTCATCATGACGAAGTTTTTTATCAGAGGTGTATCGGTTGATCATGGAATCCATGTTGCCCGCTGTGATCCCGAAGAACAGGTTTGGCTTACCAAGTTGCATGAAAGCGTCTTTGTTTTGCCATTCTGGTTGAGCAATGATACCGACACGGAAACCTTGAGATTCCAGTAGACGACCAATGATCGCCATACCAAAGCTCGGGTGGTCGACATATGCGTCACCCGTGACAATGATAATGTCACAACTATCCCATCCTAGGGCGTCCATTTCTTTGCGGCTGGTCGGCAAGAAAGGTGCCGTACCAAAACACTCAGCCCAGTATTTTTTGTACTCATGAATAGGAGTAATGTCGTTGGTCATATTTTGCTCTCTGTTCCAGGGAGCGCGAATTATAGCGATTTGATTATCAGGTATCTACAGGCAAGTGACATATCTCCCTTAGTTCGAGTCGTATTGCTAATAGAGTGAAGAGCAAGTTGTAGCTTAAATGAGCAGCAGTGTGATTTTGTCCTTATTTCATATAGGGTTAAAGGTGTTGATCGAGCTCAAACTTTGCCAACAAGCAAAGTGTTCATACTGCCTTGTATGTCTATACTCAAATTGACGCATAAGATGTGCTAGGTAAGGAAGTGAGGTTAAGTGATGACAGAACTACTTAACATGATGTCGCAATCTGAACCCACGCTAAAAAGTGAAACTAAGGTTATAAATTGGTCGCTGAACATGGAAACTCAAGTGTTCGAATGTGATCAGCAAGCCTTGATGGAAAATTGCGAAATAATGGCGCCGCTGACTTGTTTTGAACAATTGTTCGATTACATGTCACAAGAACAAAAAGAAGAGGCATCAATTCGGTTTAGTCGAGTGAAAGCATTGGGCGGAGAAGAGTCTTTTTCGTGCTGTATTGTGCCACGGCCTGATGTGTTCATTCATATTGAATGTCGATTTGAAAAGATCAATCGTTCTTACATACAAGGCTCACTGATCCCTCAAATTAAAGTAAAAGGTCAGCAAGAGCAGGCCAAAATACTAGAGACGATTTTCAATTTACCAAACGTTGGTGTTTTGATTGCTGACTCCGAGACGAGAATACTTGGATGTAATGCTGCGTTTGAAAGTCAAATGGGTTATCAGAACCTTGATATTGTCGGTTTAAAAACTCAAATTTTCAGCTCTGAGTTACACAGCCAAGAGTTTTACGAGAATATCTGGCGAGAGGTGGAAACAGAAGGGGTCTGGAGCGGTAATTTACTCAGCCTTAATGCTACAGGTGGCGATCAGGCTCACCACCTTTGTCTCTATAAGCTTGCTTTGTCGGATGAGCGAGTCTTTTATATTGGTTTTTCAACCGATATTTCTGCTGCACTATTCAGGCTTAAAAGTGCGAAGGAAACCAACTCCCATTGGATCAGTTACCTACCCAATAAAAACGAGTTTGAAAAAAAACTTAATGCTCTATGCGCTGACGATATAACGAATGATATTAAGATCATTATGACTATTGCACCCAAGTTTAGCGCTCAATTTATGGTTGAAGAACAGCTGGGTTTCTCTGATTTCTTAATGCGCAGCAAACATGTCAGCGTAGCGAGTCAACTCACCAAAAATGTCTTTTCCATTTGTATACAGACCCCCAAATGTCGATGGCTAAGTCCATTACGTTTGATACAAATTGCTATTCGAGGGTTCTTCACTGAACTGAGGGCGGAAGTTGGTTCTGAGATGCACGATTCCGTAGTTGCTGGTCGCACAGGTGTTTCGGTCATTGGTTACGATGCAGATAATCCAACCAAAGCGATTGTACAAGCTGCGCAAGCAATGGTTTCTGCTAAATCTGGAATTGAAAACTACTTTAACTTTTACAACAGTGATTTGCACACCGAGCTAGTAAAAAGGTTGCAATTAGAAAGTATACTGAGAGACCAGATCGCCAGTAGGAATGTTGATGTTTATTTCCAGCCGATCGTGGAGGCAAGAACTGGTCGAGTGGCTAAGTTTGAGGCGCTTGCTCGTTTCCATTTAAAGGCTAGGCAGTGTAACACTCAAGAAGTGATCGCTATCATTGAGGACTTAGAGCTGGTGTCTGCACTTGATGATCTTGTGTGTCAAATCTCTATTGAGAAGTTCCCTTACTTACAGTGTGTTTATGGTGAGGATGTAGGTTTAACGATCAATCGTTCGTTGAATACACGATTAGATTCTCTCCAAGTAATACAAAACTCTTTTGAAATTATTCAATCTAGCAAGGTTGATCCAAGGGCGGTCACGATAGAGCTAACTGAAACCGCTTACTTTGAGCAAGACGCTGAGCATAAGCTGGCTTTGGAGCAAATACGTCAGCACGGTATTAGTATTGCTATTGACGATTTCGGGACGGGGTATTCTTCTTTTTCATACTTAGAGGATGGTCAATTTGATGTCCTTAAAATTGATAGAAAATTTGTTCAGAACCTAACGGAAGGTAGTACAAAATACAATATTGTCAAAATGATCACTCAACTCGCTCATAGCCTGAATGTAAAAGTGATAGCTGAAGGTGTTGAAACCGTGAGTGAGCTGAGGGCACTATCCAGAATTGGCGTGGACTATATGCAAGGTTTTGTGTTCTCAGAGGCATTACCTTTGTTGGCGTACGATAAAGCTATCAGTTATGAGCATCTGTTTGAGGATGTGCAATCAAAGCCAAACCCAAATGCAACATTGCTTTCGCTGTGTCATTCAAACGTTCACCACCTTGACCCGGGTGATCCGTTGTCTCTTGCGGTAGAGTTTATGAACTTGAACCCTGACTCTCCACTTGTGGTTGTGGATGAGAAGCAATGTGTAGGAGTGGTATTAAGAGAGCACATAAGTTTGCATTTAACACCCTCTATGGGAACCGATTTAGAAACAGAGAGAGAAGCTAGAGTTTGGAAGAAACCTGTCAATCAAGTGATGAGTACTAAATTCCAAAGTGTAGAAGCAAGTACACAACTCAAAAATATTCCAGAGTTGCTGCAAGCAGATATTGCCTTTCCGTGGGTGGTATGTGACGAGAAGCATCACTATCGAGGTGTCATTACACAAGGAGATGTTTTACATTACTTAGCAAATAGCTAACAAACCATTATTCGATGGGTGGCGAAGCAGTAGTCTGAACAAAGGCTATTTGTTATTATCGCCACCCCAAAATGACTTTTGAGTTTGTATTCAATATGATTCAACAACTGCTGTTAACTTTTCCTCCAATGCTATTTGGCGCACAAGCGCTGTTGACCTTGCTGCTGATTAAAGGTGATATTTGTCCGGGTCAACGTGGTCGTCTGCATAAGATGCTCCCTTCAATAGGTATTCTTTGGTTAGCAGTAGCATCGCTTCGTATTGAAGCATTCATGGTTGTATTTGCCATCTTCTATTTCTACTCTCAAGTTCAAACTAAGAAAACACGTGAGAAAGGGCCACTTTGGGCATTGCACTTGGCTAATGGTTTGGCGTTTGCTTATGTGAGTATTCAAGTGTTCGAACAGCCCCATTGGGCAGCATCTGCGTCAGTGGCTCTTATGGTTTTCTTCTTAGGTGCGGTATTTGCGCAGCTGCTACTGGTGATTGCGCGTAGTCGTTTACAAGCGTTCCATCGTATTCTGCCTGTGAGTGGTGTCGTTTCAGGAATGCTCTTGGTTGTAATGACCTTGTTCTCTGCATATCAATTAGATGAAGCGACGCTTAACTCTGTCACTCAACATATCTTGGCATCATTAGCGATGCTGATTATGGCCATCGTGGTTTGGTGTTGGCATATCTTCACACATAAGGTTCCAAGCAAAGTTCAGGTTGCCGCGGCTTTGCTACTTGCTTTGGCTTCGATGACTAGCCTACAGGGGCTGTTTGTACTTGGTGCATAGGCCTGCCTACTTAAAATTTCTTTCAGAATTCCTACTGATGAGCTCGGGATT
Organism: Vibrio sp. WZ-1; assembly: GCF_052037695.1. NCBI lineage: Bacteria > Pseudomonadati > Pseudomonadota > Gammaproteobacteria > Vibrionales > Vibrionaceae > Vibrio > Vibrio sp. WZ-1. The sequence goes on along the minus strand of NZ_JBQEQR010000080.1, from coordinate 4,916 downwards.
TAGACCGAGCTCACTTTCAAATCATAAGATTAAGTCTACGCTTTAGATATAGCCTCTATTGGTTTAGAGCGTGCCAAGACGCTGGTGCTCAACAGATTGAGGCCGAATACCTAGTTTTAGAGGAGTGTCGCGATGGACTTAAGCAATGTTACTAACTGGGACAGCATTATCTTGCTGGGTATCGTAAATGAAAAGCTACGTTTAGAGTGTGAGAGCTTTGAAGAGCTAGTTTCTATGTATGAGATGGATGTTGAATCGGTAGTGGGCAAACTTGATATGCTCGGCTATCAATACGACCCACTCACTAATCAATTCAAATCTTACGAACGCTAACGTCGTATCTACTCCTACGTTTTTAGGCCATCTTGATTCCGTCAAGGTGGCTTTTACATTGCTGACGAGCTGTCGAGAAGAAGGCTTGTAGGTAGCGTTTTTCTTTCTCGGAATTTCGGGTCGCAGCAAATAAGCGACGCCATAAACCATCACCGAAAGGCTTGCTAGTAATCAAACCTTGGCGTGAGAATTCCGAAATAGCCCAATTTGGCAAAGCAGCAACACCTAACCCAGCAGACACCATTTGCACCAGCATTAAGGTATTATCCGCTTGCTTCCATTTGGCTGGTTCCACACCTGCCGGTTGTAAGAAGTGTTTGACCACATCAAGCCTTTGTTTCTGTACCGGGTAACAAAGCATTGTTTGGTCAGCAAGATCTTCTGGCTCAATGATGTCTTTATTGGCTAGCGGATGGCTGGTGGAGGTGATCAAGCGCATTTCAAAATCGAACAGTGGCTCATAATGAACTTCAGATCTTGGTTGAATGTCAGAGGTTATGACCAAATCCAATTCGCCAGCTAGCAAGGCTGGGAGTGGCTCAAAGCCAAAGCCGGAAGAGAAATCGAGCGTGACACTTGGCCAAGTCAATTGGTATTCCTTCAACGCCGGCATCAACCATTGGAAACATGAGTGGCACTCAATCGCCATATGTAAGCGACCATTCACATCCTCTTTCAGGCTAGCGAGCTCATTTTCTGCTCTGGCAAGCTTTGGTAAAACTTCATCAGCAAGATGAAGCAGGATCTCTCCTTCAGAAGTGAATTTTACTGGGCGAGTTTTTCGCAAAAACAACTGACCACCAATGCGAGATTCAAGATCTTTGATTTGGTGGGAAAGGGCGGATTGTGTCAGGTGCAGCGCCGTCGCCGTCGCAGTGAGTGACCCAGTATCTCTTAACGAGGTGAGGGTACGTAAGTGTTTCAACTCTATCATGAATCCCTTTCATCCTTATGCATTTTCCATGAGCTATATTAACTTACCGATAAAAAATGGATATGTAAACGTCTAGACGTCTATTTCTGTCAACCTAGTGCGAGTGAGATCGCTCAACATGAATTTTCCTAATAAACAAGTTGAATAATTGGATGTTGTTCAATCCGTGCATGAGAGCGATAGTTTTAGCCATCCAGACATCTTGGTGAATTTCATTCCCGATGTACTGACCTCAATATCAGAAAATGAATAAGGAATACGGACATGGCTACGACAACGCATATTCTTGGTTACCCACGCATTGGTGAAAAACGTGAACTGAAGTTTGCGCAGGAAAAATACTGGCGAGGTGAAATCGACCAAGCTGAACTCAAACTGGTGGGGGCTGGGCTGCGCGAGAAAAACTGGAATACACAAACGGAAGCAGGTTTGAGCTTCGCAACTGCTGGCGACTTTGCTTGGTACGATCATGTTCTCACAACGACATTGCTTCTGGGGCATGTACCTAAGCGCCACGCGACAGGATTCCCTGATCTCGATACCTTGTTCAAAGTGGGGCGCGGTCAGTCTCAATCGGGGTGCGGTTGTGCAGGTGCTGCGGCCTCTGACATGACAAAGTGGTTCAATACCAACTATCACTATATTGTGCCAGAGTTTAGCAAGGATGATACGTTTGAAGTGAGTTGGCCACAGCTGTTTGAAGAAGTAAATGAAGCAATCAAAGCGGGGCATAAAGTAAAGCCTGTTCTGCTAGGCCCTATTAGCTACCTCTATTTAGGCAAAGAAGTAGAAGAAGACTTTGACCGCCTTACCTTGCTGCCAAGATTACTAACAGCGTACCAAGCGATTTTGTCTAAGTTGGCAAGCCAAGGTGTTGAATGGGTGCAAATTGATGAGCCGATCCTTTCACTTGAACTTGAAGATAAATGGGCTGACTCGTTCAAACTGGCTTACCAAGTTATCCGAAGTGACGTGAAGGTGCTTCTCACAACTTATTTTGATTCGGTCAGCGATACCCTAGATAAGATTATCGAACTTAACGTCGATGGTTTACACATTGATCTATCGGCTTCGCCTGAGCAGTTAGACGACGTGCTGGCAACGCTACCTGAACATTGGGTTCTTTCTGCGGGTGTTGTGAATGGCCGTAATGTTTGGCGCTCAGATTTAAGCTCTCAGCTAGAGCGCTTGCAACCAATCAAAGACAAACTTGGTGATAGGCTTTGGATCGCGAGTTCTTGTTCACTTCTCCATAGCCCTGTGGATTTGGAATTGGAACCAGCACTGAGTGAAGAAGTGAAAAGCTGGTTTGCATTTGCAAAACAAAAAGTGACCGAAGTAGCACTGCTTGGACGCGCACTCGATGGTGACCACAATGCGATCCTCGCTTGTGATACGTACAGTCAGCCAATTAAAGACCGCAAAACTGCAACCCATGTGAACAAACCACATGTGCAAAATCGTTTGAATGGCATTACTGCAGCTCTGACTCAGCGTAGCGCACCATATATCGAGCGTGCAGTGCATCAAGAAGAGGTATTAGGTTTACCATTATTACCAACGACGACTATTGGTTCTTTTCCACAAACGGGTGAAATTCGTGTTCAGCGCAGTGCATTCCGAAGTGGGCAGCTTTCTGAGACAGAGTACCATCAAGCGCTCAAAGGTCATATTGCTGACGCTGTGAAAAGACAGGAAGCACTGGACCTCGATGTATTGGTACATGGTGAGGCTGAACGTAACGATATGGTGGAGTATTTTGCAGAAAACTTAGCAGGTTTCCAAACCACCAAGTTTGGTTGGGTGCAAAGCTATGGTTCCCGATGTGTAAAGCCAGCAATTGTGGTCGCAGACATAGAACGTGAGAAGCCAATTACCGTTGAGTGGTCGACGTATGCGCAGTCATTAACAAGTAAACAAATGAAAGGCATGCTGACTGGCCCAGTAACGATTTTGTGTTGGACATTCCCACGCGAAGACATTACTCGTAAAGAGATTGCTGACCAGCTTGCTCTCGCGCTGCGAGATGAGGTGTCAGATTTACAAGATGCTGGTATCAACATCATTCAAATTGATGAACCTGCGATTCGTGAAGGGTTACCACTGAAAAAGCGGGACCACAAAGAATACCTTAACTGGGCTGTTGATGCCTTTAAGATCTCTGCTGCCATTGCGAAGCCAGAAACGCAGATACATACGCACATGTGTTACAGTGAGTTCAACGAAATCATAGATTCGGTAGCAGCGCTGGATGCAGATGTTATCACCATTGAAACCTCTCGCTCGAATATGGAGTTATTGAAAGCGTTTGAAGATTTCAACTATCCAAATGAAATTGGTCCTGGCGTTTATGATATTCACTCACCAAACATCCCAACAGAAGATTGGATTGAAGGCCTGATCAAGAAAGCTGCGGAAAAAATCCCCGCACAGCGTTTGTGGGTGAACCCAGACTGTGGACTGAAAACTCGTAACTGGGCAGAAACTGAAGCGGCATTGGCCAATCTAGTGTCAGCAACTAAGAAGTTGCGTGCTGAATTAGCATAAATCATTTGCCTAGGCATTGTAGAGAAGCAAAAAGCGAGGACGTTTGCCCTCGCTTTTGTTTCGTTCATTCTGATTGGTATTCAGAATACCAATGCTGTAATTACTGTGGCGTTTGAGTCGCAGTACATTTTTGCTCTGATACCAATTCATCTGCTATCAATTGACCGCGAGAATTGCGAATCTTAATACGGTACATCAAACCCATATCGATTTGTTTACGTACTGCAGGCGTGTTGCAGTATGTGTAGATACTTGTGTTGAGTACTTGATTTAACGGTTTAGCGCCTAGCGCATCATCGTTATAGATCATCATCATCTCAACCACATTTTTATTGGATGACACACGCAATATCTTAAGCGGACCATACTCAAGTGGCAGACCGGCAGAAAGAACGCCTGCACGGTTAGATGCCATTAGCTCAAGCTGACGTTGTTGATCATCGTTGGATGAACAGCCAGCTAACGCACCAAATACGAGGAAGAGACACAGTAATTTTTTCATAACTTAAAAAACTTTCTTAAATGGTTTTACAATCACGTTTGCGTAAACGCCTGCCGTGATGTAAGGATCGGCATCTGCCCATGCTTTGGCATCTTCCAAACAAGCAAATTCCGCTATCACGGTTGAGCCGGTAAAGCCCGTATCACCTGGATTATCAGAATCGATCGCTGGCATTGGACCTGCTGTTAGTAGGCGACCTTCGTCTTGTAATTGCTGTAAGCGCTCAAGGTGTTGAGGGCGAACGCTTAGACGTTTTTCCAACGAATTCTCAATATCCTGAGAAAAGATGACATACCACATAGCATAGTTCCTTAATTGGTAGGGTAAAGTATTAATTTAACGCCTTTTTTATACCACGAACAAGTTTACATGAGAAACTGTGAAGTTATTCCTAGCATTTAGGTGCGATAGATTAGGGTCTGTTGACCTTTTGAGCTGATTTTTGCAGCAGTTTGTGGGTTCTTTATACAAGGCAGAGGCTTTGAAATGTAGTTGCCCTACCTGATAAGCCGATAACGCAGTAGAAAGGAGCCACAAACGCTGCCCAAAGGGTTCGGCTAAAAGCGTTTTACTCTTTGTTGAGAGGATTTTGCTTAGAAT